>CAIKTR010000074.1 GCA_903830425.1 uncultured Opitutia bacterium
GCCCTACCCGCCCGACCGCAGGTTGAGGCGGTGGCGGATCGACCACATCAGCGCGCCGCCGATCAGGCCGAACGGCACCATGAAATAGAAGTAGTAGCCCCAGTTGCGGTCGATCAGCGACCCGAGCAGCACCCCCGCGAGCGCCCCGCCGAAATACTGGAAGGCGTCGATCAGCCCGTGGGCGAAGCCCGCCATCTTCCGCCCGCCGATGTCCATCGACGCCGCCGGCCCCAGGATCGAGTGCGTCGCGTTCGCGGTGAAGGAGATCAGGACGAAAAACAGGATCACGAGGTTCACGCTCCGCATCTGCGCCGCCAGCAGGATCACCGCGGTCTCGAGGAAATACAGGCCCATCGCCACCGGGGCCCGCCGGCCGTGGAACACCGTGTCGGAGATGTAGCCGGAAATCACCGAGCCGAGCGAGGCGACAAACGGAATGAGGAAGCCGAGCCACTTGAGCTGCGGCGAGCCCATGCTGATGGCGTGCACCTCCAGCATGTACCGGGGGAACCACTGGTCCACGCTCTGCCGGACCGCGCCGGTGCAGGCGTAGGCCAGGCCGATGATCCAGATGTTGGGGTTGCCCAAAATGGTCCGCAGCACCGTGCGCACCTCGGTCCGCACGCCGAGGTCCTGGTGGTCGGCCTCCTGCCCGTGCACCCCGTGGAAGCCCGCCTCCTCCGGCGTGTCCTTGACCACCAGCGCGAGCACGACGGCCACCAGGCTCGCCACGCCCGCGGGGATCCAGAACAGCCAGCGCCAGTGCAGCGGCGGCACATGCCACATGCCCAGGAACACGAACCCCGCCAGCAGCGCCGGGCCAAAGGTGAAGATGCCGAAGCGCCCGAGGTTGATCATGAAGCCGAAGATCCCCGCAAACGTCCCGCGCTCCTTCTGGCTGAACCAGGCCGCGTTGATCTTCACAAAGCCCGAGGCCCCGAACGACTGCAGGTAGCCGTCGAGGCTGCGCAGCACGACAAAGAGCCCGAGGATGCCCCAGAACGACGCCGCCCCGAACAGGAGGTTCAGCGTGATCGTGCCCACCGCCCCGATCAGCATCGCGCGCTTGCCGCCCAGCTTGTCCACCAGCAGGCCGTTGAGGATCTGGCCAAACGCGTAGGCCAGCAGCGCCGAGGAGATGATCGTGCCCATCTGGGCCTTGCTGAACCCGAACTCGTCGCTGATCGCCTTGTTGCTCAGCGAGAGGTTGTAGCGGCAGAGGTAGTAGCTGGTGTACATCAGCCCCACCACGCCCCAGTTGAGCCCGCGCCGCGCCCGGTAGCCGGGCGGGAGCTTCGGCCGGGGGGCGACCGGGGCCGGCGAGGGGGCGATCAGGTCTGCCATGGGGCCACAGGTGTGCCGTCAATCGCCGGGTTCTGCACGAACAATCAGGCCGGCGTCGCCCGTCGGCCCGCCGCCCCCGGCGTTCAGGCCGCCGGGGCGGATTTTCCCTCGTGCTCGTTGATGTACTTGCGCGTCGCCGCCGGCAGCTCGTGCCAGATCCGCCACGCGATCAGCGCGCCCATCAGGGCGAACGGCATCAGGAAAATCGGCCACCAGCGCCAGCTGTGGCCCGACAGGTAGCCCACGCAGACCGACTGGACGCCGCTGCCGAGATAGACGCAGCCGTCCACGATCCCCGAGCAGGTGGCCGTCGCCTTGCGGCCGCCGAAATCCGCCGCCGCGGTGCCCGACATCAGCGAATGCACCCCGGTCACCGCCGCCACGATCAGCAGGGCCGCCAGCCCCACCACCAGCGGCAGGGAGAACAGGGTCATCGCCATCACCGCGGCCATCATGAGCATGAAGCTGGAAAGCAGCGCCGCCGGCGGCCCGCGCCGCGACTGGAAGTATTTGTCCGAGATCAGGCCGCCCGCGAAGCCGCCGACGATGCCGAAGACGCACAGCAGCAGGCCCCAGTTCGCGAGGATGCCCTCCGCGCCCGGCTGCTTCACGTCGTGCGCGAAGATCGTGTACCACTGCATGATGCCGTTGCGGAGCACCCCGGAGGTGAGCTCGACCCCGGCGATCATCAGCATGACCGGGTTGCCAAAGACCTTCCGCAGCAGGTCCATCGTCGTGTACTCCTCGTGCATGTGGCCGGACGAGGCGTCGTGCACGTCGAGGTGCGGGAAGCCCGCCTCCTCCGGCGTGTCCTTGATCAGCCACAGGTCGAGCAGCACCCACACGAGCAGGATCGCCGCCGGGATGAAAAACACCGTCCAGGTCGCGTCGACCGTCACGCCGGCGGGGACAAACAGCCGCCGCACCAGGGCGTGCACCCAGGAGGCCGGCGCGCCCGCGGCCGCCTTCGTCATGTTCACGATCGCCTGGCCCCAGTCGAAGGCGAAGTAGACGCCGAAGGAGATCAGCGTGCCGAAGATCGCGCCGAAGACCCCGCGCTCCCGCACGTGGAACCAGTGCGCCTTCACCTTGATGATCGAGACCGCGCCGTAGCTCTGGAAATACATGTTGAGCGCGTAGAGCACCGAGAAGATCCCGACCAGCTTGACCTGCAGCCGGCCCGTCACAACCAGGTAGGTGACCACGCCCATCGCGAGGTTGGCCGCCGACGCCCCGACCGCCGCGATCATGATGCCCTTCTTCCCGCCGATCTTGTCCACCAGCGGCCCGTTCACCAGGAAGGACAGCCCGTACACGATGGTGCCCGCGCCGAAGATCAGCCCGAAGTCCTGGTTGGTCATCAGCGACCCGAACGAGTTTTTCGCGACGGTGAGGTTGTAGCGCCCCATGTAGAGGAACGCATACGTCATCCCCAGGGGGAACCAGTTGATGAAGCGCCGGCTCAGGAACCACGGCCCGTGCTGGAGCGGGTTGTTGTAGAAATAGATCCCGATGACAATGAGGAGGCAGAGGGCGACGATGCTGAGGGACATGGCGAAGGTCGGGGGGACAGGGAGGGCGGACCGCCGGGCAAGGCGCCGGCACCCCGCCATCTGAGCGGAAGCCGGGGGCGGTGCACAGCAAATCCCTCCGTCGCCACCAAGATTTTACATCGGCCATGCTTGCGCCACCGTTCCCTTTCGGGCAACAGCGGGGCCGCATGAGCGCCCCTGTTCCGTTCCGCCGCACCAAGATCATCTTCACCCTCGGGCCCGCCACCGAGAGCGAGGCCATGCTCGAGAAAATGATCGGCGCCGGCGCCGATATCGTCCGGCTCAACATGGCGCACGCCGGCCACGACTGGACCCGCACCGTCATCCGCCGCATCCGCGCCGTCAGCGCCCGCCTCGGCCGCGAGGTCGCGGTCATGATGGACATCAAGGGCCCGGAAATCCGCACCGGCGACGTCGCCACCCCCCTCCAGCTGCGCGCCGGCGAGATCTTCGACTTCACCGTCAAGCCCGGCGCCGAGCGGGGCGGCGGCGAGGAGGTCCGCTCCGTCGACGTCAACTACCAGAACCTCGTCCACGACATCCAGGTCGGCGACACCGTCCTGGTCGACAACGGCCTGCTGCGCCTCGAGGTTCTGGCCAAGGATCAGGCCCATATCCGCTGCCGCGTCCTGATCCCCGGCCCGCTCGGCTCGCGCCGCCACATCAACCTCCCCGGCGTGAAGGTGAACCTGCCGTCCTTCACCGACAAGGACCGCGCCGACACCCTCGTCGGCCTCGAGGAGGGGATCGACTTCGTCGCCCTCTCCTTCGTGCGCGAGGCGGCCGACGTGGAGCAGCTGCGCACCTTCCTCCAGGCCCAGGCGTCCAAGGCGCGCATCATCGCCAAGATCGAGGACCAGTCCGGCATCGTGAACCTCGACGCCATCGTCGGCGCCTGCGACGGGCTGATGGTGGCGCGCGGCGACCTCGGCATCGAGTGCCCGTTCGAGGAGCTGCCGGTCATCCAGCGCCGGGCCGTCCGCGCCTGCCTCGCCCAGGGCCGCCCGGTCATCGTCGCCACCCACATGCTCGAGTCGATGATCACCCAGCCCGTGCCCACGCGCGCCGAGATCACCGACGTCGCCAACGCCGTCTACGAGTTTGCCGACTGCGTGATGCTCTCGGGCGAGACCACCGTCGGCCGCTACCCGCTGGAATGCGTGCAGATGCTCGACAAGATCGCCCGCCGCATCGAGGCCGAGGCGGAGCCCGGCCAGCGCGAGCCGGCCGTCTTCTCCGGCGAGCGGATGAAGGTCCTGCACTCCGCCGTCGTGCTCGCCAACGAACTCCCCCACTCGAAGATCCTCACCTTCACCCGGCACGGGTTCATGGCCAGCGGCCTCGCCGCCCTCCGGCCCGTCAGCGCCCCCATCCTCGCCCTCACCCCCCACGTCGCCCTCCTCCGCCAGCTCCGGCTGCTGCGCGCCGTCGAGCCCTTCCTCATGCCCTTCGCCGCCGATCCCGACACCACCATCGAGAACGCCCTCTCCCTCCTCCGCCGCGCCGGCCGCATCGCCCCCGGCGACAAGCTGATCATCGCCACCGACATCGTCTCCCAGGACCGCCTCGTCGACAGCATCCAGCTGCGCACCGTTACCTGAGCGCCGCGCCCATGGCGTCGTTTCACACATTTATAGCTGTTACGCGATTGCGTCCCGGGCGTCTTGGTCAGGTATAGCCACCGACCCCGTCTTCTGTCCGACCGCCCTGGCATGAACCCCCTGACCCGCGTCTGCTTCGCCCTCGGCCTCGCCGCCAGCCTCGTCCTGCCCGCGGGCGCCGAGCCCAGCCTCGTCAATCTCTCCACCCGCGCCCAGGTCGGCACCGGCGAGAACATCCTCATCTCCGGCTTCGTCATCGGCCCCGGCGGCAGCAAGACCGTCCTCGTCCGCGGCATCGGCCCCGCCCTCACCGCCTACGGCGTCCCCGGCGCCCTCGGCGATCCCGTCCTCCGGCTCTTTCAGGCCGGCGACCCGACGACGCCGTTCGCCACCAACGCCGCCTGGTCCGCCGGCGACGCCGCCACCTTCGCCGCCGTGGGCGCGTTCCCGCTGACGCCGGGCTCCCACGACACCGCCCTCGTCCGCACCCTCGCGCCGGGCATCTATTCCGCCCAGCTCGCCAGCGCGGGCGGCGGCACCGGCATCGCCAGCATCGAGCTGTACGAGGTCGGCGCCGCCCCCTCCCGGATGGTCAACCTCTCCACCCGCGCCCTGGTCGGCACCGGCGCCGGCGTGATGCTCCCGGGCTTCGTCATCGCCAACGGCACCGGCATCCGCCGGCTCCTCGTGCGCGCCGCCGGCCCCGCCCTCGCCGCCTACGGCGTGGGCGGCACCCTCGCCGATCCCACCGTCACCGTCACCAACGCCGCCAACACCGTGGTCTACACGTCGAACGACAACTGGGGCACGCCCGCCGGCCCCGGCGCCGTGGACGGCCCGGCCCTCGCCGAGGCCTGCCAGCAGGTCGGCGCCTTCCCCTTCCCCGACAACACCAGCAAGGACGCCGCCGTCCTCGCCGATTTTCCCCCCGGCAGCTACGCCATCCAGGTCAGCGGCGTCGGCGGCACCACCGGCGTCGCCCTCGTCGAGGTCTACGACGTCACGCCCGTCGGCGCCGGCACCGTCACCCTCGCCGCCACCCGGGCCAGCGCCGACAAGTCGGGCGACCACCCCGGGGAATTCACCGTCACCCGGACCGGCGACCTGCAGGCCCCGCTGACCGTGACCTACACCCTCGGCGGCACGGCCGTGAACGGCCTCGACTATTACGCGCTCTACCCCGCCACCGTCACGATCCCCGCCGGCGCGGCCTCCGCCGCCATCGCGGTCGTGCCCGTGCCCAACCTGGTCAACGGCGCGACGCTGACCGTGACCGCCGCCCTCCAACTCGGCCCGGGCTACGTGCTCGGCAGCCCGGGCACCGCGCAGGTCACCATCGCCCCCGCCGCCTCCACCCTCTACGTGGCCAGCGTGCGGCCGGCCGCCGCCGCCGCCAACTCCACCGCCTCCGGCACCGCCACCCTCCTCGTCAATGCCACCGGCAGCCTCGCCCAGGTCTCCCTCTCCTTCTCCAACCTGAGCTCCGCCGAGGTCGTCGCCCACCTGCAGCTGGGCCCGTCCGGCGACTACGTCTTCAGCCTCCCGGCCGGACAGGTCTCCGGGGCCGTGTGGACCTTCGACCCGATCGGCAGCTATTCCCGCGCAGACCTGCTGGCCGCCCTGCAGTCCGGCAACCTCTACGTCGGGATCGACACCGCCGCCCACCCCGCGGGCGAGGCCCAGGGCACCTTCCTCCTCGCGTCCGGCTCCCAGGTGTTCACGGCCCCGGCCGCCCCGCCCGCCCTGCCCGCCGGCGCCCCCGGGACCGCCGGCGCCGCCCGCCTCCTCGCCCAGGCGACCTTCGGCCCGCTGCAGTCCGAGGTCGATGCCCTCGCCACCAGCAGCTTTGACGCCTGGATCAACGCCCAGCTCGCGCTCCCCTTCACCTCCCACCGCGTCGCCGCCCTCGCCGACCTCGCCGCCTTCGGCGGCAACACCGACGGCACCATGAACGCCGCCAACCGCCAGGCCGCGTGGTTCAAGACCGTGCTCACCGCCCCCGACCAGCTCCGCCAGCGCGTCGCCTTCGCCCTGAGCGAGCTGTTCGTCGTCTCCGACGCCTCCCTCGCCCAGCCCGAGGGCCTCGCCCATTACTACGACCTGCTCGGCAACGGCGCCTTCGGCAATTTCCGCACCCTCCTCGAGAACGTCACCCTCAGCCCGATGATGGGCAGCTACCTGAGCTCGCTGCGCAGCGGCAAGGCCACCGCCACCACCAGCCCCGACGAGAACTACGCCCGCGAGGTCATGCAGCTCTTCACCATCGGGCTGAACCGGCTCCAGCCCGACGGCACCCTGCAGCTCGACAGCGGCGGCCTGCCCATCCCGACCTACACCCAGGCCACCATCACGGAAATGGCCCGGGTCTTCACCGGCTGGGGCTACCCCTCGACCAACCTCAATGCGTTCCGCTCCGCCCCGGCGGACTACTACTCGCCGCTGCAGCAGTTTCCCGCGTTCCACGACACCGCCGCGAAGACCATCGTGGACGGCGTCGTGCTGCCCGCGGGCCAGACCGGCGCGCAGGATCTCAAGGCCACGCTCGACGCGCTCTTCAGCCACCCCAGCTGCGGGCCGTTCATCTGCCGGCAGCTCATCCAGCGCCTGGTCACCAGCAACCCCAGCCCGGCCTACGTCTACCGCGTCGCGCAGGTCTTTGCCAACGACGGCACCGGCGTGCGCGGCAACCTGGCCGCCGTGGTCCGCGCCCTGCTCACCGACTACGAGGCGCGCTCGGCCAGCGTCACCGCCAACGCCGGCTACGGCAAGCTGCGCGAGCCGCTCCTCCGCGTGACCAACCTGCTCCGCTCGTTCGGCGGGTCCTCGACCAGCGGCCGCTACCCCATCGCCAACCCGGAGGTCGCGCTCGGCCAGGCCGCCCTGCGCTCCCCCACCGTCTTCAACTTCTTCCCGCCCGCCTACGTCCTGCCCGGCCCGCTCGCCGCCGCCGGCCTGGTCGCGCCCGAGTTCGAGATCACCAACGCCACCACCGCGATCAGCGTGCCCAACTCCCTGCGCGGCTACGTCTTCTTCAGCGCCACCCCCGCCGCCTCGGCCCTCACGCTCAACCTCGCCAGCGAGCAGGCGCTCGCCGCCACCCCGGCCGCCCTCCTCGACCATCTCAGCGCCGTGCTCTGCGGCGGCAACCTCCCCGCGGCCGCGCGCACCCGCATCACCACCGCCCTCGCCGCGCTGCCCGTCGCCGCCACCCCGCTCGAGCGCGCCCAGACCGCCCTCCTGCTCGTCGCCACCGCGCCCGCCGGCGCCGTGCAACACTAGCCCCGCCCCATGCCCCCGACCCACGCCCCCGACCCCTCCCGCCGCCGGTTCATCCGCCAGGCCTGCTGCGCCGCGGTCGGGTCCACCGGCCTGCTCTCGTCGCTCGCCAGCCTCCGGCTGATCGGCGCCATCGCCCGCCCCGGCGACGCCCCGATCACCGCCGCCGCCATCCCCAGCGACTACAAGGCCCTCGTCTGCCTCTTCCTCCAGGGCGGCAACGACGCCAACAACCTCATCATCCCCGTCGACGCCGCCAGCTACGCGGCCTACGTCAGCGCCCGCTCCAACCTCGCCCTCCCCGCCGCCGGCGTGCTCCCCATCACCCCGCGCACCGCCGACGGCCGCAGCTGGGCCCTCCACCCGGCGCTGGCCGAGTTCCAGGCCCTGTTCGCCTCGGGCCAGGCCGCCCTCATGGCCAACGTCGGCACCCTCGTCCAGCCGACCACGCTCGCGCAGTACCGCGCCGGCAGCGTCCCCCTGCCCAAGCAGCTGTTCTCCCACAGCGACCAGCAGGTGCAGTGGCAGAGCAGCGTGCCCGACCGGCCCAGCACCACCGGCTGGGGCGGCCGGCTCGCCGACCTCGTGAACGCGGCCAACACCAACCCGCAGCTCTCGATGTCCCTCAGCCTCGCCGGCACCAACTTCTTCCAGGTCGGCAGCCAGGTCAGCCAGTACGCCATCAGCTCCAGCGGGGCCGTCACCTTCGCCGGCACCACCGGCGGCAACAACCCCCTCCGCTACGCCGCCCAGAAGGACCTCCTCGCCCAGGCCCAGCCCGCCCTGTTCGACGCCGCCTTCGCCGGCCTGTCCGGCGCCGCCATCGCCAGCAGCGACCTGGTCAACACCGTCCTCGCCTCGGCCCCCGTCCTCGCCACCACCTTCCCCGCCACCACCCTCGGCAACCAGCTGAAGATGGCCGCCAAGCTCATCAGCACCTCCGCCGCCTTCGGCCTCAAGCGCCAGATCTTCTTCTGCCAGGTCGGGGGCTACGACCTCCACGCCTCCCAGGTCAACGCCGCCGACCCCCTCACCGGTTCCCACGCCACCCTCTTCACCCAGCTCAGCCAGGCCCTCGGCGCCTTCTACCGCGCCACCGTCGAGCTCGGCGTCGCCAGCCAGGTGACCACCTTCACCGCCTCCGACTTCGGCCGCACCTACTCCTCCAACGGGGACGGCAGCGACCACGGCTGGGGCAACCACCAGCTCATCCTCGGCGGCGCCGTCCGGGGCGGCGACATCTACGGCCGGATGCCCGTGCTCACGGTCAACGGACCCGACGACACCGGCCGCGGCCGCTGGATTCCCACCACCAGCGTGGACGAGTACGCCGGGACGCTCGCCCGCTGGTTCGGCGTCAGCGCGACCGACCTCGGCACCGTGCTGCCCAACATCAGCCGGTTCCCCCATCCCAATCTCGGCTTTCTCGGATGAACGCCCGCCGGGCCCTCGTCGCCCTCGCCGTCGCGCTCCTCGCCCTGCTCGCCTGGCGGCTCTGGCCGCGGGACGAATCCCCGGCCCGCTCCCCCGGCGCCTCCTCCGCCGCCGACCCGGCCCGCCCCGCCCCGCTCCCCGCCGCGCCCGCGCCGCCGGAGCCACGCTCCACCCTCGCCGATTCGCTCAACGCCCCCGACGCCACGATCCAGGCCGACCTGCGCGTCGTCGGCGGCCTCGTGGACGCCTACCGCTCCAACTTTCACGAGAACCCCGTGGGCACCAACGCCGAGATCACCGCCGCGCTCATGGGCCGCAACCGGCTGGACCTGGCCCTGCTCCCGCCGGACCACCCGGCCGTGAACCCCCGCGGCGAGCTCTGCGACCGCTGGGGCCGCCCGTTCTTCTTCCACCAGCTCTCCGGCACCCGCCTTGAGCTCCGCTCCGCCGGGCCCGACCGCCAGCTGTGGACCGGCGACGACGTCGTGCTCACGCCCTAGCCCCGCGCCCGCAAATATCTTGAGTCACCCCGCCCGCGCCGTTTGCTCGCGAGACCCGATGTCCCGCCACCCTTCAGCCGTGCCGCCGCTGCCACCGGGAGGCGCGGCGCCCGCCCCGACCGCATGACCGGCAAGCAACGCTTCCTGCAGGCGCTGCGGTTCGAGCAGCCGGACCGGCCGCCGCACTTCGAGTCCATGTTCGAGCTGGAGCAGGAGGCCTTTGGCCTGAAGTTCCCCGACCGGAACGACTGGGCGACCGACCGGGACCGCAAGATCGGGACCTGCATCGAGATCTACCAGCGCATCGTCGAGCAGTACCAGTGGGACGCCCTGGCGGTGTACTGGCCGTGGGGCGACCCCGCCGGCGTGCGCGCCGCGCAGCGGGCGTTCGGTGGGAAAATCGCCATCGGCGGCATGGTCGGCGCCGGGCTGTGGTGCATCGACTGCATCGACGACTGGGAGCAGTTCGCCCTCGACCTCGCGGAGCGCCGCGACCGGATCCACGCCGAGGCCGAGCGCCGCTGCCAGGACGCGTGCGCGCGGATTGACCGGCTGGTCGAGGCCGGCGCGGATTTCATCTACCTGCCGCACGACGTGGCCTTCAACGGCGGCACCTTCTGCTCCCCCGCCGACTTCGCGGAGATTGTCACCCCCTACCTGGCCCGGCTGGTCGAGCGCGTGAAACAGCGGGGCGCCCTCGCGTTCTTTCACAGCGACGGCAACCTCATGACCGTGCTCGACCAGATCCTGGCCTGCGCGCCCCACGCGCTGCAGTCCCTCGACCCGATGGCCGGCATGGACCTCGCCGTGGTCAAGCAGCGCACCCACGGCCGGATGGCGCTGATGGGCAACGTCCAGTGCAACCTGATGCAGGACGGCCCCCGGGAGGCGATCCGCCGGTCCGCGCGGTACTGCCTCGAGCACGGCAGCCCGGGCGGCGGCTACATCTTCTCCACCTCCAATACGATTTTCCCCGGCATGCCCCTGCCGCACTACGAGTACATGCTCGAGGTCTTCCGCGAGTTCTGCCGCGAGGCGCGGCCCTGACGCCGCCCCCGCGGGAATATCGATTTGCAACCGGGCCGGCCCCGCTTAGCGTCCGGAACCCATGCGGCGTCTCCTCACCGTCATTCTCGCCTTGGCCTGCGGCCTCTTTGCCCAGGTCCAGCCCGTGGGTGCGCTCGAGGGGTCGCACCGTTCGTGCTGCTGCGGTGACCTCGACGGCTCCTGCGGCATGCCGGACTGCCTGCCGCCGCCCGCCGCCTCCACCGTCCTCACCACCCTGGACCGGCCGGCCCCCGCCGCCGCCGTCGCGGTCCGCCGCGCCGCGCCGTGCGCCCGGGCGCCTGGCGAGAAATTCTTTGCCTCCTTCCTGGCGCCGGCGGCCGACTCGGCCGCGGCGCGCGGCGCCGCCCGGATGACGCCCCCTGCCAGTGTGCCCCGCTTCACGGCCCACTGCAGTTGGCTGCTCTGAGATCGTCCGGCCCGCGGTGGGTCCGGGCGCTGCCCGGCCACCGCCCGTCTGCTCCGCGTGCGCGGCCGCGTGCGCGTTTCCTCCCCTCCCGTCTCCCTTTCGTCCCGGTTCCGTCCCGACCATGAAATCCCTGCTCTCCCTCCTCCTCTTTTTCGCCGGCGCCCTCGTGCTGCCGGCCGCCCCCGCCCTCACCTACCAGTGCCCGATGCACCCGTGGATCAAGTCCGGCCACGCCCAGGACAAATGCACGATCTGCGGCATGGCCCTCACCGCCGCCACCACCACCACCGACGCCGACCCCAGCCTCGTCGCCCTCGCCCCCGCCGGCGCCAGCGTCGTCGGCGTGCAGACCGCCGCGGTCACCCGCGCCCCGCTGGTGCGCACCCTGCGCGTGGCGGGGGTGGTGGAGGATGACGACACCCGCCACCGCATCATCGGCGCCCGCGTGCCCGGCCGCGTCGAAAAGCTGTTCGTCAACTACGTCGGGGCCGAGGTCCGCGCCGGCGAGCCGCTCGCCACCGTCTACAGCCCCGAGCTGCTGACCGCCCAGCGCCAGTACGTCGAGCGCCTCCGGGCCGGCGCCGCCTTCACCGACTCCGAGCGCGCCGCCGCCCGCGAGCGGCTGCTCGAGCTCGGCCTGCTCGCCGGCGAGATCGACATCCTCGAGCACACGCTCGAGCCCACCGCCATGGTGAACATCCGCGCGCCCCTCTCCGGCACCGTCGTCGCCCGCCACGTCTACGAGGGCCAGGAGATCAACAAGGACCAGTCGGAGCCCGGCTCCCGGCTGTTCGAGATCGCCGACTTCTCCTCCATGTGGTTCGTCTTCGACGCCTACGAGCCCGACCTCGCCTGGCTGCGCGTCGGCCAGGAGGTGGCCGTGAGCGTCCCCTCCCAGCCCGGCCGCGTGCGGACCGCGCCCATCGCCTTCATCGACCCCAACCTCAGCGAGCTGACCCGGACCGCGAAGGTCCGCGTGATCCTGCCGAACGCCGACCACGCCCTGCTCCGCCGCCAGACCGGCTACGCCAGCGTGCGGCTGGAAATCCCCGGGGTCCTCCTCGCGCCCCGCAGCGCCGTCCTCCAGCATGGCGCCGAACCCCTCGTCTTCCTCGAGCAGTCGGACCGCACCTACGCCGCCCGCCGGGTCCGGCTCGGCCGCGTCGGCGACGAGTTCGTCGAGGTCCTCGCCGGGGTGCAGGCGGGCGACCGCGTGGTCACCCAGGGCGGGCTCCTGCTCGACGGCCAGGCCCAGCTGGCCCGCGCCACCCTGGGCGGCGAGACCGGCCCGCTGCCCGCCCCGGCCCCCGCCGCGCCGGCCGCCGACCCC
>CAIKTR010000075.1 GCA_903830425.1 uncultured Opitutia bacterium
CCACCGTCAGCCCCGCCAACAGCAGGGCGAGGGTCATGCGAAACGAGGGGGTGGGCAGGCGGCGGTTCATGGTCTGGGAGGAAAGAAGGAGGGAGCTTGGCGGACAAACCGAAAAAACACCAGCTCCCGCCCGCCGGTCCCTGCGATCCCAGACACGCTCTGGCTACGCCGGATCCGCCTTTTCTCCGAACAGCCGCCGCAGGGCCGGGGCGGCGGTTTCCCGCAGGCGGGTGCAGCGGGCCTCAAACCCGTGGTGGAGCAGGGCACTGAGCCCGATCGTGGCCGCGAGGACCGTGACGAACAGGGCCCAGCCCTGATACGCGGAGGTCTGCCAGTCCGGGAAGCAGTGCGGCATGATCAGCCGGGAGAGCGGATGCTGCACCAGATAGATCGCATACGACCAGAGGGCGATGCGGCGGATGGCCAGGCTCGCGGCGTTTTCAGTGGAGAGTTTCCACCCCGCGGCGGCGGGCAGCAGTAGGGCAAAGCCGAGCGAGATCAGGTTGAAGCGCGCCGTGCGGGCAAACCAGGCGTCGGCGCCGTTGGCTACCCAACTGCCCTCGATCCGCCACAGCGTGGCGTACATGCCGACGACCAGCAGGGCGCCCAGTCCCGCGCAGGGCCAGGCCCAGCGGCGCCAGACCGCCGGAAAACGGGCGGCGAGCCAGGCGGCGAGGATGCCGATCATGATCGCATCCAGCCGGTAGAGGACGAGCACCCGCAGCCACTCCCACGTCCGGTCGGGATGGGACGCGGCCAGCAGGCGAGCCCCGGTGGAGAAGAGGTAGAACGCCCCGGCCGCGAGGAGGAAGACGGCGTCGAACCGGCGCGTGAACCGGAGTCCCAGCCAGAGCGCGGCGGGGAACAGCAGGTAGAACCATTCCTCCACGGCGAGGCTCCACGACTCAGGCAGGAACATCAGGCTCGGCGTGGCAAAGTTGCGTACAAACAGCCCGTGGCCGAGGAGGTCGGGCAGCGCCAGCCGGCTGCCCTGCTGCCAGCGGTCGAGCAGGACGTTCGCGACGACCAGGAGCCAGAACAGGGGCAGGGTGCGGAACCAGCGGCGCAGGTAAAATTCCGGCAGGGCCCCGCCCCGGCCGAAATCCGCGCCGCGGCGGATCAGGATCTGGCCGATGAGGAATCCGCTCAGCACGAAGAAGAGCTCCACCCCGAAGAAGCCGCCGTGGCCCAGGATCCCCAGCCAGCCCACATGCGGGTAGAGCAGCGCAAACAAATGGGCCAGCAGGACGCTCAGGATCGCCGCCGCCCGCAGCAGATCGAGGCCGAAGATCCGCGCGGTTTCGCCGGCGGCGGGCGGTTGGGAGGAAGCAGGCAAGGGGAGGGGCGGCGGCGAGCGCGGCGGCGGGTGAAGGGAACGGCGGACGGCCCCGGCGGGCGCGGCCTACCGGCCGGCGCGGTGGCGCCAGGCCGCGACGATCTGGCGGATGGTTTCCTCCAGCGACTGGGTGAGGTCCCACGCCGGATAGTGGGCGCGCATTTTCCGCAGGTCGCTGTAATAGCAGATGTGGTCGCCGGCGCGGTTCTGGTCGACGTAGGTGTAGACCTGCGCCCGGCCGGTGAGCTTTTCCGTGAGCTTAAACGCCTCGAGGATCGAGGTGCTGTTGGCCTTGCCGCCGCCGAGGTTGTAGACCTCGCCGGCCCGCGGCGCGGCGACGAAGGCCGCCATGAAGCGCGCCACATCCAGCGAGTGGATATTGTCGCGCACCTGCTTGCCCAGATAGCCGAACACCTTGTACTCGCGGCCCTCCAGGTTGCACTTCACGAGGTAGCTGAGGAAGCCGTGCAGCTCGACGCCCGAGTGGTTGGGCCCGGTGAGGCAGCCGCCGCGCAGGCAGCAGGTCGGCAGGTTGAAATAGCGGCCGTACTCCTGGACCATCACGTCGGCGGCCACCTTGGACGCGCCGAAGAGCGAGTGCTTCGACTGGTCGATGGTGAAGGTCTCCGCGATGCCGTGCGCGTAGGCCGGGTCGGCGTAGTCCCAGCGCGTGGCCAGCTCCTGCAGCGCGATGCGGTTCGGCGCGTCGCCGTACACCTTGTTCGTGCTCATGTGGACGAACGGCGACTCGGGCGCGGCCTGCCGGGCGGCCTCGAGCAGGTTCAGCGTGCCGACGGCATTGGTGTCGAAGTCGTCGAAGGGGATGGCCGCGGCGCGGTCGTGGCTGGGCTGCGCGGCGGTGTGGACGATGGCGTCCGGTTGGACGGCCTTGACGAGGGCGAGCACGCCGGCGCGGTCGCGGATGTCGAGCTCATGGTGGACGAAGCCGGGCAGTTCCTGCGTGAGCCGCTGCTGGTTCCAGCGCGTGTCGCCCTGGGGGCCGAAGAACACGGCGCGCTGGTTGTTGTCCACGCCGTGGATCGTGTAGCCGAGTTCGCGGGAGAAATAGACGCAGACCTCCGAGCCGATGAGGCCGGAGGAGCCGGTGACGAGAAGGGTTTTGGCCATGGGGGAGGAGATAGGCGGTGCGACCGACCTAGCAAAATGGGCCGCGGCGGGCTTTCGAGTCCAATCGTGGCCCAGGCAGGATCGCGCTCACACCGCCGGGACCGTCGTTTCCGCGCGCCCCGCGGTCCGGAGCTGCATCCAGACGGTGACCAGAAAGAGCAGGTAAAGGGGGTAACAGGCGGTGAAGCCACCCGTGGCGATGGACGGAAACGAGGTGGAGTCGATCAGGGCGTTGATCGCCGTCATGCTGGCGATGGCGGCGATGAGGCCGGTGTTCAGGATCAGCCAGAAATGGGCGCGGCGACGGACCAGGGCGATGCCGATGGAGCTGAGCCAGGCGATCCCGGCGAGCACGGCGCAGGGCGGGATGAGGAACTGGTAGGTCCGCCCCAAGCCGGCGAGCACGGAGAGACGCCAGCGGTCCAGCCCATGTCGTTCTTTGGGCGAGGGGGGGGCCGCCGTCAGGGGCGAGAGCCGCTCGCGGGTCAGTTCGGAATAGATCACGAGATTTTCCGGAGGTCCGGAGCTGAGCGCGGGCTGGGCGGTGAAGCCATCGAACGTGAGGAAAAACTTTGAGGCCCGGGCCAGACTGTTGCGCAGGCGCGGCCAATAGCCCGGATGCCAGACGGGCAGGAAGCCCGAGCGCCGCGGCCCCGCCGCGAGCCGGCCATCGTCGCAGGCCGCGTTCACCTCGGTGGCCAGTTGCCGGTAATAGCGCATCGCCTCCGCCCCGGTGTTGGCGTGGCCGGCGGCCGCCACGGCGTCGCGCAGCGCCCACATGAACCAGCCGCTGGCGATCTCCCGCTGCTGGCTCGGCAGTCCCAGGAGGCCAGCCCCGGGCGCGGCCCAGCCCTCGCCCAGCGCGCCCTCGAACTGGGGCTGGAGTTCGGCAAAGGCCGGGCTTACTGCGTAAATCCGCTCGCGCACTTCGCGCTGCACCGCCACGTACGGCCGCCAGGCCTTCGGGGTGACGCGGCTGAGCGCCCCATAGGCGTCGGCAAATGGGGTCGTCTTGAACTCCACCGTCGCGAACACCCCATAGTGACGGTAATTGAGGCCACAGACGAGCAACAGGGCCCCGGCCCAGATGAGCAGCGGAGACAGCAGAACGAGAAACCGCGTGAAAACCGGGTGCGGGGTCTCGCGCCAGACGCGAGACAGCAGCCACAGCCAGAGGGGGGCGAGGAGCGGGAGCAGCCAAACCCCCTCCTCGCGCGTGAGCCAGAAGGCGCCGAGGCTCAGGCCGGTGAGCGCGACCCAGCCGAGCAACTGGCGCCCCGGCGCGTTCCGCCGGCCATAGAGTGCGATCAGGCCCGCGAGCACCCCGAGGGTGCACGAGTGGTAGATGCCCTGGCGGATGACGCGGCCATGCACCGCCGCCTCGTAGGTCATCGGGTTGAACAGCAGGAGCGTAAAGATGAGCAGTCGCAGCCAGCGGTTCGGC
>CAIKTR010000076.1 GCA_903830425.1 uncultured Opitutia bacterium
CCTCTCCTCTCCTCTCGCTTTAACCCTCCGGCCTCCGGTAGGCCCGGAGCAATTGTCACGTATTACGTGACAATTGCCTGGTCGGCCTGGGCGGGCGGTCTGGCGGCGACCGTGGGTCCGGCGGCGACCGTGGGTGTGGTGGCGACCGTGGGTCTGGTGGGACTGGTGTGTCCGCGGGTTCGGTGAGGGAGGGAGAGCGGTGAGGGAAGGAGAGCGGAGAGGGAGGGAGAGAGGTGAGGGCGTTGAGAACCGGATAGGCCCGGAGCAATTGTCACGTATTACGTGACAATTGCCTGGTCGGCCTGGGCGGTGGCGCGGCGGCCTTGCTGGCCGGGGAGTGCTGGGCTGGTGCTGGGCTGGTGCTGGGCCGGTGCTGGGCCGGCGACGGGCTTCGGGGAGATGCGCGCTTCAGGTTCGCGTCCGCCTCGGGGAAGCGCCCGCCTCGGGGAAGCGCCCGCTTCAGGGGAGCTCGTGCAGAACTTGATTGGCGCCTGGATGCCCGGGGGTGATTAGCAGGGTCCGTTGCGCGGCGTGATGCGCGCCCAACCGGTCGCCGGAGCGGAGCAGGACCGTGGCCAGGGCATAGGGATAGTCGGCCTCGGTCGGGGCGATGAGCTCTGCCTGCCGCAAGGCGGCCGCCGCCTCGGGCAGCCGGTTGGCTTGGGCGAGCAGCAGGCCGAGGTTGTACCAGGCGCGGTCGAACTTTGGCTCGCGCATCAGGGCCAGCCGGAAGGCCGCCTCGGCCTGGCCGGTTTGCTGGGCCTCGGCGAAGGCCAGCCCGGCGCGCATCGGCAGGGTGGCGTCGTTCGGCGCGAGCGCGCCCGCCCGGAGCAATAGGGCGCCCGCCTCGGCGGGCCGGTTCAGGCCGGCCAGCACGGTCGCCTGCGCGGCGAGAATGCCGGGCGAGCCGGGGTCCCACGCGGCGGCCTGCGCCATCGCTGGCGCGGCGGTCGGCAGGTCGCCGCGGTTGGCCAGGTCCTGGCCGAGGCGCAGGCGCCCCGCGGGCTGGTCGAGCGACAATTTCAGGTAGGCGTCCAGCTCGGCCCGTTCCGGCGAGCCGGCGGCCAAACCGGCCGAAAGCGCCCACTCCGCGTCCAGCCGCACCAGGCGAACCGGATCATGGAGCAGGGGCGGCAGGAGTTGGTCGGCCGCCGGCGTTCCGGTCAGGAGGCGCACGGCGGCGGAGCGGGCGAGCGGAGCGGGGTCGGACAGGGCGGCCTGGCCGGCCCGGGCGACGCGCGGGTCCTGGGCGTAGGGGGCGAGCAAGGCCAGATAGGTGGCGCGCCAGGCGGGGAGGTCGTCCTGCCGCAGCAGTTCGAGCAGCGCATCGGGTGCGCCGGCCTGGCCCGCCTGGGCCCGGGCGACCGCGCGGGCCCGCGCCCGTTGGCGGGAATCCATCTTGGCGCCGTACCACGCATCGGTGTGGGCGATGGCCCACGCCACCGGCTGGTCCTGATGACAGCGGCTGCACGCGTTGGGAATGCCGAGCTCCTGGGTCAGGAGGGGATCGGGCCGCAGCCAGCCATGGTCGTGCCGCGGGGCGCGCTGCAGATAGTTGGTCGTGGGCATGTGGCACGCGACGCAGGCGTTGCCGGGGCTGTCGGCGGCGTGATGCGAGTGCGCGACCGGGTCGATCGGCACCGCCGGCGTGCCCGTGGGCAGCACGCGGCCCGGGGCGGCATGGCACTGCAGGCAGAGCTGGTTGTCCTGGCTCGGCAGGATCGTTTTCGCGGTGTGCGGATCGTGGCAGTCCAGGCAGGTGACCCCCGCGTGCCCCATCCGGCTCAGCAGCACGGAGGTCCAGTTGAAATCCTCGTCGCGCTGCTGGCCGTCGGGAAAAAACATCCCGGCCTCCACCGGCAGGGTGACGCGATAGTGGTCCGCAAAGGTGTCTCCGGGCTCGAAGTGTTCGGTCAACGCCTCTTGGCGGGCGTGGCAGGGCGCACACGTCTCCATCATCCTGGCGCGATCGCCGTGGAAGGGCCCCGGCGAGCGCGCGGGCGCCGCCTCCTTGGCCCCGTGATGGGGTTGCGTGGGCCCATGGCATTGGATGCAGCCGATGCCGTGCTCGACCCAGGTGGACTGGTAGGTGTCGTGGGCGGCGTCGTAGTTCTTCCGGTATCCCGTCATGTGGCAGGACGCGCACCGCGAGTTCCAGTTCATGCCCCGTCCGGTCCAGTGGCCCCATTCGCCCGGACGGCGGTGCTCCTGCCCGAAGACATTGAACCAGTCGTGGCGATTAACATCGAAGGCCAGGTCCAGGGCCTGCCACCGGCCCCCGGTCGTCGCCACCACCGGCTGCCAAAGCGGGCGGGAGCCCAGCAACATCTCGACCCGGTGAGCCGGCGGCGCGCCCGGTGCCGGCGCCGGACGCAGCAGCGGGTTATTCCCCTCCCACGAAACCGTGTAGCTCGCCCCTCCGTCGGCGAGGGTCGGGTGGGCGGTGAAGGGCGTGCGATCGAGGAGGGAGGCGACGGGGCGGTTGGCCCGGGCATGGTCGGTGTCGGACCA
>CAIKTR010000077.1 GCA_903830425.1 uncultured Opitutia bacterium
CGAGGCGCCGATGGCGGGGTAGGCCTCGCAGGGCGTCCAGCAATTCGGGCACCGCGCCTCGGCCACCGCCTGGCGGACGCCGTCGCGGCGGGCCTGCTCGAGGATCGGCAGCAGGGCGTAGCCGTGGTTCCGGACATTGCCGAGGGGGCGGTCCCAGATGGTGCAGGGGTAGACCTCGCCCTTTTCCGAGAGGTAGGCCGTCGAGAGCAGGGCGGAGCAGGGGATCGAGGTCTTGCCCGTGGCGAGATAGCGCAGGGCCTCGGCGCGGTAGATGCGCTCGATCGCCCGCATGGCGGAGAGGTGGCCGCCCTTGGGCTTGGCCGCCGCGTGGCGCAGCGCCGCGGCGATCTCGGCGCGGTGCGCGGCGCCGCCGAAGCCGTCCTGCGCCTCGGCGGCCGCGTTGCCGTAATAATGCTGGGAGAGGTGCGGCAGGTTGAGGTGGAACGCGTGCCAGCCGATCGGCGCCTCGGCCCGGGCCACGAGGGCGTCGTTGATTGCGGCGAAGGTTTCCTCGACCAGCGCGGAGGTGGTCCGGCCGCAGGAGCCCTGGTGCCCGTGGAGGGTCATGCCGACGAAGAGCTGCTCCGGGCCGAGGAGGCGGCGGAGGGCGGCGAAGGTGTCGACGGCGTGGGCGAAGTCGTTGCGGATGCCGCGCAGGCGGTCGTTGAGCTCGGGCGGGCCGTCGATCGACACGGTCACGACCAGGCGGGCGCGCACCGTGGCCTGGAGTTCCCGCACGGCGGCGGCGATGCGCTGGGTGGCGATGCCGTTGGTCGGGAAATGCACGAGCAGCAGGTCGGGGCAGGCGGCGGCAAAGGCCTGCACCACGGCCACGAAATCCGGCCGGTCGGTGGGCTCGCCGCCGGTGAAGTCGATCCACTGGAGATACGAATTGGCGGCGGCGAAGGCGCGCACCTCGTCGAGGGTCAGCTCGTGGTCGAGCCCGCCGGGGGTGTCCTTGACCTTCCAGATGTCGCAGTAGACGCAGCGGGAGTGGCAGCGCTTGGTGACGACATAGACGAGCTTGGTGGGCCGGGCGCCGAGGCCGGCGGCGGCGGCGGCGGTGCGCAGCCCGAAACGGCTCCAGGAGTACAGGGCGGTGCTCACTTGGCGGGGACGGGAGCCGCCAGGTGTTGGCGCGCGGCGCCGAGGCGGATGTCGAGGTCGGTCCGGGGCCGGACGACGGGGGCCTGGCCGCCGAAATGGGCGTAGGCCGCCGGGGTATCGATGCGGAAGATGCCCATCTTGAAGGCCTGACTCTGGGCGCGGGCGAGGGGCTGGGCGCCGGTCTCGGCGAGCAGGCGGGCGACATTTTCGGCGGCGCCGGGCTCGGCGTTCTGCCAGAAGCCCCAGTGGACGTAGATCCCGCCGGGGAACTGGTTGACCAGCTCCGCCAGGTTGGTGCGGACCATCGTGTCGACGGTGAAGAACTGCGAGGAGTTGACGCCCTCGAGCAGCCAGACGCAGGGGTCGGAGGACAGCACGAGCGAACCCTCGGGCAGGACCCGCGCGGTCTCGGCCACGAAGTCAACATCGGCGACGGCCTCGATCGCCTCGCGGCTGAGGGTGGGCACGTAATGCAGGGCCGCGACCCAGTTGATCAGCCCGCAGGCGGCGAGGCCGCCGAACAGGCTGGGCAGCCGGCGCAGCAGGCCGTAGGTGGCGGCGAGGCCGATGCCCATGAAGAGGGCGACGGGGGCGCAGGACACGACGGCGTAGCGCGAGCTGGCGCCGTAGTAGTAGCCGCCGGCGTAGAAAATGATGAAGATGCCCCACGACAGGGTGAACCAGAGGCCGAGCGCGAGGCCGGCGGTGCGGTTCCGGCCGAGCAGCCAGATGACCCCGGCAAGAGCGAGCACGGTGCCGGCCACGGGGAACCACAGCGAGTCGGCGAAGTAGCCGCCGTTGCTGTGAAAATTCTTGGTGATGAAACTGTAGTCGAAGCGGCGGCCGTCGTTGGCGCCCCAGTTCTCGCCGCGGACGGACCAGAGGTGCAGGAGGTTCGGCGCGGCGAGGGCGAGCGCGAGGGCGAAGGCGGCCCAGGCGGACAGATCCTCGATGAAGCGGTCGTCGGTGGACCAGAGGACGGCGGCGACGAGCGGAAACACGAGCAGCGACTCGGGCCGGAAGTAGCAGGCGAAGGCGGTGGCGCCGGCGAGCAGCAGGCCGCTGGCGGGCAGCCCCTGGGCGGACGGGCGGTCGCGGAATCGGGCGTGGGCGCAGGCGGCGAAGAAGGCGATGGCGGTGGTGGCCGCGGCGGCGGGCTCGACCGCGACGGTGTGGCCCCACCAGAGCACGAGCGGCGTGCAGAGGAAGAGGAGGGCGGCGGCGAGGCCGGCGCCGGCGGGGAGCGCCCAGGGGACGAGGGCGAGGCCGAGGTAGAGGCAGGCGGCGGCCACGCCGACCAGCGCCCGGTTGAGGAAGTGGGAGGAGGCGTCCGAGACCCCGGCCACGCGGTAGACCCAGGAGAGCAGGTAGGGCAGCCCGTTGGGCTGCTTGTTCACCCAGGCGTCGTACATCTGGAACTGGCCGTACTCGACCCGCGCGTAGTTGGCGCCTTCGGCCCGGCCGGTGTGGGTGATGCTCTGGCCGATCTGCCGGTAGAGGTGCTCGTCGAAGAGGATGCGGGTGGTGCGCGGCGCGAGCCCGCAGGCCAGGTAGCCGGCGATGGTCAGCGCGAGGGCGGTGAGCAGCCGGCGGCGGCCGAGCACGTCGCGCAGCGCCAGCGCGAGGCCGCCGAGCCCGGCGAGGCCCGCGACGACGCAGGCGTGCATGCCCCAGACGGTGGTGACGGGCACGATCCGGAGCTGCGCCTCCGCGCTCAGGCCGGTGGCCACGTTCCAGGCCCAGAAGGCGGTGAGCGCGAAGCCGGTCAGCGCGAAGGCCAGCCAGAGGCGGCGGGTGAGCGGGGTCGGGGAGGTCATGGCCGGGAGGCGGACGAGGGAAACTGCTTGGACAGCAGGGCCGAGCCGAGCGCGAGGTGGCGCACCCCGCTCTCCAGCCACGCCTCGACCACGCCGTCCGCGGCGTCGGCCATCGGCTTGCCGTGCAGGTTGAGGCTGGTGTTGATGATCGCCCCCGTGCCGGTGAGCCGCTGGAGGTGCGCGAGCAGCCGGTACCACGGCTCCGCGGGATTTTCCGGCACCATCTGGGGACGGCAGGATCCGTCCGGACCGATCGCGCCGGCCAGGGCGGCGCGGCCGGCGGGGGTCGTGGCGAACCCCATCGTCATGTGGTAATTCGCGTCCTGCGGCCCGCGATAGTCGGCGAGCAGCCGCGGGGCCTCGGACAGGAGGAGGGACGGGCAGAAGGGCTGGAACCAGACGCGGCGCTTGAGGCGCAGGTTCAGGTCGTCGCGGGCGGCGACGCTGTCGGCCCGGGCGATGATGCTGCGGGCGCCGAGGGCGCGGGCGCCCAGCTCCATGCGGCCCTGGGCCCACATCACGATCTCGCCGGCAGCGACGAGCTCGGCGACGGCGACGGCGATGTCGGCGGGGCGGGAGAGGCGGGAGGAGGTGGCGTCGGCGATGGCGGCGGCGTTCACGCCGAGGTCGCCGAGGTCGGTGCCGAGGCGGAAATCGGTGAACGGCGGCGGGCGCGTGCCGGTGACGCGCCGCCAGGTGGCCAGGGCGGAGCCGAGGGCGAGGCCGCCGTCGCCCATGGCCGGGCAGACCTCGAGGCGGTGCACGCCGGGCAGGGCGCGGATCAGGCGGTTGACCTTGATGTTGGAGGCGACACCGCCGGCGTAGCCGAAGGCGTGGCGGCCGGTGGCCACGGCGAGCATGGCGAAGAAGGCCGGCACGATCAGCTCCAGCGTCTGCTGGGCCATCTGGCAGACCTGCTCGCGCGGCGTGCACCAGACCACGCGGGCGACGGCCTGCGCCATGTCGGTGGCGGGCACGGAGCAGCGCAGCACGGGCAGGCCGGCGGCGTCCGGCGTGAGGGTGAACCACGCGAGGAAGGGATTGCGGTGGGTGGAGGTCTGGGCCGCGTAGGTGGCGAGGGCCATGACCTTGCCCTCGTCCTCGAGCGGGCGCATCTGGAGCTCGTTGGTGACGTGCTCGAAGAAGAGCCCGAGCGAGGCGGAGCCCGGCAGGGAGCGCAGCCGGCGGAGGGAGGCGTCCGCCTCGGACCATTCCCAGACCGAGCCGGACTCGCCGTCGCCGATCCCGTCGAGCGTGACCATGAGGGCGTCGCCGCCCCAGACGGGCCAGTAGGCGGCGGAGGCGGCGTGGGCCTCGTGGTGGTCCACGAGGAACACATCGCGGCGGGACACGCCGAGGGCGGAGGCGAAGGAGTGGCGGGCCCAGGCGCGCAGCAGCGCGTGGGTGGGCCACTGGGTGAGCCGGTACTTGGCGCGCTGCGTCAGGCCGTGCAGGGGCCCCGGGGGCTCCAGCCGGCGGCGCAGCCGGTAGTAGCTCTCCTTCATCGCCGGGAAAATCCGGGTGAGGGTCTTGGCCGGGTCGGAGGTGCAGGGGGCCCAGGCGACGCGGCGACCGGCGGCGGCGGCGCGCATCGCGGCGATGGCGCGGACGGGCAGGCCGACGTCGAGCTTGCGGCCGCTCAGGCGCTCCTCGTTGAGGGCGAGCACGACGCGGCCGTCCACCACCAGGGCGGCGCCGGCGTCGTGGCCATCCCACACGCCAATGACGGCATCGTAGGCGGGGCTCATGCGCGGGGGCGGGGGGCGGACCGGCGGCGGCAGAGGCCGGCGAGGAGGTGCCAGCCGTAGGCCAGCCAGATGCCGGGGTTGCGGAGGGAGATCTTGGAGTAGCCGGCGGCGCGGCGGCGCTCGTGGGTCGGGACCTCGCCCATGACGAGGCCGGCGGCGAGGGTGGCGGTGATCATTTCCATCTCGATGGTCGTGTGGCGGGAGCGCAGGTCGAGCTGGCGGAACACGTCGGTCCGGATCGCGCGGAACCCGTTCTGAGAGTCGGAGAGGTGGCAGCCGTAGCGCCAGTTGATGAGGGAGGTGATGAAGGCGGAGCCGGCGAGCCGGAGGAACTCGTCGCCGCCGCCGTGCAGCTCGTCGGAGCCGCCGAGCAGGCGCGAGCCGGTGACGTGGTCGGCGGTGCCGGCCTGGATCGGGGCGGCGAGCAGGGGGATGTCGATCGGGTCGTGGGAGCCGTCGGCGTCGACAAACACGCAGAGGGGGGTGGTGACCTGGGCGACGGCGAGGCGCAGGGCGGCGCCCTTGCCGAGGCCCTCGTCGCGGATCACGCGGGCGCCGGCGGCGGCGGCGTACTCGGCGGTGCGGTCGGTGGAGCCGCCCTCGACGACGATCACCTGGCCGACGTAGTTCAGGCACTCGCGGACCACGAGGCCGACGGTGAGCTCCTCGTTGCGGGCGGGGATGACCGCGGTGATGCCGGGGTCGGGCTGCTCCTCGGCGGAGAGGAAATGATCGGCCCCGGCCCGGCCCTGGCGCAGGAGGCGGCGGGCGCGGCGGATGACGAAGAGGCGCTCGCCCTCGCCGAACCGGATGATGTCGCTGGGGTCGTCCATGGGTTAATCATGCCGCCGGCACGGCAGTAGCCGGAGCGTCTCGGCCGGCCTGCGGGAGATGGCGGGGAAACTGGGGAGGCGCCCGCTCACCACATGAAAAAGTTCCCGCGCGAGAAGGAAGTCGTGGTCGGCGAACCGGCCGGCGGCTGCGTCAGCATCGCCTGGTTGAACTTAATGTCGCGCTTGACCGGGGGCATGTAGACGGTGCCGGGCTGCTGGAACCCGACGGTGTAGTCCTTCGACTGGAAGAGGCGGCCGACGGAGCCGTGCATCAGGACGTTGATGCTGTTGGTGCGCATGTCCTCGAGGTAGCGGACGAGGTTCTGCGCGCCGCCGCTGGAGGTGCCGGCGCCGGCGGGCACGTTGCCGGTGAGGATGCCGGCCTCGATCGTGAGCTTGTGGGTGCCGTCGGCGGCGAGCGGGGCGGTGCCGACGCGGACGCCGGTGCCCGGGTCCATGGGCGCGGCGGCGTTGGCGTCGTCCCAGGCATAGGAGAGCAGGGTGACGGCGTCGCCCATGATCATGGCGGGGTTGATGGTGCCGTCGGCGCGCGGGGTGGTGTTGTAGTTGCCCTTGATGTAGAGGCCGCCGTTGGTGGCGACGGAGAACCCGGTGTTGAGGGCGGTCTCGGGGGTGGTCTCGGCGTTGACCAGGCGGACGGCGCCGGGGTAGGTCGGCGTGTTGGACTTCACATTGACGTACATGACGCCGTTGAAGTTGGAGTAGTTGGCGGTGAGGACGGTCTTGAGGACGCTGACGTCGATGGTGGTGACGGCGACATCCTTGCCCTCGCGCATGTCGCGGATGCCGGTGCCGATGGCGCTGACGGCGGAGGCATAGGTGGCGGAGACGTCGGTGACGGTCTGGGTGACGGGGTCGACCTTCTCGACGGTGACGGTGTTGTCGGTGTTGACGGTGACGCGCAGGCCGGCGCGGTTGTAGATGCGCTGGGAGCTGATGGTGGGGTCGTCGCCGAGGCTGGCGTTGTAGGAGCCCGGGGTCTCGTTGGGGTTGGAGGCGCCGGGCGGGGGGGCGATGATGGAGCGGTAGACGTCGTTGACGGTGGGAAAGAGGTCGGGGCGACGGGTGACGAGCTCGGCGGAGTCGACGCCGCCCTGGAGGTTTTCGGACTCGGTGAGCGTCTCGACCTGGCTGAGCTGGGAGGTGCTGAAGAGCGGGGCGGTGAGGGAGGCGCCGACGGGGGTGCCCGGCTTGCGGTAGGTGGTGTTGCCGGAGCCGTCCTCGTTGAAGACGCCGGGCGGCAGGTAGCGCACCTTCTGGGTGAGGGTGAGGGTGCCGGTGGGGGTCGAGCCCATGAAGATGCTGCCGTTGGCGGAGATGTCGCCCTCGATGCGCATGTCGGCGCCGGGCGCGAGCTCGAGGTCGCCCTCGTAGAACACGCTGTACTGGAAGATCGGGGTGTTAAAGGTGGAGAAGCGGCGCCCGAGGCGGACGACCACGGTGTCGTGGAAGAAGTTGCCGGGCGGGGGGGTGACCTCGATCTTGACGGTGATGCTGGTGACGGTGCCCTGCTTGGTGGTGCCGGGCACGATGCCAAAGAACCGGTCGAGCGCGCTGTTGTAGAAAGCGGAGCGCTTGACGGTCCAGCCGGGGTTGGGCGAGCGGTAGATGGCCAGGAAGGGGTCGCGCGCGGTGGTGGGGGTTTCCGCGACGTCGACCAGGTTGAGCCCGGCCAGCGCCGTCGGGGTGTTGGTCGGCGGCGTGGCCAGCAGAATCTGGGTCATGAACTGGTAATACAGCCCCTCCATCTCGCTGTCGGCGACCGCGCGGGCCTGGGCACGCACCTCGTTGCGCATGGACAGGCGGTAGGAGGTGGCGGTGAGGCCGAGGATGGCCGCGGCCCCGACCGACAGGATGATGAGGAAGGAGAGGGTGGCGATCAGCACGCCGCCCGTCTGGGAGTTAAGCTTCATGGCAGTCACACGCACGGTGTCGAATCCCCGCGACTAACCGTCGAAGAGGATGCTGGTGGTCGTCGAGGTGGTGGAGGCCGAGGTGCTGGTGGAAGAGGTGGACGTCGAGGTGGTGGTGACGGTGCTGGACGTCGAGGTCGAGGTGCTGGTCGAGCTCGTGCTGGTGGAGGTGGTGGACTTCGTCGACGTGGAGGTCGAGGTGCTGGTGGTCGACTTGGTCGAGGTGGACGTCGAGGTGGAGGTCGTGGTCTTGCTGGTGGACGAGGTCGAGGTGGTCGTCTTGCTGGTCGACGAAGTCGAGGTGCTGGTCGTTGAAGTGCTGCTCGACGTCGTGGTCGAGGTGGAGGTGCTGGTGCTCGACTTGGTGGAGGTTGACGTCGAGGTGGTCGTCTTCGTGGTCGAGGTTGACGTCGTGGTGGAGGTCGACGTCGAGGTGGACGTGGTCGACTTGGTGGAGGTCGACGTGGAAGTCGTGGTCGAGGTCGAGGTGGACGTCGTGGTCGAGGTGGAGGTCGAGGTCGACGACTTGGTCGAGGTGGAGGTCGTGGACTTGGTCGACGTGGAGGTGGACGTGGTCGACTTGGTGGACGTCGAGGTGCTGGTGGTCGACTTCGTCGACGTGCTGGTGGTCGTCGAGGTCGAGGTCGAGGTGCTGGTGGTCGACGTCGTGGAGGTGGACGTGGACGTCGTGGTCGAGGTGGACGTCGAGGTGGACGAGGACGTCGATGTCGTGGTCTTGCTGGTGGTGGTGGTCGACGTGGAGGTGGACGTGGTCGACTTGGTGGACGTCGAGGTCGAGGTGGTCGACTTGGTCGAGGTGGAGGTCGAGGTGGTGGTCTTGCTCGACGTGGTGGTGGAGGTGGAGGTCGAGGTGGACGTCGAGGTCGAGGTGCTGGTGCTGGTGGACGTCGAGGTCGAGGTGGACGTGCTGGTGGACGTCGAGGTCGAGGTGGTGGTGGACGTCGAGGAGGTGGTGGAGGTGGACGTCGTGGAGGTGGAACTCGAGGACGCCATGACCGAGGCGGCGGGCATGGGGCTGCCGGAGCGCGGCATGATCAGGCCCTCGGTGTGGTTGGCCTGGTAGAAGCCGGCCTTGCCGCCGAGGGTGTTGACGGCCGTGGGCACGGCGTAGGTGAACTGCCAGCCGACGGCCGGCTCGGTGGCGAGCGGGTCGTCCGGGATCTTGATGAAGGGGTAGCGGGCGGAGCTGGCGATGTTGCTGGAAATGATCTCGAAGGTTTCCGCGTCGACGCCCACCGGCGGATCGGTCCGGGCGGTGGTGCTGTACCAGCGCATCTCGAACAGGCTCGGGTAGCGCGTCGAAGGCATGACCTGGAAGGCGCGCTGGCGCTGGATGGAGACGCGGGCGGCGTCGGTGCCGCCCGCCACGTTGGCGATCGCGCCGAGGGTGTACGAGGCGATGCTGCCGTGCAGGGTGAGGGTCACGTCCCGCAGGGCCGGGCGGGAGCCCGCCGGGCTGAGGTCGCTGACGGCGTCGATCAGGGCGCCGGAGCCGAGGTCCGGCGTGTCCATCATCAGGTAGTCGCCGGGGGCGGCCTCAAAGTCGGGCGGGCAGGTCAGGGTGATCTCGGTGGCGCTGCTGGCCGTGGCGGTGCGCACCTTGGCGATCAGGCCGACGACGATGCGGTAGGTTACGCGCGAGTAGCGGACGGGGCTGGTCGCGCTGGCCCCGGTGTATTTCGGGCCGACGAGCTTGGTGGTGTCGATCGGCACGGCGTCGGCGACCGCGAGGGAAATCTCCTTGGTCAGGCGCTCCTGGAAGAGCCGGGTGACGGTGGCGGCGGTGTCGGCCTGCTTGTTCTTCTCGATGATCTTGGCGGACATGACCACGATCAGCGCAATGGCGCCGAGGACGAGGCAGGCGACCGCGAGCGAGGCGAGGATCTCGACGAGGGTGAACGCGCGCTTGTTCTGCGCGGCCGTCCGGGACGAGGCGGGGCGGACGACGGGGATCATCGGAAGGACCGGGCCACGGTCAGGGACTGGGTCAGGGGGCGGCCCTTGATCTGGTACGTCACGGTGAAGGTCGCCTGGAGCATGTAGCCGGCGGCGGTGTAAGAGGGCGAACCGTTCACGATCGAGCCATCGGTCATCAGGAGGGGATGCACCTCGCGAAAGACGCGGGCGGGAATGCCGCTGCTGGCGCTGTCACCGAGGGTCACGGCGAGGCCGCCGGTGTCGGAGGTGTCGGTGTAGTTCGAGACGGTGGTGTTGCCGGCGTCGGTCCACGACAGGCCAAAGCTGGTGGGGGCGGAGGCGGTCTGGAACATGAAGCCCAGGGTGCCGCTGCCATCGGTGGTGCGGAGGCGCTGGAACTGGTCGCAGTAGGAGAGGAGGACGGCGCGGGCGTTGTCGCGGTGGCGGCAGAGGGCGACCATCTCGTAGGATTTGATCAGCATCATGTAGACGCCGAGCATGCCGAGGGTGAACACCATGGTCGCCATCATCGCCTCGACCAGGGTCATGCCCTGCTGCGAGTGCCACCGGGCGCGGGCCCCCCGACCGCGGGAGAGCGGGCGGCACCCGGAGACCGGGGAGGAGAGCCTAGGGGACGGGGACGTCATCGATTAGCGATTTCTTGCTAGTTGGCGCAGCGGAAGGCGAATCCAAAAATGGCCGACGGCCGGGATAGGTATTTTTTTACAACCGTGCCTGGCGCCGCGGAGACCGCCGGGGAGGCTGCGCGCAAGGTCATGGTTTGGTCCGTGGGCATGGCTGTGAGCATGACTCTAGGGGTTTTCCCCGGTTTAGCTAGGGGATTGGCAGGTAAATGGTCCCTGTCCTCTGGGGCCATTCGGCCCTAGTGGTCGGGGGCCGGGCCGGCGGCTCAGGGGCGGGCGGGGCCGCTGCGGGATTCTCGGGCAAACAGGGCGGCGGCCTGGGCGCGCCGGGAGACCTGGAGTTTCTCGAACACGCTACTGAGGTAGTTTTTGACGGTTTTCTCGGCGAGCCCGAGCTCGTTGCCCACCTCCTTGTTGGTGCGGCCCTCGGCGATCAGCGCGAGGACGCGGCGTTCCTGGGGGGAGAGCAGGGCGAGGGTCTCCTGGGCGGGGCTGGAGCGGTCCCGGACGAGCTGGATCACGCGGGCGGTGACCGCGGGGTCGAGAATGGATTTTCCGGCGGCGACATCGAAAATGGCCTGGAGCAGGCCGCGGCGGTCGATTTCCTTGAGCAGGTAGCCGTGGACGCCGGCGCGGATGGCCTCATCCACCAGCGCCTCGTCGACCACCGAGGTGAGGACGAGCACCCGGGTGTCGGGGAGGCGGTGGAGGATCTGGCGGCAGGCGTCGAAGCCGGAGCCGTCGGGGAGGCGGAGGTCGAGCAGGACGACGTCAGGCTTGAGGCGGGTGCAGGTTTCGACGGCGCCGGCGACGGTGCCGGTTTCGCCGACGAGGTGGAGGGCCGGCTCGGCGCCGAGGAGGGCGCGGAGCCCGAGGCGGACGACCTCGCTGTCGTCCACCAGCACGATGCGGACACGGGACTTGGCGGCGGTGGTCATGCGAGGGGCTGCCGGGGCAGGGTGAGGATCACGCGGGTGCCGCCGCCGGGGGGGCTCTCGATCCGCAGGGCGCCGCCGCTGCGGCCGGCGCGCGCCTGCATGTTGGCGAGCCCGCGGCCGGGGCCGTCGGTCCGGGCGGCCGCAAAGCCGCGGCCGTTGTCCTGCACGAGGAGGCCGACCTCCTGCTCGCTCTGGTGCAGGCGCACGGTGAGGCGGGACGCGCCGCCATGGCGGAGGCTGTTGCTGACCGCCTCGCGGATGACCTGCAGGGCCTCGGTGCTCTGCGCCGCGGTGAGCGCCGCGGTGGCGGCCTCGTCGATCGTGAGGTCGAACTGGACGTCGCGGCCGGCCCGGAGCTCCTCGAGGAGGGTGGCGACGGCCTGGGCGAAGCCGGCCCGGCGCAGCTGCTCGGGGGCGAGGCCGGTGATGTAGTCGCGCACCTCGCGGATGGTGGCGTTCAGCTGCTGCACGCACTGCGCGAGGCGCCGGTCGGCCTCGGCCGGGTCGGCGCGGACGAGGGCGCGGGCGGACTCGATGGTGAGGCCCGAGGCGTAGAGGGACTGGATGATGCCATCGTGGAGGTCGTGGCCGAGGCGCACCTTGCCCTCGAGGGACTGGTGGAGGAGGGCCTGCTGGAGCTGGGCGTCCTCCTCGGCGAGGCGGCGCACGTCGCGCTCGCGGGTGAGGGCGGCGGTCTGGGCGAGGGAGGTTTCCGCGAGGCGGGTGAGGCTGCCGATGTCGGCGCGGGCGGCGCCGGGCAGGGCGGGCTCCGCGGGGCCGGAACCCGGGCTGCGCCAGGTGAGGGCGGCGAAGGCGACGCCGACGGCGAGCAGGGCGAAGCCGAAGAAGAGCAGCCCGACGGTGACGCGCTGGTAGGTGGCCAGGAGCCGGCTGATGGGCGAGGCGGGGAAGACGAACCGGGCGGTGACCGGGGCGAGGGGCGAGTCCACCAGCGGGTGGTCGAAGTAGAGCAGGGCGGGATCCTCCGGCGGCGGCGGGAGGTAGCCGTCGAACAGGGTCACCCGGCCGCCGCCCATCGCGCCGAGGCGCTCGGCGGCGCCGGGCGCCCAGCGCTGGTCGGGCGGGGCGAGGGCGTGCACGATGGCGGCGAACTGCGCGCGCTTGGCGACAATCGCCTCGGCGCGCAGCCGGAGGGTCTGCTGCCGCAGCCAGCCCTGCGCGCCGAGGGCCGCGGCGAGGAACACGAACAGCAGGAGCACGGAGTAGCCGAGGAGACGGGTGAGAAAGTTCATGGACGGCGGCGCGGGACGGAAACTGCGCCCGGCGGGCGCGGGCGTCAAAACTTTCGACATTTGAGCGGCGAGGGCTTTGCTGGGCCGGCACCCGCATGAGACCGTTCTACCTCACCACCGCCATCGACTACGTGAATGGCTCCCCGCACCTCGGCCACGCCTATGAAAAGGTGCTGACGGACGTCATTGCCCGGTTCCGGCGCCAGCAGGGCGACGCGGTGCATTTCCTCACCGGAGTGGACGAGCACGGCCAGAAGGTGCAGCAGAGCGCGCGGCGGCGCGGCATCCCGCCGCAGCAGTACGCCGACGAGGTCAGCGCCGAGTTCCGGGCGCTGCTGCCGCGGCTGAACATCTCGAACGACGACTTCATCCGCACGACCGAGGGGCGGCACCAGCGGGTGGTGCGGCGGGTGCTGCAGCAGCTCTTCGACCAGGGCGACATCTACCAGGCGGAGTACCGCGGGTTCTACAGCGCCCGGCAGGAGCAGTTTCTGCAGGAGAAGGACCGCCACCCCGACGGCACGTGGCCGGAGCTGTACGGCGAGGTGACGGAGATCACCGAGTCGAACTACTTCTTCAAGCTGCGGCGCCACCAGGAGTGGCTGGTGGCGTACCTGACGGAGCACGAGCAGTTCATCTTCCCGTCCTACCGGCAGAAGCAGGTGCTCGAGTTTTTGAAGGAGCCGCTGAACGACCTGTGCATCTCCCGGCCGCGCGAGCGGCTGGAGTGGGGGATCCCGCTGCCGTTCGACCCCGGCTACGTGACGTACGTCTGGTTCGACGCGCTGCTCAACTACTACTCGGCGGTGGCCGACCGGCCCGGCGTCTGGCCCGCGGCCTGGCATGTCATCGGCAAGGACATCCTGGTGCCGCCGCACGCGGTCTACTGGCCGATCATGCTGCACGCCGCCGGGCTGCCCCTGCCGGGCGGCATCCTCGCCCACGGCTGGTGGCTGCAGAGCGGGGCGAAGATGTCCAAGAGCCTCGGCAACGCGCTGAACCCGCTCGACCTGGTCGCCGAGTTCGGCGCGGATGCCTTCCGCTATTTCGTGATGCGCGAGATGAACGTGGGCCAGGACAGCGAGTTCACCCGCGAGCAGTTTCTCGTCCGCTACAACAGCGAGCTGGCGAACAACCTCGGCAACCTGGTCAACCGCACGCTCAACATGACGACGCGCTTTGCGGCCGGGACGGTGCCGGCGGCGGGGCCGGCGGCGGAGGCGGAGCAGGAGCTGCAGACGCTGTGGGCGAAGACCCGGGCGGAGTTCGTCCCGCTGTGCGAGGGGTTCCAATTTCACACCGCGCTGGAGCGCGCGCTGGGGTTCATCACGGCGACCAACGCCTACATCGAGAAGCGGGCGCCGTGGAAGCTGGGCAAGTCCGCGGCGGCGGCGGACCAGGAGCTGCTGCGGACGGCGCTGGCGACGATGGCCGAGGCGCTGCGGCTGGGCACGACGCTGCTGGCGGCGGTGATGCCGGCGGCGGTGGAGAAGATTCACGGCGTGCTCGGGTATGCGCCCGGGGCGGTCTGGGCGGACGAACTCGTCTGGGACGGGCGGCTGGCGGGCCGCCCGGTGGCGCCGGCGCTGGTGCTGTTTCCCCGGCCGGCCCCGCCGGCCGCCGCGCCCGCGTCGCCGTGACGATCCTGCCGCTGTCTCCCGCGGACCGGGCGTCGCCGGCGGCCCTGCGCGCGTTCCTGGCGGAGTGCCGGGAGGCGGCGGTGCGCTCCGGCCAGGCCAAGCTGGTGAGCATCTCGCTGGCGGTGGACGCGCTGGACCCGCTGGCGGTGCTCGAGTCGATCTTCGAGCCGGGGGAGCCGCATTTCTACGCGGAGCGGCCGACGCTGGAGACGGCGATCTCCGGGGCGGAGGTGGCGCGGGAGTTCGAGGCGCGCGGGCCGGAGCGGTTTGCGCAGGTGCAGCGCTTCATCGACGAGACGCTGGCGCACACGATCGCGGTGGGCGACGTGGAGTCGCCGTTCGGCGGGCCGCATTTTTTCTGCGCCTTCGGGTTTGCGCCGGAGGCCGAGCCGGGGGACCCGTTTCCGGCGGCGCGCGTGCTGGTGCCGCGCTGGCAGGTGGCGCGGGCGGGGGCGACGACGACGGCGGTGGCCAACCTGCCGGTGGACGCGGGGTCGGACCTGGACGCGCTGGCGGAGCGGGTGTGGCGGGCGCACCGGAAGTTCACGCGCTTCGAGTACGGGGCGGGCCCGGCGGGCGGGGCGACGGAGCGGCGGGCGGCGCCCACGGGCTTGACGCCCGTGCCGGGGACGGCGGCGCCGGCGGCGACCGACTACCGGACGGCGGTGGCGCGGGCGCTGCAGCACATCGCGGCGGGTGACTTTGAGAAGATCGTGCTGGCGCGCGCGCTGGACTACACGGCGCCGGCCCCGCTGCATCCGCTGCGCCTGCTGAACGGGCTGCGGCAGCGCTTCCCGGAGTGTTATGCGTTCTCGCTGGCGAACGGCCGCGGGCAGAGCTTCATCGGCGCCAGCCCGGAGCGGCTGGTGCGCGTGAGCAAGGGCGTGCTGGAGACCGAGGCCCTGGCCGGCTCGATGCCGCGCGGCGCGGGGGCGAGCGACGATGCCGCGCTGGGCGCGGCGCTGCTGCACAGCGAGAAGGACCGCCGGGAGCAGCGGCTGGTGCTCGAGAACATCACGGGGCGGCTGGCCCAGCTGGGGCTGACGGCGGAGCATCCGGCCGAGCCGACCCTGCGCCGGCTGGCCAACGTGCAGCACCTGCACACGCCGGTCCGGGCGGTGCTGGGCGGCGAGGTGCGGTTGCTCACGGCGCTGGCCGGCCTGCATCCCACGCCGGCGGTCGGCGGGACGCCGGTGACGGCGGCGCTGGCGCGCATCCGCCCGCTCGAGGGCTTTTCGCGCGGGCTCTACGGCGGGGCCCTCGGCTGGGTGAACGCGCGCGGCGGCGGCGAGTTTTTCGTCGGCATCCGCTCGGCGCTGGTGGACGGGGCGACCGCGCGGGTCTACGCCGGGGCGGGGATCGTGGCGGGATCGAGTCCCGAGAAGGAGTTTGCGGAAACGGAGCTGAAGTTTAGAGCGATGCTTGACGCCCTGCACGCCCCATGAGCCCCCCGACCCCGCTGGATTTTCGCACCGCCAACACCCTGTGGGGCAGCGTGCTGGCCGAGACGCTGGTCCGCTGCGGGGTGCGGCAGGCGGTGATCTCGCCGGGCTCGCGCTCGACGCCGCTGACGCTGGCGCTGGCGGCGCACCCGGGGATCGAGGCGATCCCGGTGCTGGACGAGCGCTCGGCGGCGTTTTTCGCGCTGGGGCTGGGCAAGCAGCACGGCCGGCCGGCGGTGCTGGTGTGCACGAGCGGGACGGCGGGGGCCAACTATTACCCGGCGGTGATCGAGGCGCAGGAAAGCGGGGTGCCGCTGCTGGTGCTCACGGCGGACCGGCCGCCGGAGCTGCGGGAGTGCGCGTCGGGGCAGACGATCGACCAGCAGAAGCTCTTCGGCGGCCATGTGAACTTTTACCACGAGCTGGCCGTGCCGGCCGCCTCGCTGCCGCTGCTGGCCTACCTGCGCCAGACGCTGGCGCACGCCTGCGCGCGGTGCCTGGGCCCGGCGGCGGGGCCGGTGCACCTCAACGTGCCGTTCCGCGACCCGCTGGTCCCGGGGGAGGCCGGGGCCGACCCGGGCCTGGCGACGGCGGCGGACTGGGGCAGTTTTTTCGCGGAGCTGGCGCCGCCCGCGCCGGTCGAGCTGCAAGCGGCGGTGCCGGCGTTTTCCGCCGGAGTCCGCGGGGTGATCGTGGCCGGCCCGGCCCAGCCGGCGGATCCGGCGGCGTATGCGCAGCTCGTGGGCCGGATCGCGCGCCAGCTCGGCTGGCCGGTGCTCGCCGACGGACTGTCGCCGCTGCGCCACCAGGCCCGGGAAGGGGTTAATCTCGTCAGCACCTACGACACGATCCTGCGGAACCCGGCGGTCGCGGAGCGGCTGCGCCCGGAACGCGTGCTCTGCCTCGGCGGCTGGCCGATCAGCAAGGTCCTGCGGGGGTGGGTGGAGGCGAGCGGCGCGCCGATTTTGCTGGTGGACGAAGGGGCGGCGAACCGGGACGGGCTGCATGGCCGCACGCAGCACGTGCGGTGCTCGCTGCGGCGGCTGGCCGAACAGCTGCCCGCCGGCCCGGCGCCCGCCGGCTACGCGCAGCAGTGGGTGGAGCTGGAGCGCCAGGCCCGGGCCGCGCTGGACGCGGCGCCGGCGGCCGAAGGCGGCCGGTTTGAAGGCGACGCGGTGGCCCTGCTCGCCCGGCACCTGCCGGCGGGCACGCCCCTGTTCGTGGCGAACTCGATGCCGGTGCGGGACGTGGAGTATTTCTGGCCGCCGAACGACCGGCGGGTGCAGCCGTATTTCAGCCGCGGGGCCAACGGGATCGACGGCACGCTGTCGACGGCGCTGGGGGTGGCGCACGGCCACCGGCCGGCGGTGCTGCTCACCGGCGACCTGGCGCTGCTGCACGACACGAACGGCTTCCTGCTCCGGCGGCAGCTGCGCGGCTCGCTGACGATCGTGCTGATCAACAACCAGGGCGGAGGCATCTTCGAGCACCTGCCGGTGTCACGGGTGGAGCCGCCGTTCGAGGAATTCTTCGCGATGCCGCAGGCGGTGGACTTTGCCCGGCTCTGCGCGGCGCACGGCGTGGAGCACCACGCGGTGCGCGACTGGGCGCAGTTCACGGGACTGGTGGCGCTGCTGCCGGCGACCGGCGTGCGCGTGCTCGAGGTGGCCACGGACCGGAAGCGCGACGCGGCGACGCGCAAGGCGCGGTTCGCCGGGATCGCCGGCCGGCTGTAGCGGCGCGGGCCGGGCGGCGGCTACAGCTGGAGGGGCAGGCCGATCTCGATGATCTGCGACGGCGGAATCTGGTAGTAATCCTTCACCGGCCGGGCGTTGCGGCTGAGCAGGGCGTAGAGGCTCTTCTGCCACTCCCACATCCGGGCGTCGCCGCCGCTGATGATCATCTCGCGGTTGAAGAAATAGGTCGTGGTCTGGGGGTTGATGGGCACGCCGTGCTCGCGGATGCGGCCCATGAGCCCGGCGACGTCGGGGGACTGCATGTAGCCGTAGCGGCCGACGGCGCGCCAGAAGCCCTCGCCGATCTCGCGGACGGTGAGCTGGTCGGCGACGGGCACGCTCGGGACCTCCTCCGTCAGGATGCTGAGGAGCACGACGGTCTGGTGCAGGCAGCGGTTGGACTTCACGTGGTGGAGCAGGGCGACAGGGGTGCCCTCGGGCGAACCGACCATGAAGACGGCGCTGCCGGCGACGCGGGTGACGTGCTTGCTGCGCCCGATGCTGGTGAGCTCGGACTCGGTGACGTTGTTGCCGTAGACGCGCTTGAAAATCTCGATGCGGCCGATCTTCCACGTCTGCATGACGGCGAGGATGGCGGCGCCGATGGCGAGCGGGAACCAGCCGCCGTCGCTGAGCTTGCGGGCGTTGGCGAGGAAGAAGGCGAGGTCGACGAGCAGGAAGGAGCCGCAGATGAAGGTCGCCCAGGCGAGGGACCAGGCCCAGATCCGGCGGCTGACGAGGAAGAAGGCGAGGGTGGTGATGGCCATGGTGCCGGTGACGGCGATGCCGTAGGCGGAGGCGAGCCGGTCGCTGGAGCCGAAGAGGGCCACGGTGAGGATGGAGCCGAAGGCGAGGAGGGTGTTGACGAACGGCACGTAGATCTGGCCGGCGTGCTCGGCGTTGGTGTAGTTGATCTTCAGCCGGGGAAAGTAGCCGAGCTGGATGGCCTGGCGGGTGAGCGAATACGCGCCGGTGATCAGCGCCTGGCTGGCGATGACCGCGGCCACGATGGACAGGCCGATGAGGAGGAGCCGGGGCACGCCCGCCGGGGCGATCATGAAGAAGGGGTTTTCCCCCGCCCCGGGGTGGCTGAGGACATAGGCGCCCTGGCCGAAGTAGTTGAGGGCGAGGCCGGGCAGGGCCGCGCCGTACCAGGCGAGGGAGATGTAGCGGCGGCCGAAATGGCCCATGTCGGCGTACAGCGCCTCGGCGCCGGTGATGGCGAGGACGACGGCGCCGAGCAGGGCGGCGATCTCGAGCGGGTGGCGGGCGAGCAGCTTCAGGCCGTAGAGGGGGCTGAGGCCGTGGAGCACGGCGGGGAACTGGACGATTTGCCAGAGGCCGAGCAGGGCGAGGACGATGAACCAGATGAGCATGACCGGCCCGAAGATGCCCCCGATGCGCTTGGTGCCCTTGTGCTGGGCCCAGAACAGGAGCGCGAGAATGCTGCAGGCGATCGTCACCACGTAGGGGTGGAAGCCCGCGTGGATGTTGATGAAACCCTCGGCGGCGCTGAGCACGGTGATGGCGGGGGTGATGACCCCGTCGCCGTAGAGCAGGGCGGCGCCGACCAGGATCATGATCGCGGCGAAACCCAGCCCGGGCCGGGCGCTGGTGTCGCGCTTGGTGTGAATCAGCGCGAGCAGGGCAAAGATCCCGCCCTCGCCCTGGTTGTCGGCCTTGGTGACGAAGAACAGGTACTTCACGCAGACGACGAGGACGAGCGCCCAGAAGATGAGGGAGAGGACGCCCAGCACCCCCTCGGTGCGGTCCCCGGCCGGCAGGTGGGCCAGACACTCCTTCATCGTGTAGAGCGGACTCGTGCCGATGTCACCGAACACGACGCCGAGCGCCCCAATGCTGAGTCCGATTTGGGTGCGGGTGGGCAGGGACAGCGGAGGACGGGTCGACATGGGACAGGACGAGGGAAGCGGCCAATCGGCCCAGTTTCGAGAAAAATGCCGTTTTCGGGGCATCCGGGGGGTGCGGCGGCGGAACGCCCATCGACAACCCGGGTTTTTTTTCTACGCTAAGTCCATGAGCCAGACCACTTGGAAGACTGTCAAAGCCTACTCTGATATCTGCTATGAGAAGGCCGACGGCATTGCGAAGGTGACGATCAACCGCCCGGCGAAGCGCAATGCGTTCCGGCCGGAGACGGTGTCGCAGATGCACGAGGCCTTCAGCGATGCGCGGGAGGACCCGGCGATCGGGGTGGTGTTGCTGACCGGGGCGGGGCCGCACCGCGACGGCAAGTATGCGTTTTGTGCGGGGGGCGACCAGAGCGTGCGCGGCCCGGCGGGCTACGTGGGGGGCGATGGCGTTCCCCGGCTGAACGTGCTGGACCTCCAGAAGCTGATCCGCTCGATGCCGAAGGTGGTGATTGCGCTGGTGGCCGGCTATGCGATCGGGGGCGGCCATGTGCTGCACCTGGTGTGCGACCTGACGATTGCGGCGGACAACGGCATCTTTGGCCAGGTCGGCCCGAAGATGGGGAGCTTTGACGGGGGCTTTGGGGCGAGCTATCTGGCGCGGATTGTCGGCCAGAAGAAGGCCCGGGAGATCTGGTTCCTCTGCCGCCAGTACGGCGCGCAGGAGGCGCTGGAGATGGGGCTGGTCAACCGGGTGGTGCCGGTGGCGGAGCTCGAGGCCGAGGGGGTGAAGTGGGCGCGGGAGATCCTCGGGCACAGCCCGCTGGCGATCCGGCTGCTGAAGAGCGGCTTCAATGCCGAGCTCGACGGCCAGGCCGGCATCCAGGAACTCGCGGGCAACGCCACGCTGCTGTACTACCTGAGCGAGGAGGCGAAGGAGTTCCACACCGCCCAGCGCGAAAAACGCCCGCCCAACGCCCGCCAGTTTCCCTGGCGGCCGTGAGGCGGGCGGGTAAGGGCGGCGGGGCTTACTTCCCGAGGGACTTCCGCAGGTCGGCGAGCTGGTTGGCGCTGCCGAGGAGGACGTTGCGGCTCGCGATGAACTTCGCGTACTCGTCGATGAAGATCTTGCCCGGCGGGCGGAAGTCGAATTCGCCGGGGTGATCGCGGAAGTACTCGCGGTGGACGCGGGTCCAGACGAGGCGCCCGTCGGTGTCGATGTTGACCTTGGTCACGCCGCGCTTGGCGGCGGGGAGGTACTCGTTGACATCGACGCCCATGGAGCCGGCGATCTTGCCGCCGGCGGCGTTGATGCGCGCGACCTCCTCCTGGGGAACGGAGGAGGAGCCGTGCATGACGAGCGGGTAGCCGGGGAGGCGGGCCTTGATCTTTTCCAGCACGTCGAAGTGGAGGGACTGGCGGCCCTTGAACTTGAAGGCGCCGTGGGAGGTGCCGATGGCGCAGGCGAGGGAGTCGCAGCCGGTCTGTTTGACGAAGGCCTCGGCCTCGGCGGGGTCGGTGAGGCAGGCGTTGCCCTCCTCGACCTTGATGTCCTCCTCGACGCCGCCGAGCATGCCGAGCTCGGCCTCGACGGAGATGCCCTTGGCGTGGGCGCGGTCGACCACGCGCTTGGTGATGGCGACGTTCTCGGCGAAGACCGAGTGGGAGGCGTCGATCATGACGGAGCTGAAGAAGCCCGAGCTGATGCACTCGTAGCAGGTCTCCTCGTCGCCGTGGTCGAGGTGGACGGCGAAGATGGACTCCGGGAAGATCTCGGCGGCGGCGCGGATGATGGCCTCGAGCACGCGCTTGTCGGTGTATTTACGTGCGCCCTTCGATATCTGGATAATGAACGGGGCCTGCGAGGTGAGGCAGCCCTTGAACAGGCCCATGGCCTGCTCGGCATTATTGATATTGTAGGCGCCGACGGCGTACTTGCCGTAGGCGTGCTGGAATAGCTGGGCAGTGGTTACGATCATAGGAGGAACGGTTAGGTTTTCCCCTCGATTATCCGAAGCCCGAAACCGGGCGACAAGCGTATTCGCCAGCTCATCCGCCCGGCGGAACGATGGGCAGGGCGGGCGTGACCGTCGTCGCGGCCGGGGTGGCGGCGCGGCTGTTCGGCGTGCCGAGCTGATTGCGCATGGCCCGGGCGAGCTGCTGCTGGGCGAGCTGCGTCTGCTGGAGCTGCTGCAGGGCCTGCACCTGGGGGGCGGACAGCACGGACTGCGCCTGGGCGACGGCGGCGTCGGTGATGGGGGCGGAGGGGCCGGGCGCGCCGAGGCCGGCGCCGAAGCTGCTGAAGAGCGCGCCGCGCGGGTTGGCGGCGGCTTTGGACGCGGGGCTGTTGCTGGCGAGGACCTGCACCAGCTGCTCGGCCTGGGCGGAGGTGAGCGGGGCGCTGGTGTAGCTGAGCGCCTGGGTCAACTGGGTGACCGTGTTGCGCTGGGGCTGGGTCTGCTGGTACTGCTGGTACTGCGCGTAGGCCGGGTCGCCGAGGGTGCTCCGGATGCTGGCGTCGATCTCCGCCTGGGTCGCGGCCACCATTTTCCGGAATTCCTGGGGGTCGCTGCGGGGATCGATGCCCTGGGCGCGGGCGGCGGCGAGGACGTCGGCCAGGGCGGTCTGCTTTTCCACGAGGAGATTCTTGAACTTCTCCAGCTGGTCGGGCGGGAGGTTGAGGCGCTTGAAGAGATCGGCGTAGTGGGCGTCGAGGGCGCCGCGCTGCTGGACGGCCATGAGCTTCTGCACCTCCGGCTGGTCGAGCATGGCCATGAAGTTGGCGGCGAGGTTGCCCCCGGGCCCGCCGCGGCGGCGCGGTCCGTCGGTCCCGGCGTCGCCGCCGGCCGGCGGGCCGTCCGGATGCTCGTCATCCCGGGGCTCGGTGCCCTTGGACCGCGCCGCGGCGAGCGCGTCCTCGAGCTCATGGCGCAGCTTTTCCGAGGCCCAGAGCCGCCGCTGCCAGTCGGCGCGCTCGGCGGGGTTCGCGGCGGCGGCGCGCAACCGGATGAGTTCCTGATATTGCCGCCAGGCCAAACCGCCGCCCGCGGCGGTCGTCAGGGCGAGGAAGAGGAGGGCGTAGGTTTTGGGGGAGGGCACGGTCAGGATGAGACGCCGCCGGGCGGCGGAAGTTTCCCGGGAAGAAATTCGGCCGGCCGGTGCCGGGGCGCCGGCTTACCGGGGCGGGAACTCGAAGTCAGCCTTGGTGCGGGTCTTCGAGAGGACGAGAAACGCGTTGAAGGGCTGGTTGCGCTTGGAGGTGAAGCCCTCGATCAGGTTGGTCCGGCCGTTTTCCAGCAGGTTGTGCAGCTCGCCGGGCGGGATCTCCTTCTGGCAGATGTGGCGCTTCATCGTGAAGACGATGCGGTTGTCCTGGTCGGGGCGGCGCACGTAGTAGCTGTCGCCGGCCTGGAGAACCTCGCCCTTGAAGGCCTTGCTTTGCTCCAGCACGATGGCGGCGGAGAGGTCCGGCGGGGCCTTCGACTTGCGGGCGATCGGGTTGCCGTCCTTGTCGACCTTGGGGGCGCGGGGCGGGAACTCCCAGGAGAACTTGGCGCCCTCGCGCTTGAGATAGGCGTCGAAGGGGCGGCCCTTTTTCGAGATGAAGGCCTTGATCAGCTCGGTCTTGCCGTCGGTGACGAGCTGGATGGCGACCTCGCGGGTGATGGCCTTCTGGCACATCAGGCGGCCGATGCGGAACGTCTGCTTCCAGCCGTCGCCCTCCTTCTCGCGCAGCACGTGGCTGGAGCCGACCTCGCAGAGGCCGGCGCCGGTCGCCGGGTCGGTCCAGTAGGGCTCGACGGTGCCGAGGTCGACCTTGTCGCCAAAGTCGTACTCGGCCTTCCACTTGCCCTTCTCCTCGTCCTTGACGAGGCGGAGCAGGGCGGAGAAGCGGTTGCGGGTCTTGGCGGAGATGAAGCCGTCGAGCGGGCCGACGGCGCCCTTGACGACCAGGTCGCGCACCTCGGACTCCTCCATTTTGCGTCCGCCGATGACCTTGTAGATCATGAACTCGCCGTCGTGGGACTTGTAGCCGCGGAGGGTCTCGCGCAGCGGCTGCCCGTCGGTGGGCGAGAGGATGTCGGTGACGCGGGCGATGGAGTCGTCCTCCTCGAAGCCCTTCACGCGCTCAATGATGCCCTTGGTCTGCTCGATGACCTCGGCCATGAACTGTTTCCGGGGAAACTTGTTGTGCTCCATCTGGCGGAGCTTGAACTCCCACTCGCCGGTCATGGCGGGGAGGGTGAGGGCGTCGGCCTTGACGGCGGA
>CAIKTR010000078.1 GCA_903830425.1 uncultured Opitutia bacterium
CCCAGGACGGGGCCGCCTCAGTCGAGCTGCAGGCGGTCGCTGCCCCCGGCGGATGATTTTTTCGCGCCCCGGGACGCCGACCGGCGGCGGCGCTGGCCGCCGCTCTCGTGGTAATACGAGTAGTTGTTCGTGTAGTAGCCGTAGTCGTCGCCGGAATGCTGCGGCACCTGGTTCAGGACCACGCCCAGCAGGGGGGTGTTCAGGCCCGCCACAATCTGCTGCGCGCGCACCACCATGCTCTGGGGGTTGCGGCGGTGCTGGATCAGGAGGATCGCGCCATCCATCGCGCTGGCCAGCACGCTCGCATCGCTCACGCCGATGATCGGCGGCGAATCGAACACAATCTTGTCGTAGCGGCCGCGCAGCTGCGCAATCAGCTCCCGCAGCCGGGCCAGGTGGAGCAGGCCGAGCGTGAAGCCCGGGACGCTGCCGCTGGCGATGAAATCCAGGTTGGGCGCGATCGACCGCTGGATCACCCGGTCGAGCTCCGCCGGATTGAGCAGGTAGTCCGCCAGCCCCGGGGTCCGGGGACGCTGCGCCAGATGATGCTGCGTCGGGCGGCGGACGTCGGAGTCGATCAGGATGACCCGCTCGCCGGCCGCGGCCATGAGGCGCACGAGGTGGTGCAGCGTGGTCGACTTGCCCTCGCCCGGGCCGGCGGAAAACAGCACGAGGCTCGCCGCCTGGCCCGGCTTGAGCGCGAGGTTGAGGTTCGTGTGCAGCACCCGGTACGGCTCGGCCTCCGCGGGGTCGGCGTCCTCGCCGAGCGGATCGGACTGGAACGGGATCACCCCCAGCACGGGCAGCTTGAGGCAGGTCTCAACGTCGGCGACATTGCGGAAACTGGTGTCAAAATACTCCAGGAGCACCGCGACGCCCAGACCGAGGATCAGCCCGAAGAGGCCGGCGAACGCCAGGTTGAGCGCCCAGTTCGGGCGGCTGGCCCGGCGGGCCGGCTCGGCCGTGTTCAGGATCTCGATCGTGCGCTTGGGCACCTGGAAATCGATCTCCCGCTGGCGCAGCTGGAGCTTCAGCGTGGTCAGCAGGCGCGTCTCGTCCTCCAGCTTCTGCGCCGCCTCCTCAAACGGCCGCATGCGGTCGCGCGCCGAGAGGATCTGGTCGACCTTGGCCTGGCCCAGCTGCTGCTTGAGCTCGGTCACCCGCGACTCGGCCTCCTTGTAGGCGATCTCCAGCGCGCTCTCGTAGCCGCGCAGCTGGGCGTCCAGCTGCTCCTTGATCTTGGCCCGGTTGTCCACCGCCGAGATCAGGTCGGGATGCGCCTCGCCCAGCCGGGCCTTGAGCTTCGTCACGTTCTGGTCCGCCAGCAGGTACGCCTGCAGCAGGTTCTGGATGTTCGGATCCTGGATCAGCTCGGAGTTGACCAGGCTCAGCCGGTCCTCGAACGGGATCCCGCGGAAACGCTCCCAGCGGGTCTTGCGGCCAATCGTGTCGACACTCAGCGCGATCAGCGAGTTCTGCATCTGGCGCAGCGTCTCGATCTCCATGTCGGAATAGCGGGAGTTGAGGTCGACCCCGGAGATGTTCAGGTCCTTCCGGACCTTTTCCACCACATCCCGCTGCGCGGAGACCACCCGCTCCTGCGAGATGAGCTCGTCGCGCAGCTTGGCGAGGCCCTCGCGCTGACCGGAGGTGGCGAAGGTGATGCGGTCCTCCGAGTAGACCCGGGCCACCTCGTTCGCGATGGCGGCGCCGAGCTCGGGCTCCTGCGCATAGACGTTGATCTCGATCAGCGACGAGCTGCGCTGCGACTCGACCCGGAGCATCTTGTCGGTCAGGTAGCGGTAGGTGAGGGCCGAGGAGAGCGGCCCGGTGGCCCCCAGCGGCGCGGCCAGCCGGGCATTGAGCCCGAGGTTCGCGATCACCGGATAGAGGATCTTCTCGGACTGCAGGATCTTGAACTGGTCCTGCAGGAAATACGGGTCGTAGCTGCCGCTGCTCTGGGCCTGGAAGAGCCGCACCTCCCCCTCGGGCTTCTCCACCCGGATCTTGGTCGTGGCCAGGTACCAGCGCGGCAGGAAGGCGGTGACCACCACCGTGGTGATGACCACCAGCGCCAGGATCAGCCAGATGAGCGCCTGGCGCAGCCGCAGCAGCCGCAGAAAATCGGCCAGGGTCACGCTGTCCTTGCTGACGGAGGAATGGGCCATGCGACCATGCGAAGCGAACGGCGATTCTGGGGCAAGTGTAAGCGCGGACCCCGGCGGGGAAAAGGACGGCGGGCACCCGCCGCCCGCCGCGTCAGAACACGTACGAGGCGCCCACCCCCACCCGCGCGCGCTGCTGGCCGCGCGACACGTCGTCGGACGTCACGTGGTCGCGGTCGTAGTGGGCCGAGAACATCCAGTTTTTGCTCAGCAGATAGGACAGGGCCAGGCCCACCCGCGTGGTGGTCTCGTCCGCATTGGCCAGCCCGCGCCGGCCCTGCAGCTCCGAGGGTTCGTAGGTGAAGGAACCCGAGGCCGCGATGAGCGGCGTGAGGGCGTGCTGCAGGTTGACGAAGAACCGGTTGACCTTCGTGTCCGTGTAGCGGGCGATATTCGAGGTCTCCTCAAGCGTGTAGACGTAACCGCCGCTCAGGAAGGAGCCGGACGCATAGTCGTACTTTCCCGACAGCTCGGCGTAGGGCATGCTCAGGCTGCGCTCAAGGTCGCGCTGGCGCCACTGGTTGCCGAGGCGGACACTGGCCGTCAGCCGCTTGGCCACCGCATAGTCCACGCCCCCCATCAGGAAATTCGAGTGCTTGTCCTTGTTCGCGCCGGCCGTGCGGTACCGGACGTCCTCGCGACGGTACTCGACCACGCCCTTCATTTCCGGCGCCAGATCGTAGCTGCCGGCCAGGCCGTAGAGGTTTTCCGTGCGATCCAGGCTGGTGGCCAGCGAGGCGCTGTCGTAGCGGTAGAGCACGCTGCGGGCCTTCACCGTCGTGCCCAGCTTGGGCGCCAGGCTGGTGGTCAGCCGGCCGTTGAACTCGTTGTGCCGGTACGATTGGTCGGTGTTGAGCGCCAGTCCGGCCAGCAGCGACTCGGGGTTCTTCACAATGGCATAGTCCTCGCTCACATCGAGCGTGGTGGCCGAGGAAAACGCGTGCGCAATCCGTCCGGAGAACAAATGGCTGTCGAGCGTCTGGTCGCCCGGCCGGTCCGTGAAGTGATCCAGGGTCAGCGCATACGCGGCCGACACAAACGTCTGGTCGGTAACCGAGGCGTTGAAAGCAATCCGGGGCGCCGCCTGATACACCATGCTGCTGACCGCGCCCGTCTGGGCACCGAAGATATTGTCGTCGTGGGAAATATCCCCCCGCAGCGTCACGGTCCATTCCTTGCCCTGCTCCTGCTCCGGAACCGGGGCGTACACCGCCCACACCGGGGTCGCCGCCACCAGTCCGCCAAAAAACACAATGCGTGCGAGGTTCATAGGTAGATAGCCGACGTAGATTAGAACCGAGTTAGGGATAACCCCTAGACTGACGCAATTATTTTCACCGGGCTGGGGGAAGTGCCGGATTGAGCATCACGTAGAGGTTTTCGGCCAGTCGCTGGGGGGAGCCGAGGGGAAACTCAGGGGGGAACTTGCCGTTAAACAGTCCGCCATAGACCAGGCCCCAGTCGCCAAACCGGTTGGCCGGCTGCAGCGCCCCGGGCGGCGCCGGTCGCGAGGCCAGTTCGGTGAAAAACGGCCGGTCCAGCGTGCGCGGGGTCAGGAGCAACTCGCCAATCGGTTGCTCCAGCGTGATGGCATAGAAGTCGCGCATCTTCACCGGCTGCGCCCAGACCCGCTGGCGCCCATACCAGGCCACTCCCGCCGGCACGTCCGCCATCAGCCCAAAGCGGCCCGACGCATCCCGGCGCTCCAGTTCCTGCCGCATGCCGATGAACAGTCCCGGGAAATACGGCGGATAGTTGAAATGCAGCCGGCGCGGCTCCAGGGCGTCATGCGCCAGCGGCAGCGCCTGCAGGACGAGCAGCCCCGTGGCGCACAGCCGCGGCCAGGCGCCCAGCACCGCATTGCTGCCCAGCAGCACGAAGAAAAAGCCCGCCCCAAAGATCATGATCATCGGCGCCAGCCAGTACGGCGCCAGCCGCTCGCTCTCGCCCGAGTTGCACGCCGCCTGCGCCACCAGCATCACCCCCAGCGCCCCCGTGAACGTCCAGCGCAGCCGGTTCGCCACCGGCGAGCGGAAGGCGTACAGCCAGCCCGTCACGAAAAAGGCCGTCAGCCACAGGCCCCCGCCCGCCCACAGGCGCGTCCGCAGGTTTTCCCGCAGGCTCGTCAGCACCTTGTTGCCGAGCTTGTTCAGGTCGACCGCCGGCGCCGCGGCGGTGAGCATCGCCCGCTGGCTCGCCGGCTCCGCCGTGGGATCGCCGAACTTCAGCGCCACGTTCTGCGCCGCCAGCGCGACCGGATGGCCGGTCAGGACCAGGTTGCGCCCCACCCACGGCCCGCTCACCAGCGCAAAGCCCGCCGCCACCAGCGCCAGCGCCGGCCAGCGGCCGCGGCCGCTGAAACGCGCCGCCACGTGGGCCAGCCCCACCAGGGTCAGCGCCCCCGCGGAATACTCCGTCAAAAACAGCAGCCCGCCCACCCCGCCCAGCCCCACCAGCCAGCCGGCCGACCCCCGCACCGCCGGATCCCCCTCCTCCTCCAGCCGCGCCAGGATCCAAAACCACCCCAGCACGAGCACCATCAGCAGCGTCGTCCCGTTCACCGCCACCGTCTGCTGCCAGGCGGCGACCGAGAGCAGCAGCGCCAGCGCCGCCAGCCAGCCCGTGCGCGCATCGAAGAGCCGCCGGGCCAGGCCATACGTCAGCGCCGCCGCCAGCCAGAACAGCCCGAGATTCAGCCCGAGCAGGAAATAGTCCGCGGCAAATCCGTCGGGCGGCACCGGCGCCCGGGCAAACAGCGACTCCCGCAGCCCCGCCGGCAGCACCCGCAGCGCCCCCGCGATCACGATCGAATAAAACGGGGCCTGGTGCAGCTCGGGATACGGCCGCCGCGGGTCAAACGCCACCCCCCGCCGCTGGAAAAACGCGACGGTCTGCGGGTAGTTGACCAGCGTCGTGAAGCCCTCCCCCCGCGCCAGCTGGCGCGCCGTGTCCGCCTGGACCAGGACCGCCTCGCTGGCCGGCCCATGAAACTGCACCCAGGCGATCCGGAGCGAGACCACCGCGGTCACCGCCAGCACGGCCGCCAGCAGGATCCCCCGGGCCCCCGCTCCTTCCTCCAGCCAGTGGATCAGCTCCTGCGCGGTCTGCGGGCGGCTCATTTGTCCGTCACGTCCGACTCGGGCCACTGCGCCAGCTTCCGATGCAGGGTGCGGCGGCTGATGCCCATCAGGTCGGCCGCCTTCGAGCGGTTGCCCCGGGCCTTGATCAGCGCCTCCCGCAGGAGCCGCTTTTCATTCTCCTCCACCGACAGCGAATTCACCAGCGGCGCCGCCGCCGCCCCCGCCCCCCCCGGCGCCGGCGCGGGCTCGCCCCGGTACTTCGGGTCGAGGTCGTACTCGCTCAGCGTGCCGCCGTGGTGGAGCACGACCGCGTTCTCGCAGAAATTCCGGAGCTCGCGGATGTTCCCCGGCCAGGCGTACGCCTGCAGCGTCTGCAGCGCCCCCGGCGCCAGCCCGAGCGGCGGCAGCTGGTTCTCCGCACTGAACTGCTTCAGGTAGTGGGCCAGCAGCAGGGGCGCGTCCTCGGGACGGTCCCGCAGCGGCGGCAGGAGGATCCGCACCACGTTCAGCCGGAAAAACAGGTCCTCGCGGAACTTCCCCTCCCGCACCAGCTGCTCCAGGTTCCGGTTCGTCGCCGCCACCAGGCGCACGTCCAGCTGGATCGGCTTCGAGCCGCCCACCCGCTCGATGCCCTTGGTCTCGAGGAAGCGCAGCAGCTTCACCTGCGTCGAGGCGGAGATCTCGCCAATCTCGTCGAGAAACAGCGTGCCCCCGTCCGCCGACTCGAACCGGCCGATGCGCCGCTCGGTCGCGCCGGTGAACGCGCCGCGCTCATGGCCGAAGAGCTCGCTCTCCAGCAGGTTCTCCGACAGCGAGGCGCAGTGCACCGCGATGAACGGCGCCCGCGACCGCGGGCTGGCCTGGTGGATCGCCTGCGCAATCAGCTCCTTGCCCGTCCCCGACTCGCCTTCGATCAGGATGGTGGCCCGGGACGGCGCGACCAGCTTCACCCGGTCGATGACTTCCTTGAGCTTGGACGACGTGCCGATGATGCCCTCGAAGCTGAACTTCTCGTCGAGCCGCTCGTTCAGCTGCTTGACCTCGACCTCGAGCGTCTTGGTCTTGAGCGCCCGCTGGATCAGCACCTCCAGCCGCTCGATGTTCACCGGCTTCGCCAGGAAATCCACCGCTCCCCGCTTCATCGCCTCGACCGCCGTCTCGATGTTGCCGTAGGCCGTCATCATCAGGACCGCCGGGTGGTTGGGCAGCGCCAGCGCCTTGTCGATGACCTTGAGGCCCGACTTTCCGGGCATGCGCAGGTCCGTGATGATCACGTCAAACGGCTGCGCCTCCATCAGGTTGAACGCCTCGTCGGCGTTCGCCGCCAGCGACACGTCATAGGTGTCAGCCAACGCCTGCTGCAGCCCTTCGCGGGTATGCTTCTCGTCGTCGACGATCAATACACTCGGCACCATGCAGCTAGCAATCAGGCGCAGCCGGCAGGAGGGTCAACAGGGAAACATCCGCCCCGCCCCCCGGCCCGGCCGGCGCCGGCTAGCGCGCCAGCGCCGCATACGCCTCCTGCACGTCCTGCAGGCTGCGCTTCACGGCATAGGGGTACGCGATGTAGGCATCCGACATCTGCGGCCAGCTGTCCGCCAGGTTCCACAGGAAGATGCCCCAGCAGTTCGGCTGGTTGCCGTAAAACTCGATCCAGAACCGCGACGCCTCGCCCTGCAGCTGCTGCGTCAGCCGGATCAGCTCGCCCAGCGTCTGCGGCTCCGGCCAGCCGCGCTCGCGGATGTTGTCGAAGTTCAGCCGGTAGCGCGCCACCCGGTCGAGCCGGATGCAGTCGGCCCCGTGGGTCAGGTACTCCTCGTGGTACACCGGCCAGAGGTTCTGCGGGCTCACAAAGCTCCGGATGACCTCCTCCGACGGCAGGCTCAGGTGGCCGATCTCCGTCACCATCCGCGGCCGCTGCTTCACGTAGAAATCCGACTTGTACGAGAGCCCGTGCCCCCAGATGTGGCAGTCCCCCTCGGTCGGCGCATTCTGGTCGTAGGTCAGCGGCGAGTACGGCGAGGTCGGCACATAGGGCGTCCGGGGCGCATGGGTCTGCACCACCGCCTTCAGCACTTCCTTGCTCAGCCGGTTGTGGCGATAGGCCGGGTAGTGGAAGCTGTTGTCGGCCAGCACGTCGTTCTCGTTGTCGCCAAACCAGGCGGCGACACACGCGTAGTGCCGCAGGCGGCGGACCTGGAACTCCGCCTCGCGGCGCGCCGCGTCGAGGAACGCCAGGTCCTGCGGATAACAGCCGCAGGCAAACATGAAGTCGTGCGTGATCACGAGGCCGAGCTCGTCGCACTTCGCATAAAACGAGTCGTGCTCGTAGATCCCGCCGCCCCAGACCCGCATGGCATTGATGTTGGCCCCCTTGGCCGCCGCCAGCAGCTGGTCGTAGCGGGCGTCGTCCACCCGCGCGAAAATCGCGTCGGCCGGCGTCCAGTTCATGCCCTTCAGGAAGATTTTCCGGCCGTTGATCGCCAGGATGAACGAGATGCCGCCATCGTCGTCCGGCTCCTGGATCAGCTGGACCGTGCGGATGCCGAAGCGGCCGCTCCGGCGGTCCAGCACCTGGCCGCCCCGCCGCAGGGTCGCGCCCCACTCGTAGAGCGGCTGCCCGCCGTGGTTGTGCGGCCACCAGAGCTTGGCCTGCGGGACCGTGAAGCGCTCGACGTGCCGGCCCCCGCTGGGGTCGCACGCGATCGCCACGGTGCGCGTCTGCCCCGCCACCGTGAGTTCCACTTCCACCGCACCCGGCTGGCCATGATTGGGCCGCAGCTCCACCAGCGCCTCCAGCTCGGCCGTGCCGTCCGCCAGCGCCACCGTGCTCACCCACACGTCGTCCAGCTCCACCGCCTCCGCCAGCACGAACGAGACCGGCTTCCAGATGCCGGTCGTCACCATGCGCGGCGAGATGTTCCAGCCGTAGCACGACTGGGACTTGCGCACCTGCAGCCGGGTGATCTGGCCGTAGCCCCGCACGTCCGCCTGGCGGGCCGGGCGGTCCGGCGGGAACAGCGGCGCGCCAAGGCAGACCTCCAGCCGGTTGGGGCCGGGCTGCACCTGGTCGGTCACATCCAGCCGCAGCGGCGTGAACATGTTGGCGTGTTTGCCGACCTCCTTGCCGTTGAGATAAATGGTCGCGAACACATCCAGCCCCTCGAAGAGCAGGTGCAGCCGCTGCCCCGGGCCCACCGCCGGCGGCGTCAGGTCGGTGCGGTACCACCAGTCCATCTCCTCCATCCAGCGCAGCTTGTCGTGGTTCATCCCAAAGAAGGGATCCGCGATCAGCCCGGCGCGCTGGTAGTCGAGGTGCACGTCGCCCGGGACTTGCGCCGCGACCCAGCGCTCCTCCAGCGGCAGGGCCGAGCAGCCCGCCGTCAGCCCCAGGCTGGGCTCGGCATGCATGAGTTTCCACGACGCGTTCAGGGGTACGGTTTGTTTCATGGGGAAAAGGGGGCGGGGACGGCGCCCTCCGGATTAGCGGAGCGGCGAGCGTCGGCAAGTGGAGAGTGTCCGGCGGCCCGACCGGCCGAAACCCGGGGCTAGTTCCCCAGCATCCGCACGCGCCGGTCCTTGCGCGGGAACTGGAGCGTCACGACCGTGCCCAGGCCTTCCTTGCTCTCCACCCCGATCTGGCC
>CAIKTR010000079.1 GCA_903830425.1 uncultured Opitutia bacterium
CCCCGGCGGCGTAGCAGCGGATGCGCGCCGCCACCGTGTTGTTGGCCGTGATGACGACGATGCCGGTCGCGGTGTTGCGCCGGGTGTATTCGACCAGGACCTCGCCGGCCTGGTCGGGCAGGCCCAGGTCGATCAAGGCCACCGGGTAGGCGCGCGCCTGCAGGCGCTGGTAGTACTCCAGCCCGCTGCCCACCGCCGTCACCTCGTAGCCGGCCTGGCTCAGGCAACCCTGCAGGCTCGCCCGCAGGAGGGCGTCGTCTTCCACCAGCAGGAGATTGAGCGGAGCGGTCATGCGGGGCCGGGCGCGGCCAGGGCCGCGTATTTGAGTTGCACCTCGAAGCGGCCCGGCAACTCCAGCCGCAAGCTCATTTCGCCGCGCTGCTCGGCCGCGAGTTTGCCGCAGAGATACAGGCCCAGGCCGGAACCCTCGGTCCCGGCGCTGTTGGGCCCGCGCACCCCCTTGTCGCCCAGATGGGCCACGTCGGGATGGACGTCGGGCGCACAGAAGTTCCCAACCGTGATCACCGCCAGGCCGGCTTCCTGCGCGAGCCGGAGGTCGATCGTGCTGTCGGCCGGCGAGTACTTCGCGGCATTCTCCAGCAGCAGGCTCAGGGCGGCCTCCAACACCCGGGCGTCCGTCGCGACGAAGACCGGCCCGGTGGAGTCGAGGCGCACCCGCCGCGTCGACCGCGGGGGCAGGCCGAGGCGGTCCGCGATCGTCTGTTGGAGAAAATCGTCCAGATTCAGCTGGGAGGTCTCGGCGGGCGGCGCCGCCCCGAATTCTCCGCCCAGCAGCGCCCGGTCCAACAGCCGGATCAGCACCCGGATCGCCTCGCGCACGCGTTCCGCGCTGTTCCGCCTTTGCCCTTCGTCCTTCGCCGTCAGCAGGCTCTCGATCGAAAGGGTCATCGCCGCCAGCGGCGTCCGATAGTCGTGCGCCACCTTGTCAATGAACAGCTGCTGGCGCCGGCGCAGGGCCCGCTCCTGCTCGGCCGCTTGCTCCGCCCGCAAGCGCTCCTCGCGGAAGGCGTTGAACCGGGAGGAGACCGCCAGATGCGACGTCACAATCGCCCCCAAGGCCCCCAGAAACGGGCCGTGCAGCATCAGGTAGCCGCCCCCCAGCGTCAGGCCCAGGGTGAAGAGCGAGGCGGCCAACAGCCCGAGCATTTGCCAGCCCGCCGCCGCCACCAGGAGCCCGGCACCGGGCACCCTCTGCCGCCACAGCCGCCAGACCAGCGGGATGGAGAGCAGCACCGTCACCACCATCAGCATCTGGGCGGTGGCCATCAGCGGCCGAAAAATTCCCAGCGGCTGGCCCAGCAGCCCCAGCCCGCAGACGAGGGCCAGCAGGCGGAACACCCAGCGCGTCAGCCACTGCTGGGACGTGATCAAGAACAGCTTCTGATAGAAGACGGCATACGTGATATATCCGAAATAGACAGTGGCCCCGACGGCCCAGTTGGTCAGCGCCGGCCAGGCGGGAAACAGGAACTGGGCCGCCAGGCCCGTGAGCGCGGGGAGGGCGAGGAACTGCGCGAGCACGCTGAAGAAGAAGAGGGCAAAGAGGCGCTCCCGCAGGACGAACCACGACACGGCGCTGAGCACGGTCAGGGCGAAGAGCGCGCCGAGCAGGCCAAAGAACAGGGCGTACTGGACTGCAGCCTCCCGCCAAAAAGCCTCCGGGCGCCACACGTGCAGCAGGAGCGCGACCGTGCTGGTGGTCTGCAGCCGCAGGTAGTAGACCCGCGACCCGGCCGCGGGCGACAGGAGCTTGAACACAAATCCCCGGTACGGAACCTCGCGGGCCGAGAAGGGCAGCAGGTCGCCCGCCCGCCGCACCCGGAAACCGCCCGGCGCCGCCGCGTCCCGCTCATACAGCTGCAGATCGTCCAGGTAGGAGGGGAGAATCTCGAGCCACGACTCGCCCGCCGGGGCGTCGACCGTGAAGCGCAGCCAGTGCACCCCGCGGGCATAGCCCGCCGTGTAGTGGTCCTGCAGCGGCCGGAAAGGCCCGGCGCGGTCCTCGGCCAGCCGGACGATTTCCTCGATGGCGCAACGGCCGGCCGGATCCACCCAATAGGCCTGGTCGCGCAGCCGGGGGATCGCGTCGGCGCCGGCCACGGCCGGAACTTTCCCCAGAAAAAAGAGCAACCCCAGCGCGACCGGCACCAGGCGGGGCCACCGACGGACAACGGAGGGGGTCAAGGCGCCTTCCGGGGGAAGCTCAGGCGGGCGGGCGGGGGACATGGCGATCGACGCTACAACCACCGGGCGGCGGCAAAAAGTCCATCGGCAAGTGCAGTCGTTAACCACCGCGCAGCCTCTCGCCCGACGAACGCGCCTCCGGGCCTATTTGCCGAGGCCGGGAAGCTTGACGGCCGGGGTGGCCGCCGCCGGGGCCGCTTCGGCCACCGGGAGGCTCGCCCGCAGCATGAAGACGCGCTGCGTCCACGGGCTGGTCGGGTCGATCTGCATGACTTGGTCGGAATATTTTCTCACGTCG
>CAIKTR010000080.1 GCA_903830425.1 uncultured Opitutia bacterium
CGCCGGACACCCTGCGGCTGGTCCGGCCCGACGGCACGGTGGCGGTGGCGATCCCGCTGCGCGAGCGGCAGCTGCTCGAGGTCAACTGGTTCTCGCGCTGGGAAAACCCGGAGCTCAACCCGCGGACCAGCCTGGCCGACGTGCTGCTGTACCAGCGGGACCTGACGGACGCGCGGCCCGAGGTGCGGGCGGCGGCGCAGGAATTTTTCAAGCCCTTCGCGGGCGCCATCATTCTCGTCGGGCCGGTGGATCCCATGCTGCAGGACCTGGCCCCGACCCCGTTCAACAACTCGCCCGTGCCGAAGGTGGGCCTGCACGGAAACCTCATCAAGACGATCGTCAGCGGGCGGTTTCTCCGGCACGTCCCGGAGCCGCTGGCGGCGGGGCTGACGTTCCTGCTCACGATCGCGGTCACCGGGCTGTCGGTGACGGCCGGGGTGAAGAGCATCCGCTACAAGGTGCTGGCCGGGGGGCTGCTCGCCGCGTTTGTGGCGGTGGCTTTCCTCGTGTTCGAGCGCTACGACCTGGTCCTGCCGCTGGGGCTGCCGGTGAGCGCGGTGTTCACCACGAGCTTTGCGGCGGTGGTCGGGCAGCTGCTGGAGGAGGAGAAGCAGAAGGGCCGGATCAAGGGCATGTTCGGCACCTACGTCTCGCCGCAGCTGGTGGAGGCGATGGTGGAGTCGGGCGAGAGCCCGCAGCTGGGCGGCCACGAGGCGGAGATCACGCCGTACTTCAGCGACATCCAGTCCTTCTCGTCCTTTTCCGAAAAGCTCCCGCCGGACCAGCTCGTCGAGCTGATGAACGAGTACCTCACCGCCTGCACCGACATCGTCCTGGCCGAGGGCGGGGCGCTGGACAAGTACATCGGCGACGCGGTGGTGGCGATGTTCGGCGGGCTGGTGCCGCTGCCGGACCACGCCTATCGCGCCTGCGTCGCCTCGCAGCGGGTGCACCGCCAGCTCGGCGAGCTGCGCGCGAAGTGGCAGGCCGAGGGCGGCAAGTGGCCGGAGATCGTCGGGCGGATGCAGTCGCGCATCGGCCTCAACAGCGGCCGGGCGACGGTGGGCAACATGGGCAGCCACGCGCGGTTCAACTACACCATGATGGGGGACAACGTGAACCTGGCCGCGCGCATGGAGTCGGGCGCCAAGGCCTACGGCGTGTACACCATGGTGACGGAGGCGACCAAGCTCGCCTGCGAGCAGCACGGCGGCGATCACGTCGTGTTCCGCTACCTCGACCGGATCGTGGTCAAGGGCCGGACGATTCCGGTGCCGATCTATGAAATCGTGGGGCTGAAGGAGCACGTGACGGCCGAGACCCGGGAGTGCCTGGACCTTTTCGCGCAGGGGATCGCGGGTTATCTGGCGCAGGACTGGGCCGGCGCGGAGGCGCAGTTCCGGCGCAGCGCGGCGCTCGAGCCCAACCAGCCCGGCCGGAACCCCGGCGTGGAGGGCAACCCCTCGCTGGCGCTGCTGGCGCGCTGTGCCGCGATGCGGGCGCACCCGCCCGGCGCGGGCTGGGACGGGGTGTACGTGATGAAGGAGAAATAGCGCGCACCGCGCGCCCGGCCGCCGGGCGCGCCGGACCCGTCCGCCGCCGCCGCCCGTCGCGGGCGGCGTTACTTGAGGATCATTTCCTTGACCGTCTTGCCGGCGGGAATCATCGGCAGCACGTGCTCGGTGAAGGGGACGATGACGTCGAGGACGAACGGGCCGTCGTAGTCGAGCATCTCCTGGATGGCGGCCTTGAGCTCGCTCTTGTGGTGGACGCGGCGGCCCTTGACGCCGAAGCCCTCGGCGATCTTGACGAAGTTGGGGTAGAGACCGCCGAGGTTGTCGGGCCCGCCGACGTTCGACTCGTCGCCGAGGATGGTGTTGCCCCGCACGCTGCCGTAGAAGCGGTCCTCCCACTGCACGACCATGCCGAGGTGCTGGTTGTTCAGGATCATGGCCTTGGCCGCGATCTTCTCGATGTGCGCGGTGGCGAGCTCCTGGATGTTCATCATGAACGAGCCGTCGCCGTCGATGTCGATGACCTGGTGCTGGGGGAAGGCGACCTTGGCGCCGAGGGCGGCGGGGTAGCCGAAGCCCATCGCGCCGAGCCCGAGCGAGCTGATGTAGCGGCGGGGCTGGTTGAACCGGTAGAACTGCGCGGCCCACATCTGGTGCTGGCCGACGCCGGTGGTGATGATGGCGTCGCCCTTGGTCAGCTCGTAGAGGGCGGCCACGGCCTCCTGCGGGACGATGTGCTGGCTCGGCTCGTAGCGGAAGGGCTGGGCCTGTTTCCAGGCGGCGATCTGGGCGTGCCAGGCGGCGGTGTCGGGCGCCTGGAAGGCGGCGGCGAACTGGTTGAGCCGGAGGAGGGCGTCCTTGAGGTCGCCGACGATCGGCAGGTGGACGCGCTTGTTCTTGTTGTGCTCGGAGGCGTCGATGTCGAGGTGGACGATCTTGGCGTGGGCGGCGAAGCGGTGGGTGTCGCCGGTGATGCGGTCGTCGAAGCGCGCGCCGATGCAGATCAGCAGGTCGCACTGTTCCACGGCCCAGTTGCCGTAGGCGGCCCCGTGCATGCCGAACCACTGCATGGAGAGCGGGTGGCTCTCGGGAAAGCCGCCCAGGCCCATCAGGGTGGTGGCGACGGGCACGTTGGTCTTCTCCGCGAACGCCCGCAGCGCGGTGTGCGCGCCGGAGGAGATGATGCCGCCGCCGGTGTAGAGGACGGGCTTCTTCGCGTCGGCGATGAGGGCCAGCACCTGGCGGAGCTGCTCGTCGGTGGCGGTCTGCGCCGCGGTGGCGTAGGCGTTGCGGAACTCCACCGTGGCGGGGAACACCGGCCGGAAGCGGGCCTGCTGGACGTCCTTGGGCAGGTCGATGATGACCGGGCCGGGCCGGCCGCTGCGGGCGAGATGGAAGGCCTCCTTGAAGATGCGCGGCAGCTCGTGCACGTCCATCACGAGGTAGGAGTGCTTCACGATCGGCAGCGTCATGCCGTAGAAGTCCGTTTCCTGGAACGCCATCTTGCCGATGAACTTTGAGTAGACCTGGCCCGTGATCGCGACCAGCGGGATCGAGTCCATGTAGGCGTCGGCGATGGCCGAGACGAGGTTGGTGGCGCCGGGGCCGCTGGTGGCCATGCACACGCCGACCTTGCCGGAGGCGCGGGCGTAGCCCTCGGCCGCGAACGAGCCGCCCTGTTCGTGGCGGGGCAGGATGGTGCGGATCTTGTCGGTGCGCGCGAGCGACTGGTGCAGCTCCTGCGACGCGCCGCCGGGGTACGCAAAGATGACATCGACGCCCTCGCGGATGAGGCACTCGACGACGGCGTCGGAGCCCTTCATTTCACGGCCGGTCTCGGCCTGGGGCAAAGCAGCGGGGGGGGTGGGAGCGGATTTCATGGCAGGAGGAACCGACGAGGGGACGGCGAGATAACACAAGTTTGGCCCCCGGTGGCAAGCCGCCTTCGCGGCGGGCGCGGCCCGCCGCCGGGACGATTTCGGTTGGCGGGATTCGGCGGGAACGGCACGTTGGGCGGATGACCAAGCTGCTGTTCATCGGGGACATTGTCGGCCGACCGGGGCGGGACGTGGTCCTGGCGCGGCTCGCGGACGTGCGCCGGGAGCACGGGATCGACCTGGTCGTGGCCAACGCGGAGAATGCCGCGGCCGGCTCCGGCCTCACGGGAACCATCGCCCAGTCGCTCCTCGCGGCGGGGGTCGACGGGCTCACGCTGGGCGACCATGTCTGGGACCAGCGGGGCTGGGAGCAGGAGATCACGCAGTTTGCGCGGGTGTGCCGCCCGGCCAACCTGCCGGCGACGAATCCCGGCCGGGACCACCTGCTCATCGAGCAGGGCGGGCTGCGCGTGGCGGTTTTCACCGTCCTCGGCCGCACCTTCATGGGCCTGAAGGCGGAGTGTCCGTTCCTGTGCGCGGACCGCATGCTGGAGCGGCTGCAGGGCCAGGCGGAGGCGGTGCTGGTTGAGATCCATGCCGAGGCGACCTCGGAGAAGCAGGCGCTGGGCTGGTATCTGGACGGCCGGGTGGCGGCGGTGGTGGGCACGCACACCCATGTGCCGACGGCGGATGCCCGGGTGCTGCCCCAGGGCACGGCCTTCATCTGCGATGTGGGCATGACGGGTCCCTATGCGAGCGTGCTGGGGCGCGAAGTGGCGCCGGTGGTGGCGCGGTTTGTCGACGGCCGGCCCCGGCGCTTCGAGATCGCGACGGAGGACGTGCGGCTTTCCGGCGTGGTGGTCGAGCTGGGCGCCAACCCGGCGCACGCGGCCAAGATCGAGCTGCTGACGGTGCGGGCCTAGGTGCCGCGCCGCGGACGGGTGCCGGCGGCTCGGGACCCCGGTCAGCGGTGCTCCACGCCGGCTTCCAGATAGGAGCCGAGGTGCCGGTAGCGCTCGTAGCGCGTGTTGACCAGGGTGTCGGCGTCGAGGGCGCGGAGCTCGCCGAGGTGCTTCTGCAGCGCGGCCTTGAGCGCGGCGGCGGCCTGGGCCGGGTCGGTTTGGGCGCCGCCGAACGGCTCGGGCAGGACCTCGTCGACCACGCCGAGGCTGGCGAGGGTGGTGGCGTTCAGCTGCAGCGCCGCGGCGGCCTTGGGGGCGGCGGCGCGGTCCTTCCAGAGGATGGCGGCGCAGCCCTCGGGGGAGATGACCGAGTAGTAGCTGTTTTCGAAGATGAGCACGCGGTCGGTCACGCCGATGCCGAGGGCGCCGCCGGAGCCGCCCTCGCCCACGACGACGGCGATGGACGGGACGCGGAGCATGGCCATTTCGCGCAGGTTGACGGCGATGGCCTCGGAGACGTGGCGGGCCTCGGACTCGATGCCGGGGTAGGCGCCGGGGGTGTCGATGAAGGTGAGGACGGGCAGCTGGAAGCGCTCCGCGGTCTTCAGCAGCCGCAGCGCCTTGCGGTAGCCCTCGGGCTGGGGCATGCCGAAGTTGCGCAGGATGTTCTCCTTGGTGTCGCGGCCCTTCTGCTGGGCGATGATCATGACGGCCTCGCCGTTGAAAAACGCGGTGCCGCCGATGAGCGCGCGGTCGTCCCGGAACTGGCGGTCGCCGTGGAGCTCCTGGAAGCCCTCGCAGATCATCCCGACGTAATCGAGGGCGTAGGGCCGCTTCGGGTGGCGGGCGATCTGGACCCGCTGCCACGGCGTCAGGTTGGAATAGATGTCCCGCTGGGCCTGCTCGATGAGCTTTTCCATCGCCCGGACCTCGGTGGACAGGTCGAGGTTGTTCTCCAGCGACTTTTGGTGCAGGGAGTCGAGCTCCTTGGTGAGTTCGCGCAGGGGTTTCTCGAACTCCAGGACGTAAACCGGCTTTTCCATTGGGCTGAAACTACCGGTGCCTCCGGGAGGGTGTCAACGGGCGGGGCGGATCACCCGATCCCGCCGGGGGCCCGGTCCGGATGCCGCAGCTGGTCCTTCCAGCTCCCGATCTTCGCCTGGGCGCCAAAGTGCTCGGCCCGGGCCTTGTCGCCGCGCTCCATCCAGATGCGGGAGAGGGTGGTGTTGAGGAACAGGTCGCCGGGCTGGAGCTGGTGGGCCCGCTCGGCGGCGGCGAGCGCGGGGTCCAGCTGGCGGAGCGAGAAGTGGACCTCGGCCAGGGCGTGCCAGGCCTCGAACGAGGCCGGGGCGGCCGCCGTGGCCGCGGTGAGCTTGGCGACCGCGGTCGCGGCGTCGCCGCCGGCGAAGTCCGCCGTGGCGTCCTCGATCAGCGTCTGCAGCGCGTCCTCGGTCATCGGTGAGCGGAGCGGCGGGAGCCTCAGGGCTTGGCGGCGGCGGGGGCGGCCGGGGTCGCGGGCTTGACGAAGGACTCGATGGCGATCGAGACGGTGACCTCGTCACCCAGCGCCTTGCCGAGCATGGCCGGGCCGGCGAGGTCGAACTCGGACTTCTTGATGACGGTGCTGGCCTCCCAGGCGGAGAGCTGCATCCCGCGCATGCCCGGGCCGAAGCCGAGGAGCGTGGTCTTGAGCACGACCTCCTTGGTCACGCCCTTGATGGTGAGGAGGCCGGTCACGTCGAAGGTGTCGGGCCCGGTCTGCTTCCACGCCTTGCTTTGGAAGGTCATGGTCGCGTACTGCGCGAGATTGAAGAACTGGTCCGTCCAGAGGTGCTGCTCGCGCTTGGGGCTGGCGGTGTTGAGCGAGGCGACATCGATCGTGGCGTGGACCGAGCTGTTTTCGAGGTGGTCCCGGTCAACCGTGATGGTGCCGGCGGGCTTGGTGAAGCCGCCGGTGAACTTCGAGATGATGTGGCGGAGGCTGAACTGGACGGACGAATGGACGGGGTCGATCGTGTAGGTCTCGACCGCGGCGCGGGCGGAGGCGAGGAGGCCGAGGGACAGGAGGGAGGCGAGGAGGAGGCGGGTGGGTGAGGGCATGAGGAAGGAAGAGCGGCGGAGTGAAACCAGCTTTTCCCCGAGCGCAACCTACAGGATCAACATGGCGTCGCCGTAGCTGAAGAACCGGTAGTCGCGGGCGATGGCCTCGGCGTAGATCTGGTGCAGCCAAGGGATGCCGTCGGTCGAGCCCGGGGCGAGGAACGCGGCCACCAGGCAGAGCAGGGTGGAGCGGGGCTGGTGGAAGTTGGTGATCAGGACGTCCACGCCGCGGAAGACATAGGGCGGATAGATGAAGATCCCCGCCTCGGCGACGCCGTCGCCCGGCGGGCGGTCCGCCGGCGGCCGGCTGAGGTGGTCCTCGAGGGTCCGGACGGTGGTGGTGCCGACGGCCACGCGCCGGCCCGGCGGGTGGGCGAGGGCCTGGCGGGTGGCGGCGGGGAGCTCGTAGCGCTCACGGTGGATGGCGTGGGCCTCGATGGTCTCGGTGAGGATGGGCCGGAAGGTGCCGAGGCCGACGTGGAGGGTGACCTCGGCGGTGTGCACCCCCTGGGCGGCGAGCGCGGCGAGCAGTTCCGGGGTGAAGTGCAGCCCGGCGGTGGGGGCGGCGACGGCGACGGGGCGGGCCGGGTTGGCGTAGACAGTCTGGTAGCGGGCGCGGTCCTCGTCCCGCCGCGAGTCGTCGGCGCGCTGGATGTAGGGGGGCAGGGGCACGTCGCCGAGCTGGTGGGCGAGGGCGGTGAGGGGCTGCTGGTCGCGGGTGGTGAAACGCACCCAGGCGGAGCCGTCGGGCTCCTTGGCCCGGATCTCGCCGTGGAACGCGCCGGAAGGGTGGTCGAAGGTGGCGCCGACGGGCAGCTTTTTGCCGGGCTTGATGAGGCAGCGCCAGAGCAGCCCGTCCTCGGCGGGGTGGAGGAGGAAGCATTCGACCTGGCCGCCGGTGGGCCGCCGGGCGTGGAGGCGGGCGGGCAGGACGGAGGCGTTGTTGCGAAACAGGGTGTCGCCGGCGCGGAGAAAGCGAGGCAGGTCGCCGAAGGTGTGGTGGGTCACCGTGTGGGCCGCGCGGTCGACGACCAGCAGCCGGGACTGGTCGCGCCGGGGGGCCGGCGTCTGCGCGATCAGGTGCGGCGGCAGGGCGTAGTCGAAGAGGTCGGTGGAAAGCGGAGGCACGCCCCGCCAACACGCCCCAACCGGCGCCGGGAGGCGAGACGGATTTTGGGCGGGACGGCGCGGCGGGGCCGCACCTGACCCAAGGGACAGCTTACGCGCCCCGCGGCTTCCGGTAGGATCGGGGGATGAGCTTGCGCCCTATGCCGTGGGTGGCCGCCGCCGGTGCCCAGACCCGCGGGCACGGGGCGCCGGCGCGGCTGCTGGCCGGCCTGCTCTGCGGCGTTTTGACCGGCCTCGGGGCACGGGCGGCTGTGGCGCTGCCGCCGCCGGAGGGACTCGCGGTGAGCGCGGTAACGGAGACGGGCTGCTGGGTCAGTTGGCGGGCCGCGCCCGACCGGGCAAAGGGGGTGGACTATGAAGTCTTCCGGAATGGGATCTCGGCCGGCACCACGACGAGCCCGGGCAAGCGTTTCACCTCGCTGGCCCCGGCGACCACCCACGTGCTGACGGTCCGGGCTCGTGAGCGCCAGGGCAGCTGGTCCGCGCCCAGCATGCCGCTGTCCGTGACCACGCGTCCGGACCTCGCCCCGCCCACCGTGCCCGGCGGCCTGGCCGCGCACCGGCTCAAGCGGGGGGGCCTTGTGCTGACGTGGGCGGCGTCGGCGGACAACGTGAAGGTGACCCGCTACGAGGTATTCCGCAACGGGGCCTCGCTCGGCTCCACGCCGGTCCCGCTGCAGTTCATCCGGGGTCTGCCGCCGGGCACGACCCACGTCCTAGCTGTCCGGGCGGGAGATGCGGCTGGCAACTGGTCCGCGCTCTGCCCGGCCGTCGCCGTCGCGATACCGGCCGACACCCAGCCGCCCACGGTGCCGGGGGACCTGCGCGCCCTGGGGGTGAGCGTGACCCGCCTCACCCTGCAGTGGGCGCCGGCGCGGGACAACTGGCAGGTCTCGGGCTATGAGGTGTTCCGCGACGGAGTCTCACAGGGCATCGCGCCCGGGGCCTCCCGAATCCTCACGGGCCTCGCCCCCGCCACCGCCTATGGGCTGACCGTCCGCGCCTGCGACCCGGCGGGGAATTGGTCGCGGCCCAGCGCCGCCCTGCGGGTCGTGACGGCGGCGGACACGGTCCGGCCCTCGGCGCCGACCGGGCTGGTTTGGAGTGCGGTGGGACCGAGGGGGTTCACCCTGGGCTGGGCGGCGGCGACGGACAACGTGGGGGTCACCCGCTATGAAGTTTGCCGGAGTGGGATGCCGGTGGGGACGACGTCGGCGTGTTCCCTGGCGCTCACGGGCCTGGCTGCGGGAACCATCCACCCGGTCAGCGTGCGGGCGGGAGACGCCGCGGGCAACTGGTCGGCCCGCAGCGCGGTCCTGACGGTGAAGACGGCTGCGGCGGACGTCACGCCGCCGTCGGTGCCCGGCGGGCTGGCGAGCAGCGAGCTGACCGCCACGGGATGCACGCTGACCTGGGCGCCGGCGAGCGACGACCTCGGGGTGACGGCGTACGAAGTATTCCGGAACGGCGTCTCGCTGGGCACGACCACCCTGACCACGATGAAGGTGACCGGGCCGGCGCCCGGCTCCAGCTACTGCCTGACGGTGCGGGCGGGCGACGCCGCGGGCCATTGGTCGGACCCCAGTCCCGGGCTGGAGGTGAGGTTCAACGGGGTGCCCTTCAACGCGGGGTTTGAGCCGGAGGAAGGCTACCGGCTGGGCGCCTTGCAGGACCAGAACGGGTGGACCGTGACCGGGGCCGCGGAGATCGTCCCCTCGCCGGTTTATCGGGGGCGGCAGGCGGTGGCGGTGCCGCCGGCGGCGCCGACCTCCTTCGCCACCCGCGCGTTTGCACGTTCGGGCCCGGGAGTGGTGTTCCTCGACCTGCGGGCCCTGCCGGCGGTCGTGGCGACACCCGAGGCGGGGGTGTTTCTCGAGACCGAAGCGACGGCGGTTGCCCTGAGCCGCGCGGCGGGGGCGGGACGGCTGCAGGTGTTCAACGGTGACGGTCAGGGCGGCGGTGCCTGGCTCACCCCGGCGGCGGGCCCGGTGCCGGAGGTTTCCGGCCGGTCGGCCGATTGGCTGCGGCTGACGATCCGGTCCGATTATGCGGCCAGGCGCTGGGACCTCTATCTTGACGGGCGGATGATTGCCGCGGACCTCGGTTTCGTGGCCGAGGCGCCGGCGGGGCTTGCGGCGGTCACCCTGGGCGGCCACTCGACCGTGACCACGGGATTTGATGAACTGCGGGTGGCCACCGAGAATCCGCTCTTTGCCGATGCGGACGGGGACGGCATGGAGGATGAGTGGGAGACAACCGGGGGGCTCGACTCTGCGCGGGACGACCGCCAGGGGGATCGCGACGGCGACGGCCTGAGCAATGTGCGGGAATACCTGCTGGGCACGGACCCGGGACAGGCCGACTCGGACGGTGATGGGCTGGAGGATGCCGCGGAAGTCGCGCGGGGGACCAATCCGACCCGGGCGGACTCGGATGGCGACGGGATGCCGGACGGATGGGAAGTGGCGCACGGGCTGGATCCCCGCGCAGCCGCCGATGCGGCGGAGGACGCCGATGGCGACGGGGCGACGAACCTGCAGGAATCCGCGGATGGGACCAACCCGCTCGATTACTACGATGGCCGCGCCTTCGCGATCGTGGACGCCGCCGATCCGGCGGGCATTGCCTATGGCTACGATGCGTCGGGCCGGCTGGCCCGCGCGACCTATCCCGGCGGCTGGGCGGTGTACTATGAGCACGATGCCGCCAGCAACCTGACCGACGTGGCGGTGACCGACGGCCCGATCCGGGACTGGCGGGTGGCGCAGGATCTGCCGGCGGACGGCACCGACGAGGGGGCGGATGACGCCGTCGTCGCGGGTGACGGCCTGCCGAATCTGGCCAAGTACGCGTTTGGCCTGGATGCGCATGCCCGGGAGCCCGGGGATATTCCGGTGGTGGCCCGGATGCTCCTGGGTGGCTCCAGCTATCTTTCGCTGACCTACCTACGGCCCGACCCTGCGCCGGCGGATCTCCGGTACACGGTCGAAGTTTCGGCCGAAGGGGTGAACTGGAATTCCGCGGCTGGGGCCACCGTCATGGTGGGCACGACGGTGGCTGGCGGCCGGGCCACCTGCACGGTGCGTGATGCCACGCCGGCCGGGCAACCGATCCTGAACCGGCGCATCCGGCTCCGGCTCGAACGCATGCCCCTGCCATGAAAGCGCTCACGCGAGAGGATTTACCCCGCTGGGTCTGGCGTGCGGCCGGCCGGGGAGGGTGCGCCCTGCGACTGGCCCTGCTGGCGATGCTCGGGCTTGGCCCCCTCCTGCGGGCCGGGACGATCGGGCTCACGGGAAAGCTGACCACGGCTGAGTACAACTGGTACGCCCCGAGCGCCTACTGGTTCACCACCTATGCATTCAGCGGGACGATCGCGGACCGCGCGGATGCGAGCGGAAAAATCGCCGGGAGCGGAGTGCGGACGGAGTGGCGGGACGTCAGCGGCGTGCCGCTGCAGGGGGACGGGCGCTACAGCCGGTACACCGGGACCTTCCACCTGAAGGTCAACTATGCCCAGTCGCCGACCGTGCCGGTGACCGCCACGGTGCTGACCGTCCATTTCACCAACGGGGTGGCGGATGGGGCGTGGCCGGGGGAAGGGTTGGACGGAACCCCCGGCCAGACGGGCCGGCTCAGCGTGGCCAAGCTCAAGGTCGACGATCCTCATCGGCTCGTGAAACTCGGCGATCCGGTGCAGATCGCGACAGGCGCGGTCACGGACGAGCGGACGCTGTTTGCCTTCGCCGGCGCGCGCTCCTGGCAGTTCGGCCTCACCTATCACTCGGCGCTGGCGAGCAGCCAGACCTCGGACGGCCCGGTCGGCATCGGCTGGACCCACTCCTTCGAAACCCGGGTGGTGGCCAGCGGCGCGAATCTCGTCCTGCAGTGGAACAGCGTCCGGGCAAATACCTTCACGCCCGATCCCGGTACGGCGGGCACCTACCGCTCAACCGAGACGGCCGCGCAGCAGGATGTGCTGGCCGTGCAGCCGGGCGGGGGTTGGCTGCTGACCCGGCGCGACCAATCCAGCCAACGCTTCAATGCCGCCGGCCGCCTCGTCGAGGACCGCGATCCCCACGCCCGCAGGCTGGCCCTGACCTACGATGCCAGCGGGCGCATCGCCACGCTCGTCGATCCGGTGTCGGCGGCCGGCCTCACCTTCGGCTACGTGGCGGGCACCCCTGCGATCGCGACCCTCACGGATGGCACCGGCGCGGTGGTCACCCTCGATTATGAAACGAGGGCGGGCCCCACCCGGCTCCTGCGTCGCTTGGTCAATCCGAATGGGCAGCAGGTCACGTTCACCTACAACGCAAACCGTGCGCTGCTGAGCGTGTGCGACCACGAGGGAACGGTGCTCACCGCCAACACCTACGATGCCCTGGACCGGGTCGTCGCCCAGGACGATGGCGTTGCCGGCAACCAGCCCCTGGGCTTCGCCTACTCGGAGCAAGGCCTGGCCGGGGGCAACCTGTACGCCGCGTCCGACGGGGCCCGCGGCATCCCGCTCATCCTGCCGTCGTTGCCGTTCCTGCGGACGGAGACCTTCACCAACCGCGACGGCCGGACAATCCAGAACACGTTTGATCCCGTGAGCGGCCGCCTGGTCGCCGCGGCCCTCGACGGGCAGGTCACCACGCTCACCTATGACGTGCAGGGCCAGGTGGCCGCGGTGACCGATCCCGCGGGCCGGGCCTGGCCGGTGACGCCGGGCATCACGGTCGAGACGATCGACCGCACCGGGCAGCGATCCACCCGGTGGTTTGACCCGGAATACAACCTGCGGTCGTTCACCAATCCGCTCCAGCAGACGACCCGCTATGCGTACGACCTCCAGCACAACGTGACGGCGGTGACCGACGCGCTGGAGCGCACCACGCGTTTCACCCATGACGCCGCAGGCAATGTGCTCACGGCGACGGATCCTGCGGGCCAGGTGACCTCCCACACCTACGACGCCCGCAACAACCGGCTCACGACCACCGATCCGCTCGGGCAGGTCACGCGCCGCACCTATGACGAGTGGAACAACCTGCGCTCGCTCACGGAGGCGCGGGGGGCCGAGACCAGGTGGACCTATGATGCGAACTCACGGCCGCTCACGTGGACGCTCCCGCGCGGCGGGGTCCACCGCTACACCTATGATGCCGGCCGGCTGGCGCAAAGCACGGACCCCGGCGGCGTCGTCACGAAATACCGTTACGATGCCGCCGGGCGGCTGCTGCAGCGCGAGGATGCCGCCGGGCGGTGCACGACCCACACCTATGATGCCAGCGGCAACCTCCTCACGCTCACGAATGCGCTGAACGAGACGACCACCCAGACCTACGACCACCGTCACCGCCTCCGGACCTGCACCGACGCGACCGGCGCCGTCACCACCCACACCTACGACCCGAACGGCAACCGGCTCACATCCACCGACGCCCTGGGCCACGTGACTACCTGGACCTATGACGGGGAGGATCGACTCCTGACGGTTCGTGACGCGCTGGAGCACACCACGCGCTTCACCTATGATGCGGCGGGCCGGCTCACCGGGACGACCGACGCGGCGGGCAATCTCACCGCCTACGAGTATGACGCGGCGGGCCAGCCCAGTGCCGTGATTGACGCGCTCGGCCGGCGCACGACGAGCGAACGCGAGGGGCGGGGGCTGCTGGCGAAGGTGACGGACCCGCTGGGTCGCTGCAGCGGGTACGAATATGATGCACTCGGGCGCCGCACAGGGGAGAGGGACCCGCTGGAGCGGACGACCGGCTATGCCTACGATGCGCTGGGCCGGTTGACGCGCGTCACGGATGCCGGCGGGCGGGTGGCCGTGCAGGCCTACGACGTCGATGGCAACCGCACGTCGTTCACCAATCCCTTGGGAAACGTCACCACGCTGGCCAGCGACCCCGCCGGCCGGCTGGTCACGGTCACCACGGCGGAAGGGCGTGCGACCGGTCAGGTCTACGAGGCCCGCGGCCTGCTGGCGACGGTGAGCGGGCCCTCCGGCCAGACGACGGACTGCCGCTACGACGCGGCGCAGCGCCTGGACCGCCTGACCGACGGCGTCGGGGTCAGGACGTTCACCCGCGATGCAGCCGGCCGGGTGCTGACGGTGGGGGAAGGGACGCGGACGCTGGCCCGGGCCTACGATGCGCGGGGGCGGCTGGTGGCCTTCACCGATGGCGAGGGCAACCGCATCGGCTACACTTACGACGCCGTGGGCCATCTCACCCGGCTCACCTACCCGGATGGCCGCCAGGTCAGTTACCGCTACGACACCGCGGGGCAGCTCAGCCACGTGACCGACTGGGCCGGCCGCGAGACAGCCTATGCTTATGATGCGGTCGGACGGGTTACCCTGATGCTGCGGCCGAATGGAACGAAGCAGACTCGTCAGTATGATGCGGCGGGGCGCGTGATTGAGTTGAAGGAGATTGGTCCGGACGGGATCGAGTCACTTCTCGCCGTGAGTCATCGCTATGATGTGGGCGGTCAGTTGACGGGGGAGGCGGTCAGCCCGGCCCTTGATGCGCCCGTGTCCGCGCTGAACCAGACTTTTGACCGGGACAACCGGCTGCGCACGCACAACGGCGCGGTGGCCGACTGCGACGCGGCTGGCAACCTGCGAACCATCGCCTTCGGGGTGACTCCGGCGAGCTACACCTATGACACCCGCAACCGGCTCACGGGTGCGGGCGGCCTGACCTACACCTATGATGCCGAGAATCGCCGCGTGGGGCTGACTGACGCGAAGGGCGCCACGCGCTACGTCGTCAATCCGAACGCCGCCCTCGACCAAGTCCTGCGGCGCACCGCCCCCGACGGGAGCCAGACCTGCTACGTCTATGGTTTGGGGCTTCTGCACGAGGAGAGCGGTGCCGGGGTGCGGTACTACCACTGCGATCGCCGGGGCAACACGGTGGCGCTGACGGACAGTCGGGGTGTCGTGACGGATCGGATGGGTTATGGGCCCCATGGGGAGCGACTGGGGCGCACCGGCACCCAGGCCACGCCGTTTTTGTTCAGCGGGGAGTGGGGGGTCCAAACCGATGGCAACGGTCTCTCCTATCATCGGGCCCGATATTATCATCCGGCGCTGCGGCGGTTCCTGAACGAGGATCCGCTCCTGGGGAGGATTGCAGTGCCGGCGAGCTTGAATCGGTGGGCGTACACCCGCGGGAATCCCGTGAGTTTCATCGACCCGACGGGCGACTATGACCGCGACGTGCACTACGACCTCACCCGCAGCCTCGCGCTGCGCGCGGGGTGGACGCCGGCCGAGGCCGCGCAGATCGCGGCGGCGGACCAGCGCGTGGACGACGACGTGCGGACAGGTCCTTATGGCGACAGAACGGCCAGCAATAATTACCACTTTTCCGCCGGTGAATTTCGGGAGCGCCTGCGACGGGAGGCCTACGCGGGCGGTAACAACACGTTGTTCGGGCAATATCTGCATGCGGAGCAGGACAGCTATTCCCACCAGCGTGGCCAGACAGGTCGCGACGGTGAGCCCTACACCCCACTGGTGGGGCATTTTTTCGCGGGCTTTGCTCCGGACCAGACCGACCTACGCCCGGAACTGTCGGTCCAGATGGCGGAGCGCACCTATCAGGAACTGCGAAAGTTCAACGAACTGACCCGTGGCCGGAAAACGTGCGACGACTGGAACAATATCCGGCCGGTGGTCGCACATCGGGTCAGAATCAAGTCACCGGATTAGTGCTCCTCCCCATGAAAAAACAAATGTTCGGACTCCTCAGTATCTTGCCCGCGGTGACCACGGTCGTGACCTATTTTTTGGTCAACTGCGTAAATTTTGGACTCGTGACGAAGTGGTGGCTCTTTGGCTGCCATTTGCTGGTGTCACTGCTGGGACTGTTGATTGGTCTGTGGGCTGTGGTTGTGCGCCAGTGGTGGGGATTGGTCGCGGTGGTGGTCTGCGGCCATTTTCTGTGGATCCAGTTTTTCGGGGGACGGTTCTGGCTGAGGTGAGTGCGAGGCGCCACGTCGCCCCGGACGCGGTTGGGACTGGAACTGGGTCGGCGCGGGTGCTTGGTGCTAGGATGCGTGGACACTGGTGCCAGGGCGGGTTGGTGGGCGAGTTTCCGGCCTTGACCAGCGGGGGGGGCGGCGCACCTTTGCCGTTCCTTACCTCACTGCCTGATGGTGTAATGGTAGCACAGGCGACTTTGACTCGCCTAGTCGTGGTTCGAATCCACGTCGGGCAGCCATCGAAAAAATTCCGAGAACTTTTTTCGAGGTAAGACAAAAGAGGAGCTAA
>CAIKTR010000081.1 GCA_903830425.1 uncultured Opitutia bacterium
CGCCCTCGCGCTCCGCCGGGTCAACTACGCGCTCCCCAACGTGCGCCGGGTCGTCGGCCGGCGCTCGATTGATTTCTTCGGCCATGAAATCGGCCTGCTGCTGCTGAATGAATTCAATTACCAGCCGGCGCCGATGTGCTGCGGCACCTATCATGTCTACAATCGCCACTTCAAGGAACTCAACCAGCAGCATTTCCTCGATCCAGCTACCCGGCCGGATTTCCTCCTGCTCAAGCTCCAGTCGATCGACCACCGCTTCGTGGCAATCGACGACTCGCTCAGCCTGCTGGCCATTCTGCACCACTACCGGCCGGTACTGATCGAGGACGAGGCGCTGCTGCTTGAGGTCCGGCCCGATTCGGGACCGGCGCCCACGCCCCGGCTTCTCGCCACGCGGAACATCCGGTTTGACGAGGAGATCGCCGTGCCCGACGTCGCCGCCGGGCAGATGCTCCTGTTTTCATTCAGCCTGCCCGCCAGTGTGTGGGGCGACGCCCTCGCCCTCGCCTACAAGCCGCCGCTGCTGTTCATGGACCTGCAGGGCGACCACCTCACCCAGACGCTGAACCAGCGGATCATCGCCAGCAGCGTGGTCGTGCCCTCGCTGCTCAACCCCGCCCTTGAAAATACGGCCGACCTGATCGCCCTCCAGGCCGGGCGCGCCGAAAAACAGGTGCGGCGCCTCCGGCTGCACACGCCCGCGCCCGGGTGTTTTGCCCAGGACCGGCTCACCGTCTCGTTCTACACCCTGCCCCGCCCGGCCGCGTCGGCCCCGCCGGTGCTCCCGAAATTTCCGGCCGCCTCGGTCTTCCGCGATCCTCCCGAGTTTATTGATCCCCCGCAGGACATCAGCCCGATGTACCAGGACGAGCGCGTGCACAACGTGCCCAACCCCACCCGCGTCGGCTTCGCGCTGCGGGGCAACGAGCGGGAACTCGACCTCGTGATCGGCATCAATGCCAACGCCTACCTGCAGGGCCGGGTCGACGGCGTGACCTTCACCGTCGAAATCGAGCAGCCGGGACAGGCCCCGCAGCTGATCACGCGCCGCGCCCTGCAGCCGCTGTACGTTCCCGCTGATCGCGGCAGCCATCAGCTGCGGGCCCCCCTGCCGCCCACCTTTTCGCCCGGTTCCCGGGTGATCGTTCGCACGGATTCGGTGCCCGGAGGCGGCACGGCCTGGGGCTGGGCGTTCATCACCCACGCCCGCTTCGTGCGCGGCCCCGGCTTTGCCCGGAGCCAGTTTCCCGGTTTCCAGACCCTGCCGACCGCCGTCGAGTCCACCGGATGCGGCCTCATTCCGGAGCGCACGCGCAACATCCTGATGATGATCCCGCCCAGCACCCTGCTGTTCGACCTACCCGCCGACGCCCGGGAACTCACCGTCACCGGCGGGCTCATGGCCGGCAGCTACGCCAATGGCGCCCAGACGGATGGCGTCGAGTTTGTCGTCGAATGCCTGCGGCCCGACGGCTCGGTGGCGCCGGTTTTCAACCGGTGGCTGCAGCCGCTGACCGTGCCCGCGGACCGCGGGGACCAGGCCATGTCGGCCCGGCTGTCGCCCCAACCCCCCGGCAGCCGCCTGCGCCTCCGTCTCACCACGGGTCCTCACGGCAGCAACGCCTGGGACTGGGCTTACCTGAGCGGTTTTGAGCTCCGTTGACGCGAGCGGCCGACCCATCCACTCCGGTGTCGCCTTGCCGCCCGGTTTTTCACGTAATTGCGCATGGCCTCACTTCCGGGCAACCCCGTCGAGCTGACCCTGCTCATCCCGTGCCTGAATGAGGCGCGGACGCTGCCCGGCTGCCTCGCCGAGGCGGCTGACGCCTTGCACGCCCTTGGGGTCACCGGCGAAATCATCGTCGCCGATAACGGCAGCACCGACGGTTCACCGGCGATCGCCACAGCCGGCGGTGCCCGAGTGGTGCCCGTGTCCACCCGAGGTTACGGGCACGCCCTCAGCGCCGGCATCGCCGCCGCCCGTGGCCGGTACGTCATCATGGCCGACGGCGATGGCAGCTATGATTTCCGCGAGGCAGGCAGGTTGCTCGCCCGGTTGCGCGACGGCTGCGACATCGTGATCGGCAATCGCTTTGACGGCGGCATCCAGTCCGGCGCCATGCCGTGGAAGAACCGCTACCTCGGAAACCCGGTTCTCAGCGCCATCGGCCGGCGGTTGTTCGGTATGCAGGTCCGCGACTTTCACTGTGGGCTCCGCGGCGGCGCCCACGCCGCGTTGCTACGCCTCGACCTGCACACCGGCGGCATGGAGTTTGCCTCCGAGATGCCGATCAAGGCCTCTTTGCTCGGCCTGCGGGTCGGCGAAGTCCCGGTCACACTGCGCCGCGACGGACGCGACCGTCCGCCTCACCTGCGCCCCTGGCGCGATGGCTGGCGGCACCTGCGGTTCATGCTGCTGTTCAGCCCCCGCTGGCTTTTTCTCTACCCCGGCGTGCTCCTGCTGGTCGCCGGTCTGCTTGGCTTCGCCGTTCTTCTGCCCGGACCAGTCACGCTTGGCAGCCTCCGGCTTGATGTGCACACCCTGCTCTATGCCGCCGCCGCCGTGCTCTGCGGTTTTCAGGCCTGCGCTTTCGCCGTCATCGCCCAGGCCTTCGTCTGCGCGGCGGGCCTGGCGCCCGTGAAACCACGCACCCAGGCTCGGCTCGACCGGATCAACGTCGAGAGCAGCCTCTCCGTCGCCGCCGCGTTCGCCACGGCCGGGATTGTACTCAGCTTCCATGCCGTGCAGCTCTGGGGCTCCAGCCGATTCGGCGACCTGCTGCCCGCCCAAATGCTGCGGTGGGTCATCCCCGCTGTCACCTGCCTCGTCCTCGCCTCCCAGATCGCGCTGGGCGGATTCTTTCTCGGTTTGGTTCGGCTGCGCCTCCGTCGATGAAAAAAATCCTCGGCCTCGCCGGCGGGCTTTTGCTGCTGGCCGGACTCCTCGCGCTGTTCCGGTTGAAACAGACGACCACCGAGATCCCGGGCGCCGCCGTGCGCTTCTCCCCGGCCCACTCCCTCGGCTGGGACCCCACCCGGCGCCTGCTCACCCGCACCGGTGACGATCCCTACGGCCGGATCGAGCTGCCCGACGCCTGCGTGCCCGTCCAGGAAGTGGTCATCGAGTTTGCCGGCACCCCGCCCCGCGATGACCGCTCGCACTTCTACGTCTACCAATACCCGGCCTACCTCGAGGGTGTCTTCTACAACGACAGCTACGTCGTGCTCGGCCGGCCCGAGCCCACCCCCGGGGGCTACCGGATCCGCTGGCAGCTCGCCAATTCCAAGGTCGTGCGGCTCGACCTGCCCGACGACCTCGACCAGCCCTGCGAAATCCTCCGCATCCGGATCGTGTCCGGCTTCTACGGCAGCTGGAGCGCCACCCTGATGTGGACCTGCCTGGCCGCCGGGCTGATC
>CAIKTR010000082.1 GCA_903830425.1 uncultured Opitutia bacterium
ACAGTGAGATTAGGGCCAAAGGTCATGCGGAGTGAATGAAGGTCGGCCCGCCTCCCCTGCCCGTCCTCAAAAGTGATGCCCGCACGGACCAAGTCTTCCCAGATGGTCCGTATTCGTGGCATGGGGCCCTGAAAGACCGGCGTGAACGACCCCGCATCCACGGGACGAAACGCGCGGTGCCGGTATCAGTTGAGCGCTGGCGATCTGGGCAATGGGGTCTCCCAACTTGACGGTTCAGAGGCATGGCTTGGAGCCCGCTCCGGGGCTAGAATCACTAATTTGGTATCAAGTAATCCCACTAATCGCCGATAATATACGAAGATTACGTCTGTCGGGTGAAATAGCCGTGGGCGACGACTAAGATCACTGAGGTTGGTAGCCGAGCCTTTCCTGACCTATGGCCATGACCCTCCCACCCACTTTACAAAACGGCGGCATCGGGTCGTTGGATGCTCGCGGATTTCGCGCCAGCGGATGGGCAATGGGTCGACTGCTGGCCGACCAGCTCGGCCGCACGGTTTTCCATTTTGCGCTCAGCTGCTCCCCTCGGTCGTTTCGGTAGCACGTTCATGAATTCACCCAGTCAGAGCACCATCGTGATTGTTGAAGACAACGACACGCTGCGCCTGACCTTGGCCGATATGCTTGAATTGAACGGCTTCAACGTCGTAACCGCCGCCAACGGAATCGAGGGCCTCGCAATGGCGCGCAACAAAATGCCGGCGCTCGTCATCACCGATTTACAAATGCCCGGCATGACAGGGTTCGAACTGCTCTCTGTCTTGCGCGAAGACAAAGACCTGCGGGGCATTCCGGTGATTATGATGTCGGGGAAGAACGACCGCGCCACCACTCGTCGCGGCATGGAACTCGGCGCCGCCGACTTCATCACCAAGCCTTTCAGTGAGGACGAAGTTATCCGCTCCATCACGACCCGGCTGAAAATGAAGGCGCTGCTCGACGATCTCGATGCCTTCGGCAACACCGTGGCCCACGATCTCAAGAATCCGCTCTCGGCGCTGAACAGTCGCCTGGAACTGGCCGGCCTCATGCTCGGCAGCTCCGACGAGGCGCTCGTGCGCGAACAGCTTACCGAGGCCACCGCCTCCGCCCGGCGACTTTGCGGCATCATCGACGAACTCCTGATCCTCGCCGGCATTCGCCGCGAGGCCATCGATCTGCTCCCCCTCGATATGACCGCCGTCGTCACTGAGTCGCTCCATCACCTCGGCACTCTCCTCCGCAAGCAGTCAGCCAGCATTCAGACGCGTGGCCCATGGCCTGCGGCGATGGGACATGCCCCGTGGGTTGTCCAAGTTTGGGTCAATTTCATCAGCAACGCGGCGAAATACGGCGGCCCGCAACCGCAGATTACCATTGGCGGAGAAGCCTGCCCCGACCGCGCCGCGGTTCGGTTCTGGGTGCAGGACAACGGGCCCGGGCTCGATCCAACAGCCCGTAATTCGATGTTTGCCGAAAGCACCAAGCTTACTCCTGTTCGAATTAGTGGTCACGGACTGGGTCTCGCAATCGTGCGACGCATTGTCGAAAAACTGGACGGACACGTGGGCGTCGAAAGCTCGCCGGGAACCGGCGCTCGCTTTTGGTTTGAATTGCCTGCCGCCGGACCTGGGCCCACCTGAATCGAAATCACGTGGTCGCCACGTGCTGATTGTGTGGAGGCATTCACTTAACCGCCGACCCAGACCGGACGCGGACCGCAGACCCTGCCGGACCCAAGTTTGGACACATTAGCAGACACAGGCGCTGCACAATCTTGGCCCGGGCGACCCGGGTCATTGAGGCCGGACTGCCATGAGTGTGACGCCGGTTACTATTAGTCGGGAACGGGGCGACAGGTGCGGGCCAAGTCACCAAACAGCCGGTGGCTGCCGAAGTCGTCGAGGTCGCGAAGGCCACCGCCGCGGCTGCCGCAAGATCGCCGCCGAAAGCGAGACCCGCACCGCGAGAACCGCCGCGGCCGCAAGGGCGTTCGCCGCTTCTGCCAGCGAGCCGGGCGCAGCGCCGCGGGCCGAAGCGCGGTCCGCGCCGGCTCAGCGGGTCGCGAGATACGGCTCGATCGGGCGGAAGTCCGGCCGCGCGCAGGCCGCGTCGCGCTGGGCCGGATCGGCAAAAAGATAGACCGCGTAGCCGCCAAACCCGCCGCCGCAGTATTTCCACGCCAGCGGCCGCAGGTCCGCGGGCAGCGCCGCGGCCGCCCGGCCCGTCGCCGCCGGGTCGCCCGGCAGCGGGGCCATGCCCTCGGCGCGCTGGACGTTGCCGTAGGACTGGCGCACGGCGTCGGCCAGCAGCGCCAGGTCGCTCCGCCACACGGCGTCGCGCGCGGTGGCGGCGGCGCGGACGATGGCGTCGTAGTCGCGCGGCAGCTTGGCAAGGTCGGGGGTGTCGTGCGGCGTGCCGGTCCAGTAGAGCGCGAGCCGGCCGCGCAGGAATTCGCCGTTGTGCTTGAGCTCGAGCGCGGGGCGCCGGCCGCTCCGCCACACGCAGAGGCCGGTCTCGGAAATGACGGCGGGGTCCTGCCAGCCGACGCCGAGGTCGAGCTCGGAGGCCACGCCGTCCCGGCCGTTGACCAGCGCCCAGGCGCCGCTGCCGCCGAGGCCGGCGTTGCGCTCGTAGGGCCAGTCGCGCAGCGACACGGTCGGGGAGATGGCGCAGTTGACCACGTAGGCCCCGGCGCGCGCGAACCGCGGCACGTCGAGCCAGCCGCCGGCAAAGTCCACCCGCAGCGGCGCCTCCTCGGGCGCGCGGATCAGGCGCACCAGCTGGGTGGTCGAGACGGGCGAAAACTGCGGCGGCGTCTTGGGCAGCACCACGTAGCGCGCGCCGACCTGGGCGCACAGGTCGCGCTTGAGCGGGCCGTACTTGTCGTCCTCGGTCACGACCAGGAGGTCGGGGCGCAGCCGCAGGAAGTCCGCCTTGAAGTCGAGCCCTTCCTCCAGGCCGGTCCCCACCACCACCTCGTCGACCATGTCGAGCGCGGCCAGCAGCGCCCGCTTGTGGTCGTCGGGCAGGGAGCTCCGGCGGCGCTTGTGCAGCCAGAGCACCTCGGCCGAGGCGAACGACACGGTCAGGTGGGCGCCCAGGGCCCGGGCCTCGCGGAAGAATTGGATATGGCCGGCGTGGACGAGGTCGTAGCAGCCGGAGACAAAGACGCGGATCATGGACAGGCGCCAGTTCGCCTCCCCGGCCGGGGGGCGTCAATCCGTCTTTCACCCGCCGCGGCCGGCGGCGGCTCCCGGGGGCGGGCGGGGTTTGCGGCCGGGCCGGGAGCGGCGGGGCCGCCGTCCTGCCCGCCGGTTTTTTCGCGCTTCGCGGCTTGCGCTCGGCGCGGCGCCCACCTGATAACATGGTGCGATGGGGCGGCGTTGCTCGCCCCGCGCACCCACCCCACCCCTGCATGGCTGCCTCGCTTTCCCGGCAAAAACTTCTGCGCGAGTGGAAGCTCTACCTGTTTGTGCTGCCGTCGCTGGCTCTGGTCCTGACGTTTGCGTATTTCCCGGCCGCCAGCGCGGTTTACCACAGTTTCTTCGAGTGGGCCGGCGGCGACACCAAGCAGCTGATCGGCTGGGACAACTTCCGCCGGGCCGCCCACGACCAGGTGCTGATTGAGGCGTTTTTCACCGTCAGCGTCCTGATCGTCTTCAACCTCTTCAAGATGATCCCGTCCATCCTGCTCGCGGTGCTGATCCACCGCCTGCGGAGCGACCGGTGGCAGTATGTCTACCGGGTGCTGCTGGTCGTGCCGATGATCGTGCCCGGCCTGGTCACGCTGTTCATCTGGAAGTTTTTCTTCGACCCCAACCTCGGGGTGCTCAACGGCCTGCTCGACTTCACCGGCCTGAAGGGCGGGCTGGTCTGGCTGGACCAGGCGCTGGGCTGGGGCGTGTTCTACGCCAACGTGCCGATCGGCTGGCTCTCGCAGCCCGAGCTGATCCTGCCCTCGCTCTTCCTCTGGGGCTTCCCCTGGATCGGCGCGGTCGGCGTGCTCATCTTCCTCGCCGGCCTGCAGTCCATCGGGCAGGACGTCTACGAGGCGGCCGAGCTCGACGGGGTCGGGCCGCTGGGCAAGTTCCTCTACATCGAGCTGCCGCTCATCCTCACCCAGGTGCGCCTGATGCTCGTGCTGCTGATCGTCGGCACCCTCGGCGGCTACGGCCTGCAGCTCCAGCTGCTCAACGAGTACGGCGGCCCCGGCGGCCGCGGCATGGTCCCCGGCCTGTGGATGTACAACCGCGCCTTCTACGCCGGCGAGTTCGGCTACGCCTGCGCCATCGGCATGATCCTCTTCGCCTTCATCCTCGTGCTCACCTTCGTGAACAACCGGTACGTCCGCATCGAAAAATGAGCCCCGCCGCCCCCACCCTGACCTCCGCCTGGCGCCGCGACTGGCCGAAGCACCTCCTCATCCTGAGCTTCATCCTGATCGAGCTGTTCCCGCTCTACATGATGTTCCAGGTGTCGTTCAAGGACAACGCCACCTTCATCCGCCAGCCCTGGCTGCCGGCCAACCCGCTGGCCTGGCACTGGGAGAACTGGAGCTTCGCCTTCCACCTGATCCTCCCCTACATCGCCAACACCGTCTTCGTCGCCGTCACCGGCACCGTCTGCTCCCTCTTCCTCGCCATCCTCGGCGCCTATTTCTTCGCCCGGCACAAGCTGCCGTTCAGCGGCCTCCTCTGGGCCGCCTTCCTCGCCCTCATGCTCATGCCCGGCGTCGTCAACATCACGCCGCTGTTCATGCTGCTCAAGTCCCTCAAGCTCCTCAACACCCTCTGGGCCCTCGTCCTCGTCGGCATCGCCGGCGGCCAGGTCTTCAACATCTTCGTCCTGCGCAATTTCATCGAGGACCTGCCCCGCGACCTGTTCGAGGCCGCCGAGATGGACGGCGCCTCCCACCTCCAGCAGGTCATCAACATCGTCATCCCGATGTCCGGCCCGATCATCGGCACGCTCGCCATCCTCTCCTTCCTCGGGATGTGGAACGACTTCCTCCTCCCGCTCATCGTGCTGCGCGACCAGGACCTCTTCACGCTCGGCGTCGGCCTGATCTACCTGGACGGCGAATACGTGAAGCAGTGGGGCCAGATCATGGCCGCCTACTTCGTCGCCTCGATCCCGCTCATCGTCGTGTTCCTGTTCACCATGCGCCTGTTCGTCCGCGGCCTGTCCGCCGGCGCGATCAAGGGCTGACGCCCCACGCGGCGCAGGGCGGCCACGCGCGGGATTTCACCTTGCCCGCGCCGGCCGTTGGGCTGAGTCTGCCCCCGATGAAGCCACAACGTCTGGTCCTCGGCGTTCTCGGTCTGTGGCTCGGCGCGGCGCAGCTTCCGGCCCAGTTCGTGTGGACCGGCATGGGCGCGAGCCGGGCGATCACCCTCGGCGCCAACTGGCAGGGTCTCACCGCGCCGCCGAACGACGGGACGGCCGACCTGCAGCTCGGCAAGGCCATCAACCGCCAGCTCGTGCTGCCCGCCGCCTTCAGCCTGCGCAGCCTCCTCCTCTCCGGCGGGGATGAATATGTGATCGACGCCGCCAGCCCCACGACGCTCACGCTCGCCCAGGGCATCAGCGCCACCGACGAAAACTACGGCCGGCTGTGGTTCACCTCCAATCTCACCCTGAACCTCAGCGGCGCCCAGACGCTGGCGGCGCACTCCCGCCAGGTGATCGTCAGCGGGCAGATCACCGGCAGCGGCCCGCTGACCCTGCTGGGCTCCACCCTGGGCTGGAACATGAACGGGGGCGGCCACTTCAACTTCAACCAGACCGGCGCCGGCAACACCTACACCGGCGGCACCACCCTCGGCAACGGCACCGACTATGTCAGCGTGGCCTTCTCGAACTCCGCCCCCTTCGGCACCGGCGCGGTGAGTGTCCTGAGCGGGACCGCCTTCGGCGTGCAGCTCATCGCCCACGGCACCCAGACCGTGGCGAACGCCTTCACCTTCACCGGCCCCGGTTCCATCATGCTGCAAAGCTGGGACGCCCCGCTCACCTTCAGCGGCGCGGTGACCCTGGCCAGCGCGACGACCCTGGTCCCGGGCAGCAGCCCGAAGGCCCTGGCGGTTGCGAACCAGGCCAACGGTTTTCCCGTGCCCGGCCCGGGCTCGCGCCAGCCCATTGTTTTCTCCGGCAGCCTCGGCGAGTCCGGCGGTGCCCGCGCCCTCACCGTCGGCGCCAACAACTCCGGGGTGCTGGTGCTCACCGGCACCAACACCTACACCGGCGGCACCTTCGCCGATGGCAGCCTCGTCTTCGGCAGCCCCAGCGCCATCCCCACCGGCACCGTCAACGTCCGGGCCAATCCGACCGGCTACGTCGGCGACGCCACCCCCGGCACCTTCGCCGCGTTCCTCGCCCATCTCGACCCGGCCTCCGACGGCGCCGTGGGCGGCGACACGCTGCCCGGGAGCGCGACCGCCACGTTCAGCGACGCGATCAACCTGTCCGGGTTCACGAGCCCCAACCTTCGCCTCGGCACCGCGACCAGCGCCATCCTCACGGGCACGGTCACGCCCCCGGGCACCAGCGGCTACCAGTTCGGCAATGGCGGCGGCACGCTCTACGTGCAGTCCAGCCTGGCCCTGCCCCGGAGCCTGTTCCTCGGCAGCAGCAACCCGTACCAGCCCCTCACGGTCTACCTCCAGGGCACCAACAGCTACACCGGCGCCACCCTGGTGTCGAACGGCCTGCTCATCCTCGACGGCCCCGGCGCCCTCTCCGGCTCGACCTCCTCGCTGACCGCCGGCGGCTCGAGCCTGTACGTCGGCGGCAGCTACCTCGGCTACACCGACGCCACCACCAGCCTCACGTCCGCGGCGGCCTTTCTCGCAAAATTCACCGCCCCGGCCAGCACGTGGGGCATCCTCGGCTTTGACACGCACGCGGGCAATTCCACGGTGACGGTCAACGGCCTCAACCTCACCGGCTTCAACGACGGCGTCTTCCTCGGCACCGCGACGTCGGCCAGCCTCAACGGCACGCTCGTCCCGAGCACCGTGACGAACAGCAGCAACGCGGCCAACACCCTGCGCTTCACCGCCGCGCTGAACGGCCTCCTCACCGTGAACAGCGCGCTCAGCGGATCGGTCGCCGTCCTGCTCGGCTCCCCCTCCTACAGCGGCGTCTATTCCAGCGGCACCGTGGTCCTGAACGCCAACAACACCTACACCGGCGGCACCACGCTCAACGCCCTGAGTGACGCCGGCCTCACCCTCGGCCTGGGCAACAACTCCGCCCTCGGCTCCGGCACCCTCACGGTCCTGGGCAACTCGGGCGGCCGCGCCGGACTCCAGGCCACCAGCGGCGGCATCAACCTCCCCAACCCCATCACGCTCGTCAACAGCACCGTCAACAACAACCCCACCGGCACCTCCGGCCCCCAGCTCCACCTCACCGGCACCAACGCCTTCACGCTGTCCGGCAACCTCACCGGCGACGCCACCACCGCCCTCACGCTCTTCAACGCCGCGCCCCTCACCGTCAGCCTCGCCGGCGACAACTCGGGCTTCCTCGGGGCGCTGACCGTGCTCAACGGCACCCTGAACCTGCTGAGCAACACGGCCGCCGGCCTCGGCTACCTCGACTTCGGCTCCGCCGGCGCCGGCACCGTCACCTTCGGCGGCAACGCCGCCGCCCCCGTCGTCTACGGCATCAAGGGCGATGACCGCGGCTCGAGCCAGCTCATCGTCCCCGGCGGCACCAACCTCACCTTCAACATCTCCGCCGACCACAACACCGACTTCGGCGGCACCGTCTCCGGCTCCGGCCGCCTCACCGTCACCGCCCCCGCCGCCACCGCCACCGCCAACCCGGTCCTCTATCTCTACGGCACCAACACCTACACGGGCGGGACCGTGGTGCAGGACCGGGCCGTGCTCGCCCTCGGCAGCAATGCCGGCGCCGGGACCGGCGCCGTCACGCTCAACGCCCCCACGGGCGGCCTCGCCCTCAACGTCGGCGTGACCTTCGCCAACCCGCTCACCTACACCGCCGGCGCCCTCGGCGGCTTCGGCACCTTCGCCCCCGCGGGCACCACCAACCTCGTCGTCGGCACCGGCCAGAGCGTCGCCCCCGGCATCGGCTTCTTTGCGCAAAAGGACCAGGGCGTCGTCGGCACCCTCACGCTCGCCTCGGACGTCACCTTCGCCAACGGCGGCACCTACGACTGGGGCCTGCAGGACCCCACGCGCGCCGATGGCCTGTCGCTGCTCAACATCAGCGGCAACCTGCTCATCACCGCGTCCGCCGGCGGCTTCAACCTCCGGATCGCCACCTACGACGCCGCCAACCTGCTCGGCCTGGCCAGTCTCACGGCCAACACCCCCTACTCCCTGCGCATCCTCCACGCCACCGGCAGCATCACGGGCTTCACCCCCGCCGCCTTTACGATCGACTCCACCCTGTTCCAGAGCGGCCTCGCCAGCGCCACCGTCTTCACCCTCTCCCAGAGCGGCTCCGACCTCTACCTGAACTTCACCCCCATCCCCGAGCCCTCCACCTACGGACTGCTCGGGCTCGGGCTGGGCGCACTGGCCCTGCGGCTCAGGCGCCGCCGCCGGGTCTGAAACCACGTTCGCGACCGGCACCGCGTCGGTCCCGTTGACCGGTCCCTGCACTTTGCACGGACCCCGTGCACCCGTCGGTCGTATTGCACGAAAATTATGGGCTCCGTTCAGGCCCCTCGCCGGAGTTTATTTTTTAAGTCTTTTGGATGCTGATGCTTGCGCCTTCGCCCGGGACGGGTGGCACACATCTAGGTAGGTGCGGGGCCTTAGTCCGCACCTGCCACCTCAACGACCCCGCCCCATGTCCTCCCCTGCCTTTGCTCCCGGTACGCCCCGCCTCGCCCAGCGCCCGCCCGCCCCCTCGTCGGCCAAGGCCAGCGCCGCGGCCGCCGAGGCCCTGATCGATGCCGGACTCGTCCAGCGCTGCAACGCCGGGGACGAGTCCGCCTTCGTCACCATCATGGCGCGCCACCGCGCCCGGATTTTCACCGTCACCCTCGGCCTCCTCCGCAACCACGCCGACGCCGAGGAGATCACCCAGGACACCTTCATCCGCGCGCACCGCGGGCTGGCCCGTTTCCGCGGCGACTCCTCGCTCTCGACCTGGCTCCACCACATCGCGGTCAACCTCGCGCGCAACCGCTACTGGTATTTTTTCCGCCGCCGCCGGCAGGACACGCTCTCGCTCGACTGCCCGCTGCAGGCGGACCAGGACGGATCGTTCGCCGACCTCCTGGCCGACGCCGGCCCGGATCCGGCGCAGGCGGCCGCGCGCGGGGAGTTCGCCGAGCTGGTGGACCACTGCCTGGCGCGGCTCGACGCGCGGCACCGCGAGATCCTCACCCTGCGCAACCTGCTCCACCACTCCTACGAGGAGATTGCCGTGATCCTCGGCCTCCAGGTCGGCACCGTGAAGAGCCGCATCGCCCGCGCCCGCGAAAGCCTCCGCGCCGAGCTGGCCGCCGCCTGCCCCGAGTTCGCCCCGGAATCCGCGCCCTCCACCTGGTTCCTGCCCGCCCGCGCCAGCTACGGCCGCCCCGCCCTGGCGCTCAGCTGAGGCCGCGGGCGCGCCGCCGCCTCACTCGGCCCGGAGCTGGGTGGTGAAAAACCGGCGGATGCGGTCCTGCAGGTCCGGCGCCAGAAACGGCGCCCCACCGTGGCCCGCCCCCGGCACCACCACCAGGGTCGCCGGCACCCCCGCCGCGCGCAGCGCCCGGTGCAACTCGGTGCTCTGCTCCAGCGGCACCAGCGGATCCCGGTCGCCGTGGACGATCAGAAACGGGGCGTCATCCGGCGACACAAACGCCAGCGGGCTGGCCTGCCGCTGCAGCTCCGCCGGGGGCAGGGCGCCCAGCAGCGCCAGAATGGTCGCGGTTTCCTTCGCCAGCGGGCTCGTCGGGGGCACCGTCCGGGCCTGCGCCAGCAGCGCGGGCAGGTCCGTCGGCCCGAACCAGTCGCAGACGGCCTGGACCCGGCTCAGGCCGGCGCGGTCGCCGTCCTCCAGCTCCGCCACGCCGGCGGTGGTGCCCAGCAGCGCCGCCAGGTTGCCCCCGGCCGACTCGCCCCAGACCCCGATGCGGGCCGGATCGAGGCGAAACTCGGCCGCATGCGCGCGCAGGAAGCGGATGGCCGCCTTGCAGTCCTGCAGCTGGGCCGGAAACGGCGCCGCCGGCAGCAGCCGGTAGTTGATGCTCGCCGTGGCCAGGCCGTAGGCGCCCAGGAACGCCGCCGGATTTTTTCCCTTGTCGCCGCCGCGCCAACTGCCGCCGTGGATCCAGACAACCAGCGGGAACGGCCCGGTTGCGCCGGCCGGCACCTCCAGGTCGAACGAGCGCAGCTTGCCCCCGCCGGCGACGTACTCCACGTCGCGGTAGGTCCGGCGCTCCGCCGGCGCGCCGAGTGGCCCGCCAGCCCGGAGCGGCACCGCCACCAGGAGCAGGCACGGGAGGAGCCCGGCGCGGACCCAGCGCCGGACGGCAGGCGGGGCGAGGGAGAGCATGCCGTTGGCCGGGCGACCCGCGCTTCAGCTCCGGAGGAAGCGGTCGTTCAGCCGGCGGTGCCAGCGGACGTCGCGCCAGTTGGCGAAGTGCGGCTGCGCGTAGTTGTGCGGGGTCCACCCCCACATGCCGGCGTCGATCGCGTCCTCCACGCTCCACTCGGCCCAGTCCAGCAGCCAGCCCCAGTCCAGCGCCGGGCTGTCGAAGCTGTACCAGCTGGCCCAGGATTCGCTCGTGGTCAGCGGCATCCCGCGCTCGGCCGCCCAGCCGGCAAAGCGCATGAGCTTGGCGCGCTGCCGCTGCCGCAGCATCGGCGCGATCGCCGCCGCCGTCTGCCGGCAGCGCTCGGAATACGCCGCATGCCAGTCGTCGCGGGTGAACAGGTGCGGCATCAGCTCGCCAAACCGGGTCCGCTCCGACCAGCGCGCGTCGGCGTCGGCGTAGAAATGCACGTCCAGGCAGTCGAACTCCAGCGGCACGTCGAGCCAGCGCAGGTCGGCATGGATCGAGGCGGTGAACCGCAGCGCCGGGAATTCGCGGCGCAGCGCCGCCAGCGGCGGGTTGAGCTCGGCGGCGAGCAGCTGGATCTGCTCCGGGGTGAAGGCCGCCCCCCCGCCCCACTCAAACCCGTGCTCCCGCTTCATCCGGTCGAGAAAGCCGGGGAAAAAATACGGCACCTCGTTGGCCAGGTCCACATACACCAGCCGGTCGAAGCCGAAGCGCCGCTGCCACTCGCGCAGCTGCCCCGCCCAGAGTTCCGCGCCCTCGGCGTGGGTGCGCGGGACGCGGAGGACCGGCGGCCCCCCCACACCGGTGCCCGGCACGCAGCCAAACCACCAGCCGCTCAGGGTGTAGTGGAGGCTGGGGCGGGCCAGCAGCTTCTCCATGAAGTCGATCAGCCAGCGGCCGGCCGGGGCGGTCACCGCCGTGTTCCAGCACCAGGGCATGAAGGGCTGCTTCGGATCGGGCCAGTGCAGCTCCCGGTCCGGCTGGCTCAGGTCGATCCACTGCGGCATCGGGTCGAGCCGCACGGTGTTGTAGCCGCGCTCCACCGTCTCGTCCAACACCCGGTCCCAGTCCGCGAAGCTCCCGCCCGGCCCGTGCCGGAGCAGGAACGCCTGGTCCCACATCGCCAGCGTGAGCCGGCGCGGGGCCAGGTGATCGCGCGGATCAAAGCCGGGGCCGGCCGCGGATGCCGCGGCGGGCCGATTGGGGGAGGTGGTGATCTGGGCGGGCATGTCCATGGGTAAAAGGGCGGTGGGCGGGCGGTGGGGTGGGCCGGGGCGAGGGCGCAGGCGCGGCGATCCGGCGCCGCGCTACCAGTAAAACGGCACCGCCGTCCGGCGTTCGTTCGGCTCGCACGCGAGCGCCCGGCGCAGCGCCGTGCGCGCCTTCGCCGCGGCCTCGTCGATGTCCGCCGCCTTGTGGGCGTAGCAGATGAACCAGCGGTTGTTGGCAAAGATCCCCTCCCGGTACAGCTCCCGCTGCCACAGGTAGACCAGCCGCTGGTTGAAGGCCTCGTCGGGGGTCGTGAATTTCAGCCACGAGCTGGGCGCCAGCCCCATCGCCTTCCCTTCCACCCCGATCTCCTGCGCCATCGCGTTGAAGTGCCCCATCAGCCGCGTGCCCATCGCCCAGAGGTGCCGGTGCACGTCCTCCCGCTTCATGATCGTCAGCGTCGCGATCGCCGCCGCCAGGGACAGCGTCTCGCCGGCATACGTGGTCGTCAGCTTGAAGCGGTCGAGCGTCTGCAGGTACTCCCGCTTGCCGGTGTACGTCGAGAGGGGGTACCCGTTGGCAATCGCCTTGGCAAAGCTCGCGAGGTCGGCGTCCACCCCGAAGTACTCCTGCGCCCCGCCCAGCGCGAGCCGGAACCCGGTCAGCACCTCGTCCAGCACCAGCAGGATGCCGTGCTCGCGGGTGAGCCGGCGCAGGTGGCGCAGGTACGTCCCGCTGGTGTCCTCGTTGAAGTCGTAGGGCGTGGAGATGATGCACGCGATCCGCTCGCCGTACTGCCGCACCAGCCGCTCGGCCTCGGCGCAGTTGCCCCACGGGATCACCTTCACGTAGTCCTTCATGAACTCCGGCACGCCGTTGTTCGGGCTGTCCTCGGTCGCGAACCAGTCCGGGTAGCCATGGTAGCCGCTCATCAGGATCATGTCGCGCTTGGTGTAGGCGCGCGCCAGGCGGACGTTGCAGAGGTTCGCATCCTCCCCGGTCTTCATGAACCGGCACATGTCCGCGTTCGGCACGGTCGCGCAGACCAGCTCGGCCAGCTCCAGCTCCCGCGGGCTCGCCATGCTGAACAGCACCCCCTTCTGCATCTGCGCGCGCACCGCGTCGTCCACCTCCTCGTGACAATACCCCAGCGTGACGGGGCCCAGCGCGAGGCGGAAGTCGATGTACTCCTTGCCGTCCAGGTCCCAGAGCCGGCAGCCCCGGCCGCGCTCGATGAACTTCGGCATCGTCTCGTTGAAGAACGGAATCGGGCGCTTCGCGTTCGTCTGGGTTCCCCACGGCATCAGCCGCAGGGCTTTTTCGAAGGCTTGGTCGGAGAGTTTCATGGGAGTCACGCGACGGGTTTCACCCACAGCTTCCCGAACTTTTCGCCCAGCGTCAATCCGGGCGAGGGCCTCCTCCCGCCACCGGCCGCGTCAGCTCACCGCCAGCGCCTCGGCCGCAACGCCCGCGTGCTCCCTCGCCCCAACGTCCTCGGCTTCCGGATCCGCCGCCGGGGCCGGGGCCGCCTCGGTCAGCCCGCCCAGCACACCAGCCGCCGCCCCGGGGCCGGACGCCTCCCCGCCGCGGGAGGGCCTGAATTTGCCCCGCACCGCGGGAAAGACCAGCCCGGGAATTGGCCGGCGGCCCGTTTTTTGCGGTGACCTGACCCCCACCACCGCGCTAGAGCTTCCTCCGGTTTCCCGCCCCCCCGCAGTCAACCCGCCCCCCCCATGTTCACTCTCGGACTAGATTACGGCACCAACTCCGTGCGCGCCCTGGTGGTCCGCTGCGCCGACGGCGCCGAATTCGGCAGCTGCGTCGTGCCCTACCCCCACGGCCGCGAGGGCGTCCTCCTCGACCCCCGCGATCACCAGCTCGCCCGCCAACACCCCGGGGACTATCTCTTCGGCCTGAAAAAAAGCGTGCGGGGCGCGCTCGCGGCCGCCCGGAAAAAACGCGGCTTCACCGCCGCCCAGGTCATCGGCATCGGCGTCGACACCACCGGCTCCAGCCCGCTCCCGGTGGACCGGCACAACCGGGCCCTCGCCGCCGACCCGCGGTGGGCCAAGAACCTCCACGCCCAGTGCTGGCTGTGGAAGGACCACACCAGCTACCGCGAGGCCGCGGAGATCACCGCCCTCGCCGCGAAGATCCGGCCGCACTTCATCGCCAAGTGCGGCAACACCTACTCCTCCGAGTGGTTCTGGTCCAAGCTGCTCCACTGCCGCCGCACCGCCCCCGCCGTCTTCCGCGCCGCCTGGTCCTGGGTCGAGCTGGCCGACTGGATCCCCTCCGTGCTCGCCGGGGTCACCGCCCCGGAACAGGTCGTCCGCGGCATCTGCTGCGCCGGCCACAAGGCGCTCTACTCCGACGACTGGGGCGGCCTGCCCGACCCGGAGTTCCTCGCCCAGCTCGACCCGGCCCTCGCCGACCTGCGCGACCGCCTCTACGCCAAGGCCCATGACGCCACCCAGTCCGCCGGGCGGCTCTGCCCCGAGTGGGCGGCCCAGCTCGGCCTGCCCGCCGGCCTCCCCCTCGCCATCGGCGAAATGGACGTCCACTACGGCGCCATCGGCTGCGGCGTGGCCGAGGGCACCCTGGTCAAGGTCATCGGCACCTCCACCTGCGACTGCGGCGTGGTGGCCGCCGACCAGGCGGTGCCCGACATCCCCGGCATCTGCGGCATCGTCCCGGGCGCGATCCTCCCCGGCTACTACGGCCTCGAGGCGGGCCAGTCCGCCGTCGGCGACATTTTCAAGTGGTGGGTCGAGGGCGTGTGCGCGGGCGACGCCGCCCGCCACGCCCGGCTCACCCGGGAGGTCGCCCTGCAGCCGCCCGGCGCCAGCGGCCTGCTGGCCCTCGACTGGCAGAACGGCAACCGCACCATCCTCGTCGACCCGCTCCTCACCGGCCTGATCGTCGGCTGCACCCTCCACACCACGCAGGCCGAGATCTACCGCGCCCTGATCGAGGCCACCGCCTTCGGCGCCCGCGCCATCATCGAGCGGTTCCGCGCCTACGGCGTGCCCATCCACCGGGTCGTCTGCGCCGGCGGCATCGCCGAGAAAAATCCCCTGCTCATGCAGATCTACGCCGACGTCACCGGCTGCACCATGCTCGTGTCCGGGTCCAGCCAGGCCTGCGCGCTGGGCGCCGCCCTCTCCGCCGCCGTGCTCGCCGGCGCCCACCCCGACTTCCCCACCGCCCAGCGCCGGATGACCTCGCTGAAGAAAATCTCCTACCGGCCGCGGCCCGCCGCCCAGCGGACCTACGACCAGCTCTACGCCCTCTACCGGCAGGTGCACGACGCCTTCGGCGGCCTGAACCGCTCCGCCGACCTCTCCCGCGTGATGAAAGACCTGCTCGCCCTCAAGGCCCGCTGAGCCCCTCCTCCCTCCCTGTGCCCACCATGCCCCTTGCCCAAACCTCCCCCGCGGAAATCTGGTTCGTCTGCGGCTCGCAGCACCTCTACGGCCCCGGCCCGCTCCGGCAGGTCGCCACCCACGCGCGGGCCGTCGCCCGCGGCCTGGCGAAATCCCCGCTGCTCCCCCTGCCGGTCGTCTTCAAGGCCCTCCTCACCACCCCCGAGGAGATCACCCGGGTGATGGTCGCGGCCAACTCCAGCCCGCGCTGCGCCGGCCTCATCCTCTGGATGCACACGTTCTCGCCCGCGAAGATGTGGATCCGCGGGCTCGACGCCCTCCAGAAGCCGTTCCTCCACCTCCACACCCAGTTCAACCGCGATCTGCCCTGGGGCACGATCGACATGGACTTCATGAACCTCAACCAGGCCGCCCACGGCGACCGCGAGGCCGGGTACCTCCACTCCCGCCTGCGCCTCGGCCGCAAGGTCGTCGTCGGCCACTGGTCCGACCCCGAGGTCCACGCCCGGATCGGCGCCTGGATGCGCGCCGTCCGCGGCTGGCACGACTGGCAGGGCGCGCGGTTCGTGCGCTTCGGCGACAACATGCGCCAGGTCGCCGTCACCGAGGGCGACAAGGTCGCCGCGGAGCTGAAGCTCGGCTTCTCCGTCAACACCCACGGCGTCGGCGACCTCGTCGCCCGGGTCGACGCCGTCGCCCCCGCCGCCCTCACCGCGCTCTGCGCCGAGTACGAGCAGCTCTACCGGGTCGCCCCCGCCCTCCGCCGCGGCGGCCCGCGCCACGAGGCGCTGCGCTACAGCGCGCGGCTGGAGCTCGGCCTGCGCGCGTTCCTCGAGGCCGGCGGCTACAAGGGGTTCACCGACACCTTCGAGGACCTGCATGGCCTGCGCCAGCTGCCCGGCCTCGCCACCCAGCGCCTGATGGCCGCCGGCTACGGCTTCGGCGGCGAGGGCGACTGGAAGACCGCCGCGCTCGTCCGCGCCATGAAGGTCATGGGCGACGGCCTCCCCGGCGGCACCTCGTTCATGGAGGACTACACCTACCACCTCTCCCCGCAGGGCCACCAGGTCCTCGGCGCCCACATGCTGGAAATCTGCCCCAGCATCGCGGCCGACCGGCCCGCGGTCGAAATCCACCCCCTCGGCATCGGCGGCAAGGAGGACCCCGTCCGCCTGGTCTTCGCCGCCCCCGCCGGCGAGGCGCTCAACGCCTCCCTCATCGACCTCGGCCACCGCTTCCGCCTCGTCGTCAACGAGGTCCGGGCCGTCCCGCCGCCCCCGCTGCCCAAGCTGCCCGTCGCCCGCGCCGTCTGGGAGTGCAAGCCCGACTTCAAGACCGCCTGCGCCGCCTGGATCCACGCCGGCGGGGCCCACCACACCGGCTACAGCTACGCGGTCACCACCGAGATGCTCGACGATTTCGCCACCCTCGCCGGCCTCGAGGCCGTCCTCATCCGCGACGGCACCACCCTGCCCGCGCTGCGCCAGGACCTCCGCACCAACGAGGTCTACTACCACCTCGCCCAAGGCTTCCGGACCTGACCCCCGCCCGCGCCCCCCTTCATGCCCTCCCCCCTCCGGTCGGTGTTCCGCCTCGCCCTGGTTCTCCTCGCGGCCGCCGGCTGCACAAAGCCGCCGCCCGGGGCCGCCGCCCCGGACCGGATCAAGCTCGGCTACCTCGTCAAGCAGCCCGAGGAACCCTGGTTCCAGTACGAGTGGAAGGGCGCGGAGGCCGCCGCCGCCCGGCACGGCATCGCCCTGCTCAAGATCAGCGTGCCCGACGGCGAGAAGACCCTCGCGGCCATCGACAGCCTGGCGGCCAACGGGGCCCAGGGCTTCGTCATCTGCACCCCCGACGTGCGCCTCGGGCCCGCCATCCTGGCCAAGGCCCGCGCCGCCGGACTCAAGGTCTTCGCCGTGGACGACCGCTTCCTCGGCGCCGACGGCGCGTTCCTCACCGAGGTCCCGTACCTGGGCATGTCCGCCACCGCCATCGGTGAAATGTCCGGCCGCGCGCTGGCCGCCGAGATGCGGCACCGCGGCTGGGCCGCCGCCGACACCGCCGTCTGCCTCATCACCTTCGACGAGCTCGCCACCTGCCGCGAACGCACCGACGGCATCCGCGCGGCGCTGCTGGCGGCCGGGTTCCCCGCCGACCGCATCTACCCGACGCCGCAGCGGACCACCGACATCCCCGGCGGGTTCGACGCCACCCACGCGCTGCTCGCCCAGAAGTCGGGCGTCCGGCACTGGCTCATCGCCGGGATGAACGACAGCGCGACCCTCGGGGGCGTGCGCGCCACCGAGGGCCAGACCTACGCCGCCGCCGACGTCATCGGCTTCGGCATCGGCGGCACCGACTGCCTCGACGAATTCCGCAAGCCCGCCCCGACCGGCTTCCACGGCGCCATCTTCGTCTCCGCCGTCCAGGAGGGCTTCCGCGCCACCGAGCTGCTCTACTTCTGGGTGCGGGACGGCACCCCGCCCCCCGCCGACACCCGCACCACCGGCCAGCCCATCACCCGCGAGAATTTTGAACAGGTGCTCCGGGCCGAGGGCATGCTCTGAACGCCGCCGCCCGACCGGTGCCCCTCCCGACGCCACCCCCCGCGGCCCCGGCGCTGAGCTTCGCCGGGCTCACCATGGACTTTCCCGGCGTGCGGGCGCTCGACGGCGTCTCGTTCGGGGTCCGCCGCGGCAGCGTCCATGCGCTGATCGGCGAGAACGGCGCCGGCAAGTCCACCCTGCTCAAGATCCTCAGCGGCGCCCACCGGCCGACCGCGGGCACCGTGGGCCTCCACGGCCGGCCGCAGGCCTGGGCCTCCACCGCCGGCGCCCTCGCCGCCGGCGTCGCGGTCATCTACCAGGAGCTGCACCTCGTGCCGGACATGACCGTGGCCGAGAACCTCCTGCTCGGGCGCTACCCGCGGCGCGGCCCCTGGCTCGACCGGACCGCGCTGCGCGCCGAGGCCGCGCGGCTCCTCCGGCTCGTCGGCGAGGACCTGTCCCCCGACACCCGGCTCGGCCGCCTGCCCCTCGCCCAGCGCCAGATGGTCGAGATCGCCAAGGCCCTCGGGCGCGGCGCCCCGGTGGTGGCGTTCGACGAGCCGACCAGCAGCCTCTCCGCGCCGGAAACGCTCCGGCTCTTCGCCATCATCCGCGACCTGCGCGCCCGCGGCCACGCCATCCTCTACGTCTCCCACCGGATGGACGAGATCCTGGAGCTCTGCGACGCCGCCACGGTGCTGCGCGACGGGCGCCACGTCGTGACGCATGACACGCTGGCGGGCGTGACGCGGGCGGACCTGGTCCGGAGCATGGTCGGCCGCGAGCTGACGAACATCTACCACTACCGGCCCCGCCCGGGCGCGCCCGGCGGCCTGGAGGTCCGCGGGCTGGCCGGTCCGGGCCTGCGGGCCCCGGTCTCCTTCCATGTGGACCGCGGGGAGATCGTGGGATTTTTCGGGCTGATCGGCGCCGGGCGCACCGAGCTCATGCGGCTGGTCTGCGGGGTGGTGCCGCCGACCGCCGGCGAGGTGCGCGTGCAGGGCGCGACGGTGCGCGGCCGCTCGCCCCGCGCCGCGCTCCGCGCCGGCCTCGTCTTCTGCCCCGAGGACCGCAAGCAGGAGGGGATCATCGCCGTCCGCCCGGTGGGGGAGAACATCAACCTCAGCGCCCGCCGCCGGCACGTGCGGGCCGGGTTCTGGCTCGACCCCGCCTGGGAGCGGGACAACGCCCGGACGCAAATCGCCCGGCTGGGGGTGCGCCCCGCCGACCCCGCCGCCCTCATGGGGCTGCTCTCCGGGGGCAACCAGCAGAAGGCGATCCTCGCCCGCTGGCTGTCGGATCCGGTGCGGGTCATGGTGCTCGACGAGCCGACCCGCGGCATCGACCTCGGGGCCAAGAGCGAAATCTACGCGCTCCTCCAGGAGCTGGCGGCGGCCGGGACCAGCGTGGTCGTGGTGTCCAGCGACCTGCCCGAGGTGCTCGGCCTCGCCGACCGGGTCATCGTCATGTGCGCCGGGGCGATTGCCGCCGAGTTCACCCGCGCCGCCGCCTCGCCCGAGGCGGTGCTGCACGCCGCGCTGCCCGCCTCCGCCAGCCCCTGACCCCCTATGAGCCCGCCCCCGTTCCCCACCCTGTCCCGCCGCGCCCGCGTCTGGGATGCCGCCGGCATGCTCCTCGTGCTCGCCGGCCTGTTCCTCCTCTGCGCGCTCGGCGTGGATCACTTCCTGACGGCGACCAACCTCCGCGGCCTCGCCCTCGCCGTGTCCACCAGCGGCATGGTCGCGTGCACCATGATGCTCTGCCTGGCCGCCGGGGACTTCGACCTCTCCGTCGGCTCGGTCGTGGCGTTCGCCGGCGTGCTCGGCGCCACCGTGATGAACGCCACCGGCAGCATCACCGCCGGGGTCGCGGCCGCCCTCGCCAGCGGCGCGCTCATCGGCTGCGTCAACGGCGTGTTCGTGGCCCGGTTCGGCGTCAATGCGCTCATCACCACCCTCGCCTCCATGCAGATCGTGCGCGGCCTGGGCTTCATCGTCGCCGACGGCCGGGCCGTCGGGATCCGCCCCGCCGGCTTCTTCGCCCTGGGCAACACCGCCTGGCTCGGCGTGCCGGTGCCCGTGTGGCTGACCGGCCTGTGCTGCGCCGGCTTCGGCGCGCTGCTCAACCGGACCATCTTCGGCCGCCAGGCGCTCGCCATCGGCGGCAACCGCGAGGCCGCCCATCTCGCCGGCGTGCCGGTGGTGCGGGTCAAGATCATCATCTTCACCCTGCAGGGCCTGGTGGCGGCGGGGGCCGGCCTGATCCTCGCCGCCCGCATGACCAGCGGCCAGCCCAACACCTCGCAGGGGTTCGAGCTCGAGGTGATTTCCGCCTGCGTGCTCGGCGGGGTCTCGCTCAGCGGCGGCGTCGCCCGCCTCGGCTCCGTGGTCGCCGGCGTGCTCATCCTCGGCCTGGTCCAGAATGCCATGAACCTCCTCAACCTCGCCCCCTTCTACCAGTACGTCGCCCGCGGCGGCATCCTCCTCGGCGCCGTCCTGCTCGACCGGTTCCGGCAGCGGAGCTGACGGTTGCCACGGACGCCTTTCCCCCCTTGCCTCGACCGCGCCACCCGGCTCCCCCCATGCTGACCGAACTCAAACGCGAGGCCTACGAGGCCAACCTCGCCCTGCCACGGCACGGGCTCAGCCACCTCACCTTCGGCAATGCCAGCGCCCTCGACCGCGCCCGCGGCATCTTCGCCATCAAGCCCAGCGGCGTGGACTACGCCCGCCTGCGGCCCCGGGACCTGGTGCTCGTCGACCTCGAGGGCGAAATCGTCGAGGGCGCGCTCCGCCCCTCGTCCGATGCGCCGACGCACCGGCGGCTCCTGCGCGCATTCCCCCACGTCGGCGGCGTGGTCCACACCCATTCCTGCCACGCCACGGCCTTCGCCCAGGCGGGCCGCGCCATCCCGCTCTTCGGCACGACGCACGCGGATTATTTTCCCGGCCCCATCCCCGTCACGCGGAAAATGACCGCGGCGGAAATCACCGGCGGCGCCTACGAGTGGGAAACCGGCAACGTCCTCGTCGAGCGCTTCGGCCCGGGCGGCCTGGATCCGGCCGACTTCCCCGCCGCGCTGGTCAACCGCCACGCCCCGTTCACCTGGGGGCGGACCGTCGCCCAGGCGGTCGAGGTCGCCGTCGCCGTCGAGTACATCGCCCAGCTGGCCGTGCTGTCGCTGCAGCTCGCGCCCGGCCTGAAGACCCTCGAGCCCGCGCTCCTCGCCAAGCACTTCAAGCGCAAGCACGGCCCCGGCGCCTATTACGGCCAGGCGCCCCGCCCCGGGCGCTGACCCGGCCGATCTCCCGGCGGGACGGACGTGCCCCGGGCCAACGCCCGCAGGAACGCGGCTTGAGTGCCCCCCGCCGGCTTGCTTGAGTGCGCGCCTTGCCTGACCGACCTGAGCCGCCGCGCGACTACCCCGGGATTTCCCTCCCGGCCGCCGTCGGCTTTGCCGTGGCCGCCTTCGCCTGGTGGCGGTTCTCCGACAACACGGTCGACAACGACCTGTGGGGCCACGTGCTCTACGGCCAGCGCGCGCTCGCCCTGGGCCGCTTGGAGCCGACCGACCCGTTCAGCTGGACCGCCGGCGGCGCCCCGTGGACCAACCACGAGGCCTGGGCCGAACTCGCGCTGGGCTGGGTCCACCGCCTCGCCGGCGGCGCCGGCCTGTGGGGCCTCGCCGTGTTCACCGCCGCGGCCACGCTCGCCCTCGCCCTCTGGGAGGCGCGCCGCCGCTGCCCCGGTCCCGGGGGCGGCCTCCTCCTCGCCGCCCTGCTCGCCGTCTCCACCAACGGCATCGCCCTCGGCTGCTCCGTGCGGCCGCAGCTCTTCACCCTGCTCGCGCTGGTGGCCCTGCTCGGCCAGCTGCGGCCGCTGGCGGACGGGCGCCGCTGGCCGTGGGTCACCCTGCCGCTGCTGTTTCTCGTCTGGATCAAGGTGCACGGCGGGGTCCTCGCCGGATTGCTCCTGCTCGCGGTCGCCGCGGGCGTCACGCTGGGCCAGCAACTCTGGCCGGGGGCCCGCCGTTTTTTTGCCGCGGCGCCCGCGGGCGCCGGGCGGCGCCTGGCCGTCGCCCTCGCCCTCAGCCTCGGGGCCGTGGGGCTCAGCCCGGGGGGCGCCGGGACCCTGCGCTGGCTGGTCGACTCCGTCCGCTACACGCGCCCCGAGATCACCGAGTGGCAGGCCACGCCGTTCGATCCCGCGCACCTGGCCTTCTGGGCGGTCGCCGGCCTCAGCCTCGCCGCCTGGCTGGCCAGCCGGCGCGAGCGCCGCGCCTGGGAGGCCGCCGCCCTCGCCCTCCTCCTCGCCATGGCGTGGCGGCACCAGCGCCACGTGCCGCTCTTCTGCCTCGCCAACCTCGTGCTGACCCCGCCGCACCTGCTCGACCTCCTGCGGCGCCTCCGCCCGCACACCGCCAGCCTGGCCGCCGCCTTCCGCTCCGCCGGAGTCCGGACCGCGGCCACCCTGCTCCTGCTGGCCGGCGGCGGCGCCGCCCTCGCCGCCAGCGTCCAGCCCCCCCGCCAGCACCCCTGGACCCTGGAGGTCGAGCGCGACCTGTTCCCCTGCGCCGCGCTGCGTTTCCTGCAGGCGCATCCGGTCGCCGGCAACCTGCTGGTGTTCTTTGACTGGGGCCAGCAGGCGCTGTGGGCGCTCCCGCTCAATCCCGTCTCCTTCGACGGCCGGCTCGACACCGTGTACTCCCGCGCGCTGATCGACGCGCACTGGCGGTTCTTCCGCGGCGAACCCGTCGATCCGGCCGTGCTCGACCTCAGCCGCGCCGACGTCGCCCTGCTGCCCTCGGGCGGCGGCGGCGAGCGCCTGCTGCGCGCCCGGGGCTGGACCCTGATCTATGCGGACCCGCTGGCCGCCGTGCTCGTGCGCGAGCTCCGGCGTCACCCGTCGCTCGCCAGCCTGACCCGGCCCGTCCACGCGGGCCGCGAGGCGGTGCAGGGCCGCGAACCCTTCCCCGAGGCTCCCTCGGACCGGGCCCGCGTGGCCGAGCGTTCCGCCGCACCCGCCAGGCCGTAGCCGCCCGGAACGGGTCGCCGCCCCGGCCTTTCGGCCGTCCTGCAGCCCAGTGGCGCGATTCCTCGCCGTTTTTCCGTGCACCGGCGCGCCGGCCGCACGTAATTACGCCCCTTCATGCCCGTTGCGCCCAAACTTTCCCAGTTACTGAAGCGCACCTTCGGCTACGACACCTTCCGCCCGCTCCAGCGCGAGATCATCGAGGCCACCCTCGCCGGCCAGGATGTCTTCGCCCTGCTGCCCACCGGCGGCGGCAAGTCGCTCTGCTTCCAGCTCCCCGCCCTCGCCCGCCCCGGGCTGACCGTCGTCGTCTCGCCACTCATCGCCTTGATGAAGGACCAGGTGGACGCCCTCCAGGCCAGCGGCGTCGCCGCGACGTTTCTCAACTCCACCCTCGGCGCCGAGGAATCCCGCGCCCGGCTGCGCGGGCTGCATCGCGGCGAGTACAAGCTCCTCTACGCCGCGCCCGAGCGGCTCATGCTCGAGGGCTGGGTGGCAAACCTGCAGGCCTGGCAGGTCAACTGCCTCGCGATCGACGAGGCCCACTGCGTCTCCGAATGGGGCCACGACTTCCGCCCGGAATACCGCCAGCTCGCCACCCTCCGCGCCGCCCTGCCCGGCATCCCCGTCATGGCGCTCACCGCCACCGCCACGGAACGCGTGCGCGCCGACATCATCACCCACCTGCAGCTGCGCGCCCCGGCGACGTTCGTCGCCAGCTTCAACCGGCCCAACCTCACCTACCGCGTCATCCCGAAGGACGAGCCGCTCAAGCAGATCATCGCCTTCGTCCGCCTCCGCGAGCACGAGAGCGGCATCATCTACTGCGCCAGCCGCGCCGCCGCCGAGCGCGTCGCCGAGTCGCTCGCCGGCCGCGGCTTCGCCGCCCGCCCCTACCACGCCGGCCTGACCGGCGACGAGCGCGCCGCCAACCAGGAGAGCTTCCTGCGCGACGACACCCGCATCATCTGCGCGACCATCGCCTTCGGCATGGGCATCAACAAGCCGAACGTCCGCTGGATCATCCACCACGACCTCCCGAAGAACATCGAGGGCTACTACCAGGAGACCGGCCGCGCCGGCCGCGACAGCCTGCCGGGCGACTGCCTCCTGCTCTTCAGCGCCGGCGACGTCGCCAAGCAGACCCACTTCCTCGACGAGATCACCGACGAGCAGGAGCAGCAGGTGGCCCGCGGCCAGCTCCGGCAGATCGTCCACTACGCCGAGAGCGCCGGCTGCCGCCGCGCCGAGCTGCTGGCCTACTTCGGCGAGACCTTCCCGCTCGACCACTGCGGCGCCTGCGACAACTGCCTCGAGCCGCGCGACACCTACGACGGCACCGTCGTCGCGCAGAAGTTCCTCTCCTGCGTCTACCGCATCGCCCAGCACAGCCGCTTCAGCGTCGGCCTGAACCACATCATCGAGGTCCTCACCGGCGCCGACACCGACAAGATCCGCCGCTGGGGCCACGACCAGCTCACCACCTACGGCATCGGCGCCGAACGGTCGCGGCCGCAGTGGGCCGCCGTCGGCCGCGAGCTCATGCGCCTCGGCTACCTCACCGTCGCCGCGGGCGAATACGCCACGCTCGAGCTCACCCCGGAGGGACGGGACGTCCTGCGGTCCCGCACCCCCGTCCTGCTCACCCAGCCGATGGCCCTGCCCAGGGCGAAGCGCGTGACCCGCCGCGAGGGCGACATCGAGTGCGACGAGCTCCTCTTCGCGCGCCTGCGCCGGTTCCGCAAGCAGCTCGCCGACCAGCGCCAGGTCCCCGCCTACATCGTTTTTGGCGACAACACCCTCCGCGCCATGGCCCGGTATTATCCGAGCACCGCGGACGCGATGGAGGGCATCCCCGGCATGGGCGAGAAAAAGCGCGCCGAGTTCGCCGACGCCTTCGCCGCCGAGATCGCCGCCTACCTGGCC
>CAIKTR010000083.1 GCA_903830425.1 uncultured Opitutia bacterium
GTTGGAGCCGCGCTCAAAGGGCTCAAAGATGCGCGCCCGGTCCTCCGCGGGAATCCCGATCCCCTGGTCCTCCACCGCCAGCCGCACCCGTTCGCCCTCCGCCTCCAGCCGGACCGTGATCAGCGTGCCGGCCGCCGAATAGCGCGCCGCGTTGGTCAGCAGGTTCGACAGGATGTGGTGCTGCAGGTTGGTGTCGGTCGCGAACCCCGCCAGATCGCCGGCGGACTGGAAGTCGTAGTGGTGCGCATCATGGTCGGCGATCCGCTGCTCCTCGACGGTGTCGTGGACGAACAGGGGGAAATCCACCGGCATGATCCGCACCTGCACGCGGTCCGCATCCACCCGGTTCAGGATGAGAATCTCATCCAGCATCACCGTCATGCGCTCGAGCGAGGTGGTGATGCGGGCGAGGATCTGCTGGCGTTTTTCCGGAGCCAGCCGGTCGAGGTGGTTGGCCAGCAGGCCGACCGAGCCGATCACGGTGGCCATCGGCGTGCGGAATTCGTGCGAGGTGATCGAGATGAAGCGGGTCTTCATCGCCGAGATCTCCCGCTCCTTCTCGAGGGTGGCCTTGCTCTCCGCCATGAAGCGGCGCTGCGCGGTGATGTCGTCCTTCAGGGCGACGTAGTGGGTGGCGCGCCCGGCGGGGTCGACCACGGGCGCAATCACGGCGTTCTCGAGGAAGACCTCGCCGTTCTTCCTCCGGTTGTGCAGTTCGCCGCTCCACACCTGGCCGCGGGTGATCGCCGCCCACATCTCGTCATAGGCCTCCGACGACGTTTCGCCCGACTTGAGGATCCGCGGGTTCTGCCCGCGCACCTCGTCCGGCGTGTAGCCCGTCACCGCGCAGAATTTCGGGTTCACGTACTCGATCAGGCCCTGCAGGTTGGTGATGACCACGGAAAGCGGGGCCTGCTCGATCAGGCGGGACAGCGTGCGCAACTGCTCCTCCGCGAGCTTGCGCGCGGTGATGTCCGAGTGCGTGCCGATCATGCGCTGCGGGTTGCCCGCCGCATCCCGGGTGACCACCACCCCGCGGTCGAGAATCCACTTCCAGCTGCCGTCCTTGCAGCGGACCCGGTGCTCGTTGTTGTAGAGCGATTCGGTCCCGGCCAGGTGCGCCTGCACGTCGGCCATCGTCCGGGCCTGATCGTCCGGATGGACGCGGCTGTACCACTCGTCCAGGCTGTTCCCAATCTCGTCTTCCGCAAAGCCGAGCATCTGCTTCCAGCGCGGGCTGAAAAACACCGTGTTGGCCGGCACGTTCCAGTCCCAGAGCCCGTCCCCGGAGCCCTCGATCGCGAACTTCCAGCGAAACTCGCTCTCCCGCAGCGCCGCCTCCGCCGCCTTGCGTTCCGTGATGTCGCGGTGGAAGGCCTGGATGAAGGGTTTCCCGCCCGACGAGATCAGGCTGGCCGACACCTCGAGCGGAAACACATGGCCGTCGTGGTGGAAGTGCTGCGTCTCGAACGTCAGGTTTTCCCCGGCCTGCAGGCGGCGCATGCGCGCCGGCAGCAGCTGCAGGATTTCGGGCGTGTCTAAATCCCGCAGATTCAGGGACTGCATCTCGCTCGCCGGCACGCCGTGCATGCGCGCGAACGCCTCGTTCACCGCGAGCAGTTCACCCTCGATCGACAGGATGATGATGCCCTCCGAGGCCCGGTCGAACAGGCTCCGGTAGCGGGTCTCGCTCTCGCGCAGCACGGCCGCGGCCTGCTTGCGCTCGGTGATGTCGCGGATCGTCGAGAGGACATGGCGGCGCCCCTCCAGCTCGATCGGCCGGGCGCTGACCTCCACCGGGAAGGCCGTGCCGTTCCTGCGCTGGTGGACGGTCTCAAACCGGATGCCGGTCGGGCTGAGGGCGGCGGAAAAGTCCATCTCGGTCGTCGGCTTCGCCAGGTCCGCCCGCAGGTCTTGCGCCGTGTGTTGCCGCAGTTCCTGCAGCGTCATGCCATAGGCCTCCAGGGCCCGCGTGTTGGCGTCGATGATCCGCATGTCCTCCGCAAAGAGCAGGATGATGTCCTTGGCGTGCTCCGTGAGGTAGGCCAGGCGGGAGATGGCGGACGCGCGCCCCCGTTCCGCGGTCACCGCGCGGCGCAGCAAGGCCAGACTCTGCTGCCCGCGGACCAGCTGCATGCTGGCCCCCACCCCGAACAACAGGACGACGACCGATAAAAGCGTCAGCCAGAATTGGTGCCAAATCGGTCCGAACGCCTCGACGGCGTCCACCTTGACCACCAGCACCCAGGAGGTGTCCGGCACCGTCGTCGCCGAGGCCAGCACCGGCACCCCGCGATAGTCCACCCCGACCCGGGTCCCGGACAGGCCGAGGGCCGCGCGGACGGAAGGCAGGTCGGTGTTGTCCAGCGGGAGCCGGAGGTTCATGGCCGCATCCGCCCGATGCCGGAGATCGCTCAGGATCAGCATCTCGTTCCCCTCCCGGCGGGCCAGCAGCACTTCGGCCGTCGAGCTGGGCCGGGGCCAGCCGCGGAGCAGAGGATAGATATAGGCCGCCGGGTCGATCTGCAGGACCAGCACGCCCAGCGGCCGACCGCCGTCTTCGGGGTCGCGCACCGGGATCAGGAGCGCCAGGAAGATTTTCCGGCTCCGTTCGTGCTGGTAAAAATCCTGCAGCACCGGCCGTTCGGACCGCAGGAGGGCGGGCACCCGCGCCGCCAGCAGGGCCGCCGCCGGCTCGCGCGACCGGGACGTCGTCATGCGTTCCACGCCGGCCGCATCAAACAGGAAGGCCTCGCCGTATTGATAGTGGTCCCGGTACTTATTCAGCCAGGCCGCCAGCAGCCGCGTCGCGGCGTCATCCGTTGACGGGGCGAGACAGCGGCGCACCAGATCGGAGAGCACCGGATTGTCGCTGAGCAGCTCGGCATCGCCCAGCAACTCCTTGCGATACTGCGTCAGCGAGCTGACTTGGAAGGAGGTGATGTCGCTGAGGTTCCGTTCGGCTTGGGCGCTCAGTTCATGCTCGACGCTGCGGAAATCAAAGTAGCCGCCGGTGACGATGCCCGCCGCGAGGAGCGCGAAGGCGAGCAGGAGCAGCCGCGTGGTGCGGTTATCCGGCGCCGGCGACCGGGTGAACAGCCCGATCCGCCGGCCGGCCAGCACCAGCAGGGCCAGGCTCAGCAGGGCCATGGCCAGGATCGTGCTGAGCGCCGGCGGGATGAACGTGCCGCCATAAAGCAGGGACGGGCCGAAGAGGTAGGCCAGAGAAAAAATGAGGGCGGCCACCGACACGAGACCAGCGGCCACCAACCCGAGCCCGGCCCGCCCCAACCAGGTGCCAAACGGCGCCAGCGAGCTCAGGAAGGAGAGGCTGGCCAGCAGGAAACAAACGGCCGTCACCGGCGACATGTGCCCGGTAAGCACCCCGCTGGGCATGGCCCGGGTTTTCAGCCCCAAATGCTCGATCGGCGAGAGCACGTTCAGCCAGGACAGGCCAAGCAGCAGCAGCGCGACCATCGCCACCAGCCCAGCGATCGCCGCGCTGATCCACCCGGCCCAGCGGCTCAGCGGCGTCTGGGCTCGCAGGCAGAGGGCTGCCCCAAAACACAAAAAGACGATGGCGGTGCTCGGCGCCATCGGAATGCGGGCGGCTCCGAATGTCGCCAGCCACGGGACGTCCAACCCCCAGCCCATCAGGGCCATCAGTCCGATGACGATGGTGCAGACTCCCGCGATCAGGACCGGCCAATCCAAGAGACGCCGCAACTCCTGCGTCGCGGTTGGCACCGCGGGGACATTGTTATCCGAATTCATCATCTGAGCTACAGTCAGCACAGGCTGTGCGGTTTTTCCAAATTCGCAACGGGCATCCTGTTCGCAGGCCGCAACCGCGCGCGGGCGGAGGCAATCACCCCCTGTCCGCCCGCACGGCACGCCGGTAGAATCGGGCGCCCCGCGGTCCGCCTGGCCTAGGAACTCAGCCGGGGGCGCCGTCCCATTGCCCGCGCATCACCCTCGGCGCGAGAGCGCCAGATTGCGAGCAGGTCGGGGCAATGCCTCGTCTGCGCGGTTCCCGGCCCAGACGGGGAGGTCCATCGACGAAAGACCGAATCCGCCGAAAACCAAACCCCGCAGACTCCAGCCCCGAGACCGGGGTGAAAACCGGGAATGTCCTGCGCACGGGCGCACGATGAGGACCGTCGCCGGCAGAGTTACCGGTTGTGTCGAAGCGCCAAGCGGCTTTATTGACAGGGGCAGGTAGCCATGGCCTCTCGCACCTGGGGAGCCCCGCCGCCTGCACCACCCGCGATCTTGCCCTCGCCCTCGACGCGGACCGCCGCCCGGTCCAGACCCGCACGCATCACCTCCCTGTCCGATGAACACCACCCATCCAGCGGCGGGCCGCATCCTAATCGTGGGCCACGATCCGGACGGCGGGCCCGGCACCGAGCGGCTGCTGGAAACAGCGGGCCACATCGTCTGCCGGGCCGCCAGCGGCGCCGCCGCCCGGCGATCGGTCTGCGACCAGCGACCCGACCTGGTGCTGTTGCCTTACGACCGGACCGGCCTCGAAGTTTGCCGCCAGATCAAACATGACCCGGCCTTGGCAGATATTTTGGTGGTGGTGGTCTCCGCCGCACCCGGGCCGAGCGATGAACCGGCCGCGGCCCTCGAGGCCGGCGCCGATGGCTGCATCCGCCGTCCCGTCACCAACCGCGAACTGCTCGCACAAGTCGCCTCCTACCTGCGCCGCGCGGACCTGACCCGCTCCCTGCGTCGCCAAGCCGAGGAAAGGCAGCAGAATTTGGCCGCGGCCCTCGCGGCGAACGCGGCGCTGAGCACCAACGAATCTCGTCTGAGATTTGCCTTCGAGGGCTCGGGCGACGGACTCTGGGACTGGAACGTGTCGGCGGGCACGGTATTTTTCTCCAAGCGTTGGAAAGAAATGCTCGGCTACGCCGAGGACGAAATTGGCCACGGCCTGGAGGAATGGAGCAAGCGGGTGCATCCCGACGACCGGGCGGAAACGCTGGCCGCCGTGCGGGCCTATCTCGCAGGGAAAACGCCGCAGTACACCAAGGAGCACCGCGTCCAGTGCAAGGACGGCAGCTGGAAATGGATTCTCGACCGCGGCCTGGTGGTCGAACGGGATGCCGCGGGGTCGCCGGTGCGAATGCTCGGCACGCATAAGGACATCACCGCGCGCCGGCAGGCGGAGCAGGCACTGCGGGAGAGTGAAGCCAAATTCCGGCTGCTGGCGGAAAACATTCAAGACGTCTTTTGGCTCACCACGCCCAGCCTGGAGCAGTTGCTCTACGTCAGTCCCGCGTTCGAAAAAATCTGGGGCCGCGACTGTGCGAGCCTCTACCAGTCGCCCCGTTCCTTTCTGCAGGCCATCCGCCCCTCGGGGCAGGGCCTGCCGGGTACGACGAGCCCCACGCCCGCCCGCGACAACTGGGAAGTGGAGTATCAGATCGTCCGTCCGGATGGCACGCGGCGCTGGATACTGGAGCGGGGGTTCCCCATCCGCGATCCGCAAGGCGTCGTGACCTTCATCTGCGGCGTGGCGACCGACATCACCGCACCCAAACAAAACGAAATCGAACTGCGCGCCTCGCAGCTCCAGTTGAGCAACCTGGCCCACCGCCTCCAGACGGTGCGCGAAGAGGAGGCCACCCGCATCGCGCGGGAAATCCATGACGAACTGGGCCAGCAGCTCACCGGGCTGAAGATGGACCTGCGCGGCCTGGAGCGCGGGCTGGAGCGGCCGCACGATCCGAGCACCAGCGCACTGCTGGAGAAAACGGTGACCGCGACGGAATTGGTGGACGTCATTATCTGCACGGTGCAGCGCATCGCCGCGGAGCTGCGGCCGGCCATTCTGGACAAACTCGGCCTGACGCCGGCCCTGCGCCGGGAAACCAGCCTGTTCGAGCAAAAAACCGGGATCGCCTGCCGGCTGACGGTACCGGAGGTTGAGCTGCGGCCGTCACCCCTCTTGGCCATCGCGTGTTTTCGCATCTTTCAGGAAGCCCTGACCAATGTGGCCCGGCACGCGGCGGCCACGCAGGTCGAGGTGGAACTGCAGACCCAGCCAGGCGGCTTCAAGCTGGAGATTCGCGACAACGGCCAAGGCCTGCCGCCGGCCGTCGCCACCACCAGTCAGAGCCTTGGGCTGCTCGGCATGCGGGAGCGCGCCCAGGCGCTCGGGGGGACGGTGACGGTCACGGCGCGCGCGGCGGGCGGCACGGTGGTCAGCCTGTGGCTCCCCGTGAAGCCGGAAAACTGAAGGACCCTCCCCACCGGCCCGCCACCCCAGACATCGCCATTGAACGGCAGCGCCACTTCCCCCATCTACAGGCCGACGCGGTGGCCGCAGCCGCGCCCCCCCTTGACCTCCTTGCCCACATGCCTGCTGCCCGACCCTTGACGCCCGCCCCCGGATCGACCGGGCACGTCCTGATTGCCGACGACCATCCGATGGTGCGGCGGGGCTTGCGTGAGTTGCTCACCCAGGAGTTTCCGCACCTGCAAGCCAGCGAAGCCTGCGACTCGCGCGCGACCGTCGCGTGCCTGCTCCAGCAGGAGTGGGATCTGCTGCTGCTGGACATCAACATGCCCGGCCGCAGCGGCCTCGAAGTGTTGGAGGAGGCGCGGCGGCTGCGACCCGGGCTGCCCGTGCTGGTGCTGAGCACCTATGCCGAGGAGGAGTTTGCCGTGCGCGCCTTCAAGCTCGGCGCCGCCGGCTACCTGAACAAGCAGTGCATTTCCGACGAGCTGGTGGTCGCGATTCGCAAAGTGCTCGCCGGGGGAAAATACGTCACCGCCTCCTTGGCGGAACAGCTGGCGGCCCTGCTCGGGGGCAACGGCCGGCCGGCCCGGCATGACACGCTGTCGACCCGCGAACTGCAGGTGCTCCGCCTCATCGCGTTGGACCGGTCGCTCAAGGAAATCGCCGCGGAATTGTCGCTGACCGAAAAAACCGTCGGAACCTACCGGGCGCGCCTCGCGCAAAAAACCGGGCTCAGTTCCAAAATTGAAATCACCCGCTACGCCCTCGCGCACCAGCTGGTGGATTGAGCGCGTGGCCGCAGCCACCCGCGCGGGAGCCCGCGCCGGTCGCCGGCCGGCGCCGTCGGGTGAACACCTGACGCTTGGGCTCCGTTGAGCCGGACAGCACTATCCGAATCGCGTGACGTGACAGTCGTGGCCCGGGGGTCCATGGTACCGGGGTATGGGTGTCACGACTCCAGCTACGGTCGGACCAGAGCACCCCGGCGCCGGGGCGCCGGCCGCCACCGGGCGCCGGTTGCAGGTTTTGCTGGTCGACGATTCGTCGATTGTGTGTGAGCGGCTGATCGCCCTCATTCACCAACTGGAGCGGCCCATCCAGGTGACGGCGACTGCCGATGGCGCCCAGGCGATCAGCCTGTTTCAGCAGCTGCACCCCGACGTCGTGGTGCTCGATATCGAGCTGCCCAACATCAACGGCTTTGCCCTGCTGGTGGAGTTCAAACTGCAGCGGCCGGGATGCGTGGTCATGATGCTCACCACCTATGCTTATCCCGAGTTCAAGGACAACGCCCTGCGGCTCGGCGCGGACTATTTTTTCAGCAAGGCCCTGGAATTCGAGCGGGTCCCCGAGGTCCTGAGTTCCTTGGCCGGGTCGCCGCTCCCGCCACCATGAACCCAAGCTCCGACCGACCGTCCCTGCCGCCGTCTCCCCTCCGCCCCGCCGCCCCGGCGCAAGACGCCCCCGCGCTGGTTTGGCTCGTGGCCGCGCTGGCGGTCGCACTCGGTGGCGCGGTCCTCACCGGATGGGCGCTCAATATCGGCGTGCTGAAAAGTGTGCTCCCGGGCTGGGTGACCATGAAGCCGAACACCGCCCTGTGTTTCATGCTCGTGGGGCTGGGGCTGGGGTTAGGCCTCCGCCAGTCGCCCGGCGCCGGGGTTTTCCTGAGCCGGCTGTGCCTCCTGCTCACCGGCCTGATTGGATTGCTCTCGTTGGGTGAATACGTCCTCGGGCGGAATCTCGGCATTGATCAAGTTTTGTTTCCCGAGCTGTCGAGCGCGGTCGGCACGTCGCACCCGGGCCGCATGGCGCCGGACACGGCCCTGTGTTTCATCCTCTGCGCGGCGGGAGTGGGGTCCGTCCTCCGCTCGCGCCGGTCGACGATCACCAAAATCACTTCCTTGCTGCTCGGTGCTGCGATCGGAACCGTGGCGCTGATTGAAGTTTTCTCCTACTTCACGCCCTCGCTCCGCACCTATGGCTGGGGCGGCTTGACGATGATGGCGCTGCCCACGGCGGTCATGTTCTTGCTGCTGGGCGCGGCGCTTAGCTGGTATGGGGTTCAACCGGAGCCAATGGGGCGCGCCCGGCCGTTGCGAACCGACGGCAGGCCCATCGCCCCGGCCGATCTCAAGCTCATTCTGATTTTTGCCCTGCTCGCGTGCGGCATTATTAGCACCGGCGCTTACTACTACCGCAACACCGAACGGCAATTCCGCCTCCATGCCGAGGAGCAGCTCTTGTCCATTGCCGATCTGAAGGTACGCGAGTTGTCCGCGTGGCGCGGTGAACGCCTGGGGGATGGCAATCTCCTGTTCAGGAACCCCTCCTTCTCCGCCCTGGCCCGGCGCTGCTTCGCCCAACCGGCGGACACAGACGCGCAACGCCTGCTGCTCGACTGGCTGAGCCCATTCCTGAGGGATGGCCGCTATGACCAGATTCGTTTGCTGGACACCCAAGGGATCACACGCCTGTCCATGCCGAGCAATGTGGCTCCGGCCAGCTTCGATACGCTGAGACTGGCCGCCGAAGTCCAGCGGACCGGGCAGATGGTCTTGCAGGACTTTTACCGGCACGAAAAAAGCCAGCGCATTTTTTTGCAAGTAATGATTCCGCTCCTCGAAGAGTCGCCGGCCCACCGACCGCTGGGGGTGGTCCAGTTGCGGATTGATCCGAGCCGCTATCTCTTTCCGTTTATCCAAAGCTGGCCCGTGCCCAGCCAAACCGCCGAGACGCTGCTCATCCGCCGGGAAGCGAATGGCGTCCTCTTTTTAAACGAACTCCGTTTCCAGACGGACACGGCCCTCGCGCTGCGCGCCCCGCTTGAGCACCGGGGCCTACCCGCGGTCCAAGTCGCCTTGGGGCGGACGGGCATCACGGAGGGGGTGGACTATCGGGGGGTCACAGTTTTGGCGGCGCTCCGCCAGATTCCGAATTCGCCCTGGGGCCTAGTCGCCAAGATCGACCTCTCGGAACTGTATGCGCCGAGCCAGGCCCAACTCTGGAAGATCATTCTGGCGGTCTGTATTTTAATCTACGGGGCCGGCGCCGCCGTAGGTCTGATTTGGTGGCAGACCCGCCTGCAGTTTTATGCGGCGCGGCACCGGTCCGAGATGGAGCGCCTGAAACTCAGCGCCCTCGTCGAGTCTTCCGCCGATGCCATCGACAGCTGCTCCCTCGAAGGCCTCATCACGAGTTGGAACCAGGGCGCGGAACAGCACTATGGCTACCGCGCGGAGGAGGTGATCGGCAAATCGATCACCCTCCTGCTGCCTTTCGGCCGGGTGGACGAATTGCCGGGATTCGTGGCCCGAATCAGGCAGGGCGAATCCATCCAGCAGTATGAAACCGAGCGCCGGCGCAAGGACGGCACCTGCCTCCCCGTTTCCTTGAGTCTTTCACCGGTGAAAGACGCCGCCGGAACGATCGTAGGGATCTCGTCGATTGCCCGGGACATTACCGCGCGCCAGCAGGCGGAAGCAGCGCGGCGCAAGAGCGAGGCCGACCTGCGCCGCGTCCAAGCCATCGCGCTCATCGGCAACTGGAGCACGGACCTGCAGAGCAGCCGCGTGACGTGGTCGGAGGAGATCCACCGGATTTTCGGCACGACGCCCGGTGACTTCGAGCCCACCCCCGAGGGCATCGCCAAGTATATCCATCCGGAGGACGCCGCATTTCGGCTCCAAGCCATCGAAGCAGTGGCCCAGGGCCAGAACTTCGTGCCATTTGAGTTTCGCGTGATCCAGCCGAATGGGAGGGTCCGCACGGTCCATGTCTTCGCCTGCGAATTGGAGCGGAACGCGGCCGGCCAGCCGGTGCGGGTGTTTGGCGCGTTACAGGACATCACGGAACGGAAGCAGGCCGAATCACAGCTGAGCGCACAGGTGTCCGAACTCCGCCGCTGGCAGCAGGCGACACTCGGCCGCGAGAGCCGGGTGATGACCTTGAAACAAGAGGTCAACGACCTGCTGGCCAAGGGCGGCGAGCCCCCGCGGTATGCGCGGAGGGAAGACCCCGCCCCCACTCCGTGAGCCCCGCGGCCCCGTCACCCGGCAAGCACCCCTCCCCCCCGCACCGATGAAGCAGACCATCCACCACGCCCCGGCATCAGCGGGGCCGCCCACCGGTCCGGGTTTTGCCCCCGCCCCGCCGACCGGCGGGCTGCGGCGGCTGGCCGAAATCGTCATCATTGCGGCGATTTACTGCGCCAGCGGACGGCTCGGCCAGTTGCTCGCCATTCCGCCCGGCAACATCACGCCGGTGTGGCTGCCTTCCGGCTTCATCCTCGCCGCCGTGCTGACCCGCGGGTATCGCGTCTGGCCGGGCATTTTGCTCGGCGCGTTCGCGGGGAATGCCTGGGCTTACTTTGACTTCGCCTCGGCCGGGGCGGTGCTCCGGAGCCTCTTCGCCGGCACGGCCAATGGTCTCGGCGATACCCTCGGCGCGTTCGTCGGCGCTTACCTGACCCACCGCACCACCGGCGGCCGCCACCCGCTGCACCGCGCGACGGACTTGGCCAAACTGCTGGGCTACGGCGGCGTGCTTAATGCGGGCCTCAGCGCCCTGGTTGGCGTGGCCAGCTTAGGTCTGGCCGGCCTACTCCCGTGGTCGCAGGCCGGCTTCGCGTTCACGACCTGGTGGATCGGCGACGGCATGGGCGTGCTCCTCCTCACCCCGCTCCTGCTGGCCTGGGCCGGCGGCGGGCGGGGCTGCCGCCTCGGACGCGAGGAACTGGCGGTCATGGCGGGCCTGACCGCATTTGGCCTGGTGCTGGGTCTGCGCTCCGAGTTCGCGTTTACGGTCGCCGGGGTGCCGCTGCTGCTGTGGGCCGTCCTCCGTTTCGACCCCCGAGTCTCTTTTATCCTGATCACCACATTCGCCGCAGCGACCATTGTGACCCAGGTCTTCGGCCATGGACCGTTTGTCAGCGGTCAACCGGCGGAGCAGCTCCTCTTGCTGCAGTTGTTTCTCGGCTCGCTGCTTGCGCCCCTGCTGGTCCTCAGCGGCGCCCTCACCGAGCGCGAGACCCCCGCGGGGGTCAATCTCCGCCCGACCCATGTCTTCGGCGCGGCTTGCGCACTGCTGACGGCCGTCACCGTCACCGCCGGGACCTACTACTATCGGAGCTTGGAGCGGGAACACCGCGCGGCGATTGAGCAGAACCTGACGGTCATTGCGCAACTGAAAATCGGCGAGCTGGTGCAGTTCCGCTCCGAGCGGATGGCCGATGCCATGATTCTCAGCAACAACCCCGCGATTGCCCAACTGGTGCGCCGCTTTTTCACGCAGCCGGCGGACGCAGATGCCGCCCGGATGCTCCAGGCCTGGCTCGCGAAATACCGGGGTCACTATCAGTATGACGAAGTTTTTCTGCTCGATGCGCAGGGCGTGGTGCGCCTCTCGGCTTCCGAATTTCCGGTGCAGGTCTCGGCGGCGCTTCGGGTGCATCTGCCTGAAGCCCTGCGGTCGGCCCAGCCGCAATTTGTGGACTTTTACCGGCACGAAAATAACCAGCAAATTTATTTGTCCCTGTTGGTGCCGGTCCACGACGCCACCGCCGGCGGCCGACCGCTGGGCGTGCTCGTCCTGCGCATGGCTCCGCAATCGTATCTTTATCCCTTTATCCAACGCTGGCCCACGGCCAGCCCGACGGGCGAAACCGTGCTCGTCCGGCAGGAAGGCAACGAGGTGGTTTGTCTGAATGAGCTCCGGTTTCGCCCCAATTCAGCCCTGCGGGTGCGCCTGTCGCTGGCTCAAACCGAAAAGCCCGCCGTCTTGGCCGCCCTCGGCCGGACCGGGATCATCCCGGGCGTGGACTATCGCGACGTGCAGGTGCTCGCCTACGCCCAGCGGGTGCCGGACTCGCCCTGGATGCTGGTGGCCAAGCTGGATGCCGCGGAGGCCTATGCGCCGCTCTGGGAGCAACTCACGCAGGTGGCGGTTATCACCGCCCTGTTGCTCGCCATCACGGTGGCCGGAGCGGCGTTGGTCTGGCGAGAGCAAGGCCGGAAGTTTTTCCAAAGTCGGTTGGCCGCGGAACAGGCGCAACGGGAAGTCGAAGCGCGTTACCACCTCTTGTTTGAACGGGCGAATGACGGGATCATGCTGCTGGCGACCGACGGCCAGGTGATCGACGCCAACGCATCGTGCGCGCGCCTGCACGGTTACCGCGCGGAGGAAATGGCCGCGCTGAACCTGCGGGCGCTGGTCACCCCCGAGACGGCCCAACAAGTTCCCGAGCGGATGGCCCGCCTGCTGGCCGGAGAAACCCTGGCCATCGAGGCGGCCCACCGTCGCAAGGACGGTACAGTCATCTTGCTCGAGATGACGGCCAGCGCGGTTACGTTCGGCTCAACGTCCTGCTTCCTCTGCCTTTACCGCGACATTACCGAACGCAAGGAGACCGAGGTGAAGCTGGCCCTCAGCAACGAAATGCTCGAGCGCACCTCGGCGCTGGCCAAGATCGGCGGCTGGGAGTTGGACCTGCGAACCACCGCGACCCCGTTTTCGCAAGCAACGACGCGCATCCACGAACTCAATGTCGCTGAGCTCACGGAGAAACTTACCCACGTCGCGGAGAAGGTTTCTGACCAGAGGTCATTCTCCACACATGAGGCTGGTCCGACCGTCGCGACCGCCATGCAAGCCGCAATCGCCCACGGCACGGCTTTCGACCTGGAATCGCCCTTTGTCACGGCCCAAGGGCGGCACCTCTGGGTGCGGGTCCAGGGCTACGCCGTGCTCGAGAACGGCAAGGTGACCAAGCTGCGCGGCACCCTCCAAGATCTCACCGAGCACCAGCAGGCGCAGGAGCAGACCGGGCGGTTGCTCACCGAGATGAAGGAGTCCCATCAGGCATTGCTGGGCGTGATCGAGGATCAGAAGGCGACCGAGGAGGTCTTGCGGCAGAGCGAGGAACGCTACCGGCTCCTCTTCGAGCACAATCCGCTGGCGATGTGGCTCTATGAGCGCGGCACCCTCCAGTTTCTCGCCGTCAACGAAGCGGCCGTGCAGCGCTACGGCTACACCCGGTCGGAATTCCTCGCCATGACGCTCCGGCAAATCTGCAATCCGGAAGACGTGCCCGCCCTGCTGGAGCGGCTGGCCGCGGAGAGCCCGACCGCCAACACCACGGCCGAATTGCGGCACCGGCGGAAGGACGGGGCCACGCTCCATGTGGAGACCTTCTCCAGCCCGCTGAACTTTGCCGGCCGTTCCGCCCAGCTGTCGCTCATCAACGACATCACGGAGAAAAAACTGTTCGAGCAAAAATTTCTGCACGCGCAGCGGCTGGAGAGCGTCGGCATGCTCGCCGCGGGCATCGCACACGATCTCAACAATATGCTCGCCCCCATCGTGTTCGCCGCGCCGCTGCTGCGCCCCCGCCTGTCCGCGGCGCGCGACCTCAAGATCATCGACACCATCGAGCTGAGCGCGGCGCGGGGCGCGGCACTCGTGCGGCAGATCCTGGGGTTCGTGCACACCACCTCCAGTGAGTTTCAGCCCACCCAGGTGAAACACCTCGCCCGCGACATCATCAGCCTGATTCAGGAGACCTTTCCAAAATCGATCCAGTTCGATTACCAGGTCCCCTCGGATCTCTGGCCCGTCACGGGCAATGCGACGCAGATCCACCAGGTGCTGCTCAATTTGTGCGTGAACGCCCGCGACGCCATGCCCGCGGGCGGCACCCTGCGCCTCGTGGTCGCCAACCGCCGGCTGACGGACGCCGAGTCCGAGGTCATCCCCAACGCCGCGCCAGGCGACTGGCTCATGATCGAGGTCAGTGACACGGGCACGGGCATCAGCCCCGAGGTGATGCAGCACATCTGGACGCCGTTTTTTACCACCAAGGACCCCGGCCACGGCACCGGGCTGGGGCTGACGACGGTTCGCAGCATCGTGCTCAACCACCACGGCTTCATCGAACTGCAGACGGCCGCGGGCCAGGGCACGGTTTTCCGCATCTATCTGCCGGCTAAGGCCGGCGAAGTCGCCCGAGTCGTTGCCGCCTCCCCGGTCGCTCCCACCCCCGGCCACGACGAACTCATCCTCGTGGTGGACGACGAAGCCGCCATTCGTGACTCCATCACCGCCATACTCAAGGAACGCGGCTATCGCGCCGTGAGCTGCGCCGATGGAGTGGAGGCGCTTGCGCTGTTCAACGCCCGGCCCAAGGCATTCTCGCTCGTCATCACCGATGTCGACATGCCGAGGCTCGGCGGGGCGGAGCTGGTCCACGCCCTGTTGGAGATTCGCCCCGACATTCAACTCCTCGCCATCAGCGGGCTGTCTGCTCGCGGCGCCGAGCACATCGATACCCCGAGCATCCAAACGATGGTGCACGAGTTCCTCCACAAACCGTTTCAGACTGAAGTACTGCTCGATGCCGTGCACCGGCTGCTTCATCCGCCCCAGAGTTCCTAAACCGCCAGCCCCGGCTGCCTCCTGCAGCCTAGGCGACACGCGATAACCCCGCGCCGCCGGATCACGGGCGCACCAACCTCCCCGAAGGCCACCCGGTGGAATCGGGCGCCTCGCAGCCCGTCTGGCCTAGAAACTCAGCCGGGTGCGCAGTCCAATCACCAAGGCATCGCCCACCGCGCGGGAGCCGCCGGGCTGGCGGATCCATTGCAGGTCGGGGGTGAAGCTCCATCGGTCGCCTAGGACAACCTGGTAGCTGAGTTCGACGACCCCTTCCCCCTCCGACTCCACCGTCGCACCGGCCGCGCGCTCGGCGCAGCGATAACCCTCGCTGAGCCGGACCCAGGCCAGCCCCAGACCCAGAATGTCCGCCGGCCGCCCCGGCAGCAGGCCGGTATAACTCAGGCCCGCATCGGCCGTCTGGCTGTACAGGTTGCGATCCCCCGGGCTGAATCCCGCCCGGACGAATCCGGTCAGTCCCCGGATGGCCTCGCCGCCGGAGGCCCCGGCACCAGCACCGGGTTCACGCCAGAGCATTTGCTCGGCCACCAGATAGATCCCGTAGTTTCCCGCGTGGCTTAGGCCCGGGTCGGCCAGGTCGGCGAAATCCGCCGTGTGCCCCCACGCGCCCACCTTGAAACAGCCCGGCCGCCCCGCTCCCTCCGGCCCGCGCGACCAGGCCACGTCGAGTTCCGTCAGGGCAAAGGCCCCCTGGCCATGGCCCAGCTCCACATGCAGACCATGCGGGTACCGCGCGGGGTCGCCGTCCGGATCATCCAGCGTGTCCCCATCGTAGAGTCCCGCCCGCAGGGTGACCTGCTCGGTGAGGGCGAACGCTCCCTGGACTCCCAGCCCGCTGCGCTCGAAGGCCGGGCCGGTGTTGCGGGTGTTGGCCGAGATGCAGGCGGGCCAGCCAAAGCTGCTGTTCAGGAATACGCCCCCGCCCTCCGTGGTGGCGAAATCGCCGTCCGCCACCAGCCGGCCGGCACAGAGCGCGAGCCGCCCGCCCGCCAGTTCGGTGGCCACCGACAGTTCAAACAGCGAGGGTTCGTGATAGGCCGCGATGTTGCTCACGCCCTGCAAGTCGCCGAGGCGGGTGCCGCCAAAGTCGCCCCCGTGGGGAAAGATCGCGCTGACCCGCAGCACCGTGCCGGCCGGTGCGCCCAACAGGGCCGCGAGATCAGTCACGACCGCCGCCTCCGCGAGCGCCTGATAAACCGCCCCGCCCCGCAAACCGCCCCGCGCCACACTAAGGACCTCGGCGGTGTAGGCGCCCTCCGCGGTCACCGCCGGCCGGGGGGCGCCCTCCGCTGCGTTCAGGACCAGCGGGAGCAAGGCCGCGATCAGCGTCAGAGTCCGGCCGCACGGAATCCGGGCGGCCCAGGCGCGGCCACCGCGATCGTCCGGAGCGCAGCCTAAGGAGCCAGATAGCTGGAGCATCCCCCACCCTTCGGACCGCTCGGGATAATAATAAAGGCCTTCGCACCCACCATCCCGAGCCCGCCGCGGCCGTCCCGTTTCTATTTTTCCCGGTTTCGTCCGGCTTCTTTTCCCCAGCCCCCCCGGCGGCGGGGGGTGGATTTACTCTAAAGTAAAGATCAGGCCCGCCGATCAAATGAGGAAATCCCAACCAAGTTGCCACTGTTGGCCGCTGGGCCGCCGCACGTTGCGGGGACCCGCAGTGAACAGGCCTCATCCCTCGTCCCGCGTTCCAATCGATAAAGTCATGAAAAACCTGAAACTCGCCCTCAAGCTCGCGCTTGGCTTCGGCCTAGTGCTCGTCATCGCCCTCATCCTCGGTGGGTTCGCCATGTGGCGGATGTCCGATGCCACCCACTCCGCCAACGGCCTGGTCAATGAGAAGATCCCCGAGGTCACCGTGGCTAATAATGTGCAGAAAGCCGCCATGCTCACGATGTACGAGATCCGCGGCTACGGGCTCACCGGAGATGATTCCTTCCACACCGCCGGACTCAAGCACTTGGAGTCCGTCAAGGAGCACCTGAAGGCAGCCAAGGACTTGGGGACCAAATACGCCGGCCTCGAGCAATTGAAGGCGGCCGCGGAAAAAGCCGAAGTCAAGGCCTTGGAGTACGAGCAGCTGGTCAAGGACACCAACGCCAACGACAAGATGATGGAAGGGAATCGCGCGCAGATGGACGTCAACGCCCAGGCCTTCGTCAAGGTCTGCTACAGCTATCTCGAGGCCCAGAACAAGGCCTTTGATGCCGACACCGAGAACAACATCGCCATGGACAAGCTCCGGCAGCGCAACCTCAAGATCAACCTGGTGAACGACGTCATCGACGCCGGCAACTCGGTCCGCCTCGCGGCCTGGCGGGCCCAGGCCGAGCGCAACCCGAAGCTCATCGAGGATGCCCAGAAACATTTCAACACCATCCGCGCCAAGCTGGAGGAGATGCGCCCCATCACCACGCAGGCGATCAATCTGCAGCAGATGGCTGAGTGCCAGAAAGCCGCCGATGGCTACCAGGCCGCCATGAAGGACCTGCTGACCAACTGGTACGTCCGCGACGATATCGGCAAGAAGCGCGGCGCGGTCGGCAATGCCGTCCTCCTCGAGGCGGAGACCACCGCCGCCCTCGGGTTGAAGGAAACCAACGAAAGCTCCACCAAAAACGCCCAGTCCCTCTCCACCGCCTCCAATGTCATGATGGGCGGACTGATTCTGGCCGTCGTCATTGGTGTGGCCGTCGCCTTCTACATGACCCGGTCCATCGCCGGTCCCATCAAATCCGTCGCCTCCGCCCTGCTGGCCGGCGCCGACCAGACCACCGCCGCCTCCGGCGAAGTTTCCTCCTCGAGCCAGACGCTGGCCGAAGGCGCCAGCGAGCAGGCCGCGTCGCTGGAGGAAACCAGCGCGTCGCTCGAGGAGATCTCCAGCATGACCAAGCGCAACGCGGAGAGCGCCACCCAGGCGAAGGACCTCGCGGGCCAGACCCGCGCGGCCGCCGACACCGGCGCCGCCGACATGGAGGAAATGAAGCGCGCGATGGACGCCATCAAGGGCTCCTCCGACGACATCTCCAAGATCATCAAGACGATCGACGAGATCGCCTTCCAGACCAACATCCTCGCGCTCAACGCCGCCGTCGAGGCCGCCCGGGCCGGCGAGGCCGGCATGGGCTTCGCCGTCGTCGCCGAGGAGGTCCGCAACCTCGCCCAGCGCAGCGCCCAGTCCGCCAAGGAGACCGCCGGCAAGATCGAGGACTCCGTCAAGAAGAGCGAACACGGCGTCCAGATCTGCGGCAAGGTCGCCCAGTCCCTCAGCGAGATCGTCGGCAAGGCCCGCCAGGTCGACACCCTCGTCGGCGAGATCGCCCAGGCCTCCAAGGAGCAGACCCAAGGCATCGAGCAGGTGAACACCGCCGTCTCCCAGATGGACAAGGTCACCCAGTCCAACGCCGCCGGCGCCGAGGAAACCGCCGCCGCCGCCGAGGAACTGTCCGCCCAGGCCATCGTGCTGCAGGACTCGGTCACCGAGCTGCTCGCCCTGGTTGACGGCGCCAACAACGCCGGCCCGCGCGCCGCCCGCCCGGCCCACGCCGCCAAGGCCGCCACCAAGCCGGTCCGCTCCACCGCCCCGGGCGTCGTGCGCCCCGCCATCCTCGGCCA
>CAIKTR010000084.1 GCA_903830425.1 uncultured Opitutia bacterium
AGGCGATCGACCTCTCCAAGCAGTTCTCCAACGCCGACGCCAAGCGCTTCATCAACGGCATCCTCGACCGCGTGAAGGACCAGCTCGGCCGGGACGCCCGCAAGGCGGAATGAGGAGGGGGTAGCGGGTAGCGGGTAGGAGTAGTGAGTAGGGGCAGGAGTAGCGGGTGGTGGGCAGGAGGAGGAGGAGCGGGTAGTGGGTAGAAGGAGCGGGTGGTGAGTAGTGGGAGGAGTAGCGAGTAGTGGGTAGCGAGGAGTAGTAGGAGGAGCGGGTGGTGAGCAGGAGGAGGAGCGGGTAGTGGGTAGAAGGAGCGCGTGGTGAGTAGCGAGTAGTGGGTAGGAGGAGTGAGTAGGTGTAGCGGGTAGTGAGTGGTGGGTTGGAGTCGTGAGCAGGTGGAGCGGGGCAGAATTCTCCTCGCTACCGGCTGGCTGCCATCCAGTAATTTTCCTCCGCCATGTTCGGGCTCTTCAACAAATTCAAGGCCGGGTTCGCCAAGACCGTCTCCGCCATCGCGGCCAAGACCGCCGGGCTGTTTGGCGGGCGGCGGATTGACCCCTCCTCGCTCGGCGAGCTCGAGGAGGCGCTCTACACCGCCGACTTCGGCGTCGAGACGACCGCCGAGATCCTGGCCGAGATCAAGCAGGCCTACGCCCGGGACCCGTCGCTCCAGGGCCACCAGGCGGCCGAGCTTGGCGCCGCCGTGCTCCAGCGCGTGCTGGCCGGCGCCGCGGGCGTCCTGCCGCCCAGCGTGCCGGGCGGCAACCCCGCCGTCATCGCCCTGATCGGCGTCAACGGCTCGGGCAAGACCACCACCTCGGCCAAGCTGGCCTGGCGGCTCAAGCAGGACGGCGGCACCCCGCTCCTGGCCGCCTGCGACACCTTCCGCGCCGCCGCCGTTGAGCAGCTCCAGACCTGGGCGACGCGGCTCGACCTTGAGATCGTCGCCAGCCACACGGGGGCGGATTCCGCGGCGGTGGCCTTCGACGCCTGGCAGGCGGCCAAGGCCCGGGGGCGCGACTACCTCATTGTGGACACGGCCGGCCGGCTGCACACCAAGACCAACCTGATGGAGGAGCTGGCGAAGATCCGCCGCGTGCTGCAGAAGCACGACCCGGCGGCGCCGCAGCACCGCTGGCTGGTGGTGGACGGCTCGCTGGGCAGCAACTCGCTCGCGCAGGCGAAGGTGTTTCACCAGAGCTTCGGCCTGACGGGTCTGGTCGTGACGAAGCTCGACGGCACGAGCCGCGGCGGCGCGCTCGTCGGGATCTATCGCCAGCTCCGGATCCCGATATATTTTGTTGGGCTGGGGGAGCAGGCGGAGGACCTGCAGCCCTTCAGTGTGGAGCACTACGCGAAGGCCGTCTTCGGCCTAAGCGCCTGAGCGGTGCCCTAGCCGCCGTACCCTAGTAGCAGCCGACGTCAGGAGGCTGGGCGAGCAACAACGCAAGGCGGCCGGCCTGGGTCTGCCCCTGCTGGAGCCTCAGAAATTCATCCGCACGCCGGCGGTGACTCCCCGGCCGGGAAGCGGGCAGAAATCCTTGAGGAACGAGCTGTGCACGCGGGCCTCCCGGTCGGTCAGATTGGTGCCGCGGGCGAAGAACTCGTAGCTGATCCCGCCGACCGGCAGCGTGTAGGCGAAGTCGGCGTTGAGCAGCGTATAGCCCGCGGTGGCCGTCTCGGCGTGGGTGTAGCGGTCCTGGCGCGCCACGAAGCGCGTGCCCACCCCGAGTTGCAGGCGGCCGCCCTCGTACCGCAGCGCCGCGCCGCCGCGAAACGGCGGGATGCGCGGCAGCGGCTCGTCGTCGGTCGTCTGCTGCGCCTGCACGTAGTCGGCGGTCAGGTCGAGGTGGAGCTGGCGCGCGCCCTGCTCGAGGAGGTGCAGCGTCAGCTCGGCTTCGCCGCCGTAAAACCGGGCGTCCTTTGCCGCAAACTGGTACGGGGTCAGCGCCTCGGGATTGTTCGCCGCGGGAATCGCGTCCGGCGGCAGCTCCTGCTCGAAAATATAGTCCTGAAACCGGTTCACGAACGCGCTGACGGACCCGGTCACGAACCCGGCGCGGCGCCGGAGGCTCAGATCCAGCCCGACGGAGCGCTCCGCGCCGAGGCGCCCCGTCCCCACCTCGTAGGCGCCGGTCCCGCCGTGCGGTCCGTGGGAGAAGCGCTCCTGGGCGGTGGGCAGGCGCTCGGTGTAGGCCAGGTTGAGCCCGGCCGACCAGTTGCGCGCGGGATAGAAGACCGCGCCGAGGGCACTGCTCACCCCGGTGTCCTGGCGGGATTCGCCCGGGGTGGCGGCGTAGCCGGGGAGGGCGGGCAGCGTCGGGTCCACCGGGCCGAGCGTGATGGACTGGCGCTCCAGCCGGCCGCCGGCCTGCAGGCTCCAGGCGCCGAGCCGCCAGGCCTCCACCGCAAAGAGCGCCTGGCTGGTGGTGCGGGAGGGCGGGGTCACGACCTCCTCCCCGACGGCCGAGAAATCGCTGCGCGCCGCCTGGCCGCCGAAGGTGCCGCTGACGGTTGCCCCGAACGCATGCGGGAGCTCGAGCCGCCCCTCCCACGCCTGGTTGTGGAACGTGGTGTTGACGGTGCGCCGGTCGGCGACCTCGCCGTGCTCGTACTCACCGTAGCCGAAGCGGGCGTGCACCCCGCGAAACGGCCCGAAGGTCGCGGAGGTCTCGCCCTGGCAGTCGAGGCGCCGCTGATGCAGGTTGATGCTGATGGGCTCGCCGACCGGCACGCCGTAGAGCGTGGAGTACGTGCTGACCGCGATGCCGCCATGGCCGTGGGGCGTGAAGACCGTCGCGCCCACCGCCAGGCTGCTCGTCGTGAGGTCGCTGTTGGGCAGAATGCCCGCGGGCTGGTCGGCGGGGGCGGCGGCGTCCACCCGGGCGACGCCCGGGAGGGACACGTCTCCGCCGTGCTGCCGCAAACCGTCGACCTGCACCGCGAACCGCTGGTTGCCGGCGGTCACGGCGAGGAGGCCGGTGCGCTCGTCGGCCGCGCCGAAACCGCGCGTCTCCAGGGTGCCCGTGAGCGGGGTGGCGGGGGCGGTGGCGGGAATGGTGTGGGTGATCACATTGACGACCCCGCCGACCGCCGAGCTGCCGTAGAGCAGGGTGGACGGTCCGCGGAGGACCTCGATGCGGTCGGCGAAGAGCGGTTCGACCGCGGTGGTGTGGTCGGGACTGATGCTGGAGGCATCCAGGGCGCCGAGGCTGTTGCTCAGCACCCGGATGCGGTCGCCGCCGAGGCCGCGGATCAGGGGCCGGCTCGCGCCGGGCCCGTAGCTGGTGGCGTTGACGCCAGGCGTCTCGTTGAGGGTTGCCCCCAGCGTGCCCTGCTGCCGCAGGTGCAGGTCGTGGCCCGTGAGGATGGAGGTGCCCTGGGCCAGGTCGAACGCGCTCTTGGCGTCCGGGCCGCTGCTCACCAGGAAGGTGTCGAGCGTGATGATGGTTTCTTCCGGCGGGACGCCGGCGGCCGGGGCCTGGGCGCGGAGCACGGCGGTGGAGGAGAGGAGGAAAAGCGGAAAAAGGCGGGAAAGGGGCATGATGAGTCTGAGTGGCTGGACTGGTGGGCGCGCCCGGAGACGCGCCCGGAAAAAACGCGGAAAACGCGCGGACCCAGACGGGTCCGGCGCGGCGATGACGCAGTGCTCAGCTCGCTGGCGGCCCCCGCTCCGGCTGATGCAGGTAGCGGGGCGACGTCAGGCAAAGGGCAATAATCTCTGGCCGGCTAGGGACGAGCCAGCGGACGGGCGTGGCTGCGACCAGGGCCGTGTCGGGCGTGACCGACACGCCGTGCGCAAACTGGACGACCACGCATCCTTCCTCTGTCGCGCCGTCCGCCTGGCCATGCAGCAGGTGGTGGAGCTCCGGGCTGGCGGTCAGCACCGAGAGCAGCAGCACCAGCGCGATGCCGCCGACCGCACCGCAGCGGCGGAAAATCTCGGCGGGCAACCGGGGGCGGCGCAGGGCGGACATGCAGGGAGGGACTGTCGGGGTTATCCCCCCGGCGTCAAGGCCGGCCGTCCCCGAGCCATTTCACCCCGAAGATCCACCAGGTTTTTTCGCGCCGCTCAATGCGGCCCAGCAGCTCGCGGCCCGGCTGGGCCGCCGCCACCACCTCCGGGTCGGCGCCAAATTCCATCGTCATCGCGCGCATGACCCCGGGGATCTCCTCATGCTGCACGAGGATCTGCCGGCGCTCCGGATCCGCCCCGAGGACGCGTCCGCGGATGGGATAGCCGCGGACCGCGCTGGCGTCCGCCTCGTCGCACGGCAGGCAGGGCGCCCGGCCGGTGAGCGCCGAAAGCGCGGGCAGGGTGAGCAGCCGCGTGTGCACCGTGCCCGGCGCCGCGGCCTGGTTGTACGCCAGCAGCACCTGCGCCGGGGTGGCGTCATAGTCCTTCACCAGCGCCAGCCGGGGAAATCCGCTGGCACGGGCCGACTGGGACTCGGCGAGGAGCACCGCCGGGCCGACCTCGTCGGCGGGGGACAGGCGGCGCAGGTAGAGGCCCGCGGCCGTCTCGCCCGCGGCCTCGAGCCAGACGACCAGGCGCGAGCCGTCGCGGAGCAGGAGCGTGTCGACCCGGCCGAGCGGCCGGCCGAGGTCGAGGCGCAGCGGCTGCGTGAACCGGGCGCCGGCATCCGGCGACCGGGACGCCAGCACGCGCGGCTCCTGGCCGGCGGCGGTGAACCAGGCCGCGGCGACCTGCCCGCCCACGCTGTCGAGCTGCGGGCCGTTGACGGGACAGCCGTCGATCCGCCAGTTGTCCGGGCTGAGCACGCGGGGCGCCTGCCACTGGCCCAGGTGATAAAGGGCGGTGTGGATGTCGCGCACCTCGTGGTCGCGGCGCGCGCGGTAGGCGACGAGGGCGGAGCCGTTGGGAAAGGCGGTCAGGGTGGTCTGGCAGCAGTCGCACACGGAGCCGTCGATCCGCTGGTCGGGTCCCTCGCCGCCGACGAGCCGGCCGTAGAGTTGCTGGGCCTGGCCGCCGGACGCCCGGCCCCGGCCGTCGAGCCAGACGGCCAGCACCCCGCCGCGGGCCAGCGGCTGGAGGGCGACAAACTCGACCGACGCGCTCTCGCGGGTCAGCCGGGCCGGGGGACTCCAGGTGGCGCCCGCATCCGGGCTCTGGCTGATCCACGCCTGGTAACCGGCCTCGTGCGCGTGCGCGCCGCCGGCCGCGGCGGGCGCCCCGACCGGCTGGTTGACGGACCAGACGGCGGTCAGCCGGCCGCCGGGCTCCGCGGCCAGCGACGGGAAGTCGGCCCAGTTGACGAACCAGTCGCGGCCCGTGGCGATGGTGCGGGCGGGGCCCCAGCGGCCGCGGCCGGCGTCGAACTGGGCCAGGCACAGCGCGGTCTGGTCGGGCGCGCGCGGTTCCAGCCAGGTCAGGTAGACCGCCCCGTCGCTGGAGCGGGCGAGCGATACGCCCCGGGCTCCGGGGCGCGCGGGCACCGGCACGAGCGCGGAGGCGAGGGGATAGCCGGGCTCGGCCGGCGCCGCCGCGGCCGCCGGTGCGGCGCCGGGAGCCGCGATGACGTGCACGTCCTCCAGCCGCCACGCGCCGCCCGCGCCCTGCAGGGTGGCGGTGAGGCGCGTGCCCGGGGTGAGCTGCGGCCAGACGGCGTCGGGCACGCGGAACGCCATGGTCATGGCGCCCATGAAGCCGGGGATTTCCTCGTGCTGCACGAGGACGAGCTTTTCCGGCGCCAGGACGCGGGTGACCACGCCGCGCAGGGGATGACCGGTTTCCGCCGCCAGCCCGGGCAGGAGGCTGGACAGGAGGCAGAGCAGGGTTCGAACCGTCGCGAGCTTCATGGGAGGAGGGGGGAGCGCCATCTTGGACCGTCCGGGGGCGGCCTTCAATAGGTGATCTGGAGTTGCAGCCAGAGGGTGCGGCCGGGCTCGTTCACCCGGGTGGTTTGGGCAAAGCCGGTGACGGCGGCGCCGGCGCGGCTGATGTGCTCGGCGTAGGTGGCGTCGAAGAGGTTGTCCACGCCGGCGGAGAGCCGGGCCGGGGGGAGGGGCTTCCAGCTGGCGTGGAGCGAGCAGACCGCAAACCCGTCCGAGGGGCCGAGGTCCTGGCCGACGATGTTGCCCTGGTTGACGGCGAAGCGCGATTGCGCGGCGACCAGGCGGCCCAGGGCCCCGGCGGACCAGCGCGGCTCCGCGTAGTCGAGGGCGAGCCGCGCTTCGAGCGGCGGCATCTGGGCCAGCGGGCGGTGGTCGGTGTCGTTCTCGCCGTGCACGGCGGCGAGCGAGGCGTCGAGCTTCCAGTGGTCCGCCCAGCGCCAGGCCAGGCCGGCCTCGCCCCCGCGAGTGGTGGCGGCGACGGAGCGCGTGATCACGGCGCTGCGTGTGCCGGTCATCCCGGCGGGCTTGGCGACGGCGCTCTGGACGAGGACGAAATCGGCGAGGTCCGAGACAAAGGCCGACAGGCTGAACTCCACCGGGCCGCGGTGGAAGACCACGCCGGCATCGAGCTGGGTGGTGGTCTCCGGCGCGGTGCCGAAGGCGGTGACGCTGGCCGCGCTCTCGTTCTTGATGAGCTCCCAGTAGTCGGGGAAGCGCTGGACGCGGCCGAGCCCGGCGAAGGCCGTGGCGGCGCCGGCCGCCAGATCCTGCTCGGCGCGGACGAAGCCGCTGGCCAGCTCGCTCGTCCGGGTGTGACCGGCGCTGGGATTGGGCGCGAGGCTCATCATGCTGAGGGCGACGCCGGCCCGGCGGTCGGTGGCCCGCCAGTGGTCGAGCCGGGCGCCGCCGTAGAGCCGCCGGCCCGGCGCCAGAGTCCACGCCGCCTCCGCAAACGCCCCGGCCTGCAGGAACTCGGCGTCGCGCAGGCGGGCCTTGGCCTCGTAGCGATCAGTCGTCTCGTTGGCCGTGCTCCGGACGGTGTGGACGTTGCGCTGGGTGTCGAGGCCGGCGGTCACGCGGCCGGCCGCCGCGGGGGTCAGCACCAGCTGCGCGAGCGCCCCGGTGGTGAGCCGGTCCGGATTGGACACGGCCGGGCCGGGCATCATCAGGGTGGGGACCAGCGGCCGCAGGCGGTAGTTGTCCATCACATGGTCGATGTAGTTCGAGTAGAGCCGCGCCTCCGCCTCGGCCACGAGCGGGCTCAGCGCGGTGCGGCGGAGGCGCAGGCCGTAGTTCTGGCGGTCAAACTTCACCCCGTCCATCGACCGGTCGGCGTAGGCGGCCTCGCCGTCGCTGCGCGCGGTGGCCAGCTCGACGAAGGTCCGGTCGTCAGGCGTCCAGGCGGCGGAGGCGTTGACGCTCCAGCGCGCGTAGGCCGAGTGCACCGCCTGGCCCGCGCCGTCGGCGTAGTCGTCGGCGCGGGTCGAGGTGGCGGTGAGGCGGGCCTGGGCGGCGGGGTTGCCCGTGCGCGCCTCGCCGACGGCGTCGATCCGGCCGAAGCTGGCGGCGGTGGCGGAGGCGAAGAGCGCGGATTCCGGCCGCGTGGGCCGGAAGTTGTCCCGCTCGAACCGCACGACGCCGGCCGAGTTGCCGGGGCCGTGGAGCACGGTCTGCGGGCCCTTGATGACGGTGATGCGGTCGTAGGCGGCGGGGAAGACGTAGGCGGTGGGCGGATCCATGCGGTTGCCGCAGCCGCCGTAGAGGCACTCGCCGTCGATCTGGATGCCGAGGCGCGAGCCGGCGAGGCCGCGCAGGACGGGGTCGCCGTCGGCCCCGCCCTTGCGGATGACGGCGAAGCCCGGGATGCTCTTGAGCACCTCGGCGCCGTCGTGGGCGGGCATGGGCTGGGCGGGAGCCTTCGGGTCGGCGGTGACGACGAGCGGCTGTTGGGTGTGCCGGGTGGTGACGACGATCGCCGGCAGGACGATTGTTGCGGCCGGGGGCTCGGCGGCGGCCGCGCCGGGCAGGCCGGCGGCGGTCAGGGAGACGGACAGGAGGAGGAGGGAGCGGGAAAAATACATGGGAAAACGGCATGCGCAGGAGGGCGTGGCGCGGGCATG
>CAIKTR010000085.1 GCA_903830425.1 uncultured Opitutia bacterium
CACTATTCGAGCGGGATGTATGTGCGGCTGGCCTTCGCGGTGGCCGCGCACCTGGAGCCGGAGATCCTGATCGTGGACGAGGTGCTGGCGGTGGGCGACGCCGCGTTTCAGAAAAAGTGCCTGGGGCGCATGAACGGGATCTCACGCACCGGAAGGACCGTGCTCTTCGTCAGCCACCAGCTTGAGGCGCTGCGCAGCATTTGTCAGAACGGCCTGCTGTTGGAGTCCGGGCGCGTCGCGGCCGCGGGCTGCATCCAGGAGGTGATCGCCCGCTATCACCGACCCCAGTCGGAATTCACCGCCGAGTTCCCCGTCACGGATCGCCCGTGTATCACCGCCATCGCCATTGACCCGGTGCGACTCGCCGCCGGCGACCTCGTGGTGCGCCTGACCTTCCAGTCACCCGAGCCGCTGCGGCCCCCGGCGGCCGGGTTCGTCCTGCTGAGTTCGGAGGGCCGGCCGATCTTTGGCGGCAACATGCGCACCCATCCTCCTGTGCCGGAGATCGCCGCGGCCAAGGCGGGGACCTGCACCTGGGTGGTGCCCAATCTGGCGCTGCACTCGGGCCACTACAGCCTGTCCGCCTGGCTCGGCGACAAGGCCGGCGACTTCGATCACAAGCCCGAGGCCGTCTCTTTCTCGTTTGTTTCGCCCCGCCACTACCCGGGCCGGCCGCCGCTCCATGTCATCGGACCGGTCGACTTGCCCTGCCACTGGACGATCACGGCCAGCTAGCAACACCGGGCAAGGTACCGGGGCGCAAGCGGACGTGGTCGTCGCCACCCGCGGCAGCCACCACTCCGGCCGGATTGCCGGTGCCATCCGCGACCATGCCCGGCCGACTCGGCCCCAATGAAACCCTCACCTGAGAACCCGCTCCCCGTCCGGCCCGTGCCGACCCCGACCTGGATCGCAATCGGCGCAATCCTGCTGCTGGGTTTTCTCCACTTCTGGGTGCGGACAATGCCGGTCCGGTTCGCGACGACCGACGACCTCGCCTTTCAGGCCGAGGCCGATCGCGGCCACGGCGCCGACTACATGACCGAAGCGGCGCACACCCAGGCCCGTTTCTACTATGCCACGCCCATCTTTCACCGTGCGCTGCTCGCCCTGTACGAAGTGCCGAGTCCGTGGCTTTTCAGTCTGTGGCGCGCGGCCGGCTTCTACCTGCAGATCGGGCTGGCCGCCTGGCTCGTGGCCCGCGTGCTGGGCCACGCAGTGCACGGGGCCGCGGTGGCGTTGCTCCTAACGGGGGTGCTGCACCTGCCGCCGACCTTTTATCTCGTCCTGTCGTATCCCTTCAACTGGATCGGCGGCAGCGCCCTGCTGGCCGCACTGCTCTGCCACCACGCCTATCTTCAGCAACGACGCCTCTGGTCCGGCATCATGGCGGCGGGGCTCTATCTCCTCGCCTGTCTGATGCACGAACTGTTCGTGCTGTTCCTCCCGACCTTCGTCGCCCTCTCCCTCCACTCCTCGCGCGGCGGCTGGCGTGGCCTGATCCGCGCCAACTTGGGGCCGGCGGTCGTTGCCGGCAGCTACCTTCTCGTCTATTTCGCCTTCGCCCGGGAATATCCGACGTCCTATGAAGGCACCCGTCTGTCGGCCGATTTCACCGCGGCGGGCAAAATCCTGGTCCGCCAGATGGCAGGCATCACGCCGGGCTTTGAACTGTTGGTTAACCGGCCGCCTGCGGGCACGCCCGGACCGTTGCTACGCCCACTGGCCGAGATTGGACTGACCCTGCGCCAACTGCCCATGACCGATCTGTGGCTGGGCCTCGGGCAGGCCCTCGTCCTGACCTGGGTGCTGGCACGCTGCCTACGCCACGCGTCACCTGGGGCCCGTCACTGGCCGTGGTTGCTGGCCTGGGCGGTTGTGCTCAACCTGCCGGTCGCATTTTCCGAAAAATACCAGACCTTCATCTTCCACCGCGAATATCCCTACGCCTACGGCTTTTACTCTTATCTCTGCGCCGGCATGGCCGGGGTTGGGGCCGTCGCCTGGCTCGGGGGGCGCCCAACCACGCCGGGGGAAAGACGGGTCTGGGTGGGCGCGTTTGCAGCGGCGGCCGTGATTTTCTGCGTGTCGGCCCAAGCCTCCAACCACCGCATCTTGCACCTGCTGCTGCAGAGGTTCAACTGAACTGGTGCCGGCCGCGGGCCGTGCTGATACTACCACCTTCATGACCGCGAACAAATTGGGCGATCCCGCCCCCGCGGACCTGCCTCGCGCGACCAACAGCATCGGCTTTCTGCGCATCGTCCTAGCCGGGATGGTGATTTACACCCACGCCTACTACCTCGGCGGCTACGCCGAGGAACCGCTCATGCGCTGGACCCGCGGGGGGCTCAATGCCGGCACCTTTGCGGTGCAGTGCTTTTTCGTGCTGAGCGGCTGGCTGGTGGCCTCCAGCTGGCTGCGGCTGCAGTCGCTGCCGGCTTTCCTCTGGCATCGGATCCTGCGGCTCGGACCGGCTTTCTGGGTCTGTCTCGTCGTCACCGCGCTGGTCCTCGGTCCCTTGATCCACGCGAGCAGCGCCGAGCTGCGCGGAGCTTACTTCGCGCAGGAGCCTAGCGCGATCGGCTACGTGGGGCACAACCTGCTGCAGCCCCGCGCGCAGATCAGCATCGGCGACCTCACGGCGACCAATCCCCACCCGGGCGACCTCAACGGCTCGCTCTGGACCCTGTTCTACGAGGGAAGCTGTTATCTCGCCGTCGCCGGATGCGGACTCGCCGGCCTGCTCGGCTACCGAGGGCGCTACACCTGGGCCGTGCTGTTGGGCGTCATGCTCGCCGCCCACCCCTTGGCTCGCGCGGGGGTCCTGCCTTCCGTGGTGCTCCGATTTTTCGACAACCCGGGAAAACTCATGTGCTGGCACTTCGCCACGGGCATGACGTGTGCCGTGTTTCCGTCCCTGCCCGGCTGGCTCGCAACCCGCACTTGGGTCGCCCTGACCGGACTCGCCGTGCTCATCGCCGCCTGGAGACTGGGCTGGGGCGGGCTGCTTTCACCACTCGCGCTGCCCCCGGTCTTGTTCTGGCTGTCCGGCCGGCTGCCGGTGCGCAACTGGGAGCAGCGGGTCGGCGGCGACTACAGCTACGGGCTGTATGTCTATGGGTATCCGGTCCAGCAGGTGCTCGCCCAGGCGGGTGTTCACCGGCAGGGGCTGACGGCCTATCTGCTCCTGAGCTTGCTCCTGGCCGGGGCCTTGGCCTGGTTGAGCTGGCACGCCATTGAGCAGCCTGCGCTGCGCTGGCGGCACGCCTTCACCGCTGCCCGGGGCAAGCTGAGTCCGAGCCGATGAATCCTCCACCGCTCATTACCGTCGTTGTCTGCACGCACAATCCGGATCCCGGCCGGTTGCGGCGCACCCTGGCAGGTTTGCATGCCCAGACCCTGCCGGTCGCCTGCTGGGAAACCGTGCTGGTCGACAACGGCTCGAGTCCGCCGCTCGCAGCCGGGGACGAGATCGACCCGGTCCCGCGCAACCTCCGCGTCATCCGTGAACCGGCCTTGGGACTCAGCCACGCGCGGCGGTGCGGCTTCACCGCCGCGCAGGGTGCATGTGCCGTGCTGGTCGATGACGACAACGTCCTCGCGCCGGACTACCTCGCCCAGGTGCTGGCGCTCTTCAGCGACCATCCACGCGTCGGGGCGCTCGGCGGCAAATCGCTGCCGGAGTGGGCCGGGGCCGCGCCCGACTGGACCAGAGAGTTTTTTCCCTTGCTGGCGCTGCGAGATCTCGGCCCCCAGCCGCTGATTTCCCGCGGCCTGCGGCCGGACGGAGCCACCCGCAACAGCTATCCTGCCTTTGCTCCGATCGGTGCCGGCATGGCCCTGCGCCGCGCGGCCTGGAACGCCTGGCTCGAACGCACGCCAAACTCCGGCCCGGCCCTGTGCGACCGCCGCGGCGGGGAACTCACTTCCGGCGG
>CAIKTR010000086.1 GCA_903830425.1 uncultured Opitutia bacterium
CTGATCCAGCACCGCCGCAATCCCCAGAGCATGGTGGTGCGCGCGCAGCAGATTGTGGCGGGCCTGAACACCCCCCTGCTGGGCGTGGTCCTGAACCAGGTGCCGCAGCATTCCGGCGACGACTACGGCTACTACACGAACAACTACTCGTATTACCATGAGAGCGGCGGCCAGCGCCGCCGCCGGTCGGCGTCCCGGGGCGCGAAAAAATCATCCGCCGGGGGCGGCGACCGCCTGCAGCTCGACTGAGGCGGCCCCGTCCTGGGCCCGCCGCAAAATAGCTGTTGACGATGCGGGTGGGCCGCCTAGTTCTGACACCCTGTTTTTGCGGGCGTAGCTCAGTTGGTAGAGCACCACCTTGCCAAGGTGGACGTCGAGAGTTCGAGTCTCTTCGCCCGCTCCATTTCACTCAGACCCCCGGAGGCGACTCCGGGGGTCTTTTTGCGTCTAGACCAGCCAACCTCAGATACTTGCGAGAGTGGTCTTGCGCGGCCACTCGCGATCGCAGACGACACCAGACGACCGCCGTAGGTGCGGCTAGCACGGCGTCACTCCTAGAGCGGCCGAACGAGGGTAGCTCAGCCTCCCCATGGCTTCTCGCGCGGGGTTGCTATCGTGCACCACGTTGCGCGAGAGACCCTCGGGTGATCACTTTTTTCTCCATCGTGCAGAACATAACCACAGTCGCTTAATAAGGTGGTCAGGTCATCCGCGATCTCATCCCAAACCTCGAGATGCAGCGCAGGCCGCACCCTGGTTAAAAGTTGCGGAGCGGCCTTTAACGAACGGGCCTCCATGCCCTCGTTGTCCTTTTGCTGATCTGTGGTGGCAAAGAGTGCTCCAACAGGAAATCGAGCGTCACACTGACTGCCTGGTAGGTGGATCTAATCCCTCCGATCTGGGAGCAGCCGCCGGTGGCGAGCACAAAATTGGAGGCGCGCGTTCTCACCGGAACGGCAAACTCCTCGGCGCCAATCTTGTCCGATACGCGCACCGTGAGAACCGTAGGTTTCGCGTCTCGGTCGTCCAGAATTTCCGCCGAACGCAGCCGCATCGCCGCATGAAACGGGTCGGCATCAACCGCGAGGACCTTCCCCTGTGAGGAAGTTTTTGCCGCCGCGAGAAACGTGAATACTCCGACATTGGCCCCAATGTCCCAAACATGCGCGCCGGGCGGACATGGTTGGCCACAAAACGACCAACGGCCGGTCTGAATTTAATGACCCGGGAATCCAGCACTTCAGCGATGCCTCCGGGGAGACATAAATTCTCCTTGGTCCGGCTGAAGGGCGAAGCGTTCGACGAAAAGTTATGCCTCGACTGAGCTTTTCAAGCGCCGAACGCAGCATCCCCGCAGGGTACCAGACAAGCGGCGTGGCATGCCCTAGTGAGCGCATAGGCTAGTGCCCGAGTGGCCGGGGGCGGACGGCCGGGGCCCGACGGGTGGCGTCTCCGCACTCGCCAAACCGGGCCGGCTCCCGTTCAATGCCAGCCGCTCTCGCATGAAGATTACGCGGCGCAGTTTTATCCGGCAGGCCGCGCTCGCGCTGCCGATCACCGTGGCCGCGACCCGGGCGGGCGCGCAGGGGGTCGCGGTGCGAACGCCGGCGGCGGTCGCGGGCCCAGCGGAGTATTTTGACCGGAAGACGCGCCTGACGATTTCGATGTGGGATTTCTCCTGGCTGCACGCCGGCCATCCGGGCGGCGCGTATGCGGATCTGGAGCGTCGCGTAGTTGAGGCGGTCGAGCGCGGCTACAACACGCTGCGGGTGGACTGTTTCCCGTCCCGCCTGCTGGAGCCGGAGTCGCGGTTTGAGAAGAACTGGAATCCCGGAGTGGATTTGCCCAGCTGGGGACAGCGCGCGGTCGATTTTTCCTGTGACGTGCGGCGCAAGGTGGCGCAGCTGGCGGGACTGTGCCGCCAGCATGGCCTGTGGCTGGGGCTCGATAGTTGGGACAAGGGCCACATGTTCAGCCGGGCCCAGAACGGGCTCAATGGGGACGGTCAGCCGATCGCGGTCGCGGCGGAGGAGCGCGCCTTCACCGGCTACGGGGAAACGTGGGTGAAGGCGCTCAAGCTGATGCGCGAGGAGGGGGTGCTGGAACGCGCGGTCTGGATCGCGCCGATGAACGAGGTGCCCCATTTTGCCGGCCGTCAGCTGGCGGCGCTGGCCCAGTTGCCCGATCAGCCCCTGGAGGAAGGCGAGACCCAGCTGAGGCGGAACCAAGCCGTGGATGCCGTTTACCGCCGGATCAACCGGTGGATGGCCGAGCCGATCAAAGCCGAAGTCGCGCGCGATGGCATCCCGCTTTCCTACTCGTCCTTGGGCATGGAAAACTACGCGGCGCGCCTGACGGATCTGTACGATGTCGTCGATGTGCATTTCATGCCCAGCGTCATCATGGATGCCGCCGACCGCCAAGCGTTCGCGGCTGTTGGTCCCGGTGTCTTAAAAGGGCGATTTGCCGGCCTGCGGGCATCCGATCTGGCCGCTTTTTCGCAGGCCTGGGACCGTGCCTGCCGAAAGCATTATCCCGCCATGCTCCGGCGGGTGCAGGACTACCATCAGGCTGCCCTGCAGCAACTGACGCTGCCCTCGGGGAAAAAACTGGCCGCCATCATCACCGAATCGTTCGGCCCCTGTTTCTGGCCCGATCATCCGAGCGTGGGGTGGGACTGGTACCAGCGCTACAACGCCGATGCGCTGCGGGTGGTCGCGGGGATGGATTTCAAGGGCAGCAGTCTCTCGAACTACGCGGAGCCCGGTTTCTCGCTGTGGGGCGACCGTGACTGGCACTGGACCTCCAACGCCTTTTTCCAGGCCGCGCTGCGACCGTGAATTGAGCCGGCACCCGCCGCCTAATCCTGCGGCGCGGTCACTTGCTATCGGACGGTCCGATGATGCCGGCATTGGCCTTGTTCTCGCTCGGTCCGATGATGCCGGTTTTGGTCTTGCGCTCGCTCGGCCCGATGATGCCGGTTTTGGCCTTGTTGCTGCTCGGTTTGACGGCGCCGGTTTTGATCCGGCTATCGCTCGGCCCAACGATGCCAGCTCTGGTCCTGTTATCGGTCGGTCCGATAATCCCGGCTTTGGTTTTGTTGCTGCTCGGCTTGGTAAGGCCAGCTTTGGTTCTATTATCGGTCGGCCCGATGATGTCGGTAGCCGTGCTGAGAGCGTGAACCGGCGCGATGACCGTGGCGATGACTGCAAGGGCAATAATTGCGGGGCGCATAATGAGAGCTATGGAGTATGGGATTACAGGGCCGAACGGGAGGGACACTTCACGTATCCGGGCAGGACGGTCAAGGGCAGTGACCGGATGGCCTGCAACAGAAGCGGGCCTGATGCTGAGCGGGGTCCACGGGCGGCGGCGGGCGTTTCATTTGGGCGCCTTTTGGCCGGAGCTGTTGAGGCCGACCCAGGCGCGCCGGCGGCCCGGGAGGCAGAACCGCTCGCCCCTGCCGGGAAAACGCGCTTGCCGCCCGGGAGCGTCATTTCACGCTCGCCGGATGATCTCCGCCATCGATCACATCAACATCGTGGTTTCGGACCTGGAGCGCTCGGTGCGGTTCTACACGGAGGTGCTGGGTTTTCGCCTAGTCCGGGAAGCCCACCTGCACGGGGAGTGGATCGGCCGGATTGTCGGCCTGCCCACGGTCAGCGCCCGCGTGGCCTACCTGCTGGCGCCGGCGGGCGAGCCGCGGATTGAGCTGCTCTGCTACGACCAGCCGGCGGGCGCCGGCGTGGCGGCGAATTCCCAGGCCAATACCGTGGGACTCCGGCACCTGGCGTTCCGCGTGGACGACATGGCCGGCACCTGCGCCCGGCTGCGCGCCCTGGGCCACACCCTGTTCAGCGAGCCCGTGGCGGTGCCGGCGGGCGTGGTGAGCCACGATGCCGGCCGGAAGACGCTCGTCTATTTCCTCGATCCCGACGGGGTCATCCTGGAACTGGCCCAGTACGATTGAGCGGCCGGCCTCCGCCCGGGGCCGACCCGATCGCGGGGGTTCAGGCCGGCTGGGCACCGATGGCCGGAGCCGCCGGGTTCACTTCCGGGCCGAAATAGCGCAGGCACACGAGCGGCTCGTTCTTGCTGGTATTCTCGAAGGTCACTCCGGCCTGGGCGCCGCGCTCGGTGCAGAAATACTCGTCCTCGGTGATCTCATGGAAACGGATGAGGGTGGGGCTGTTCAGGGGCTGGCCATTGATGGTCCCCCGGCCTTGCACACACACCAGTCCATAGGCCCCCTGGTCCTGGATCCGGCATTTCACGCCGGGATCGACGGTCAGCTCCTTCGCCGTGAAATATTGCCGGCCCTCCAGCCGTCCGTAGACGATCCAGCGGTCCGCAAAGCCCTCCGCGCGGGTGTCGGCCACCAGAATCGGTTCCAGGTAGTGATGGTCCTTGAAGTTCGGTTCGACATTGGCGGGCCAGTCGAGCTGCTCCACGAGGTAGTCGAGGTCGTGGTGATACTCGCTGGGCACATCCTTGGTGAGCAGTTCCCGCGAGACCGGGCGGCCCTCGACCAGGCTCTGGTACATGCCGAAGACGTCGCTGCCCCATTGCGGCTCGTAGGTGCAGAGCGAGCCCGGGGCGTGCAGGATCCGGGGCCCGACCAGCCAGCCCGTCCCCGGCTTGAGGTGATAGGCCCGGGACAGGTCGAGGATCCCGTTGTCGCCCCGGTTCCAATTTTCCAGGCAGGTCCGCACCTGGGCCTTGGTGGTGCCGGGCTCGAGGCCGAAGAAGGTGTACGGAAAATGATTGCCGACGCTGTTGTGCTGCGGCGGGAAATAGTAGCTCTCGGGCTTGCCCTCCCGGCCGACGAGCCGGGCCTGCTCGAAGCTCTGGTGCATGTGATGGGGAATCGGGCCCAGGTTGTCGAAAAACTTGGAATAGACGGGCCAGCGCCCGTAGGCGCCCCAGATGGCCTGGCCGATCAGCTCGGCGCCGCATTCGGCCACCGCCTGCCGGAGGGTGAAGCGCTCCCGTCCGGCCACGACATAGCTGAGCCCCTCATCGGGCACCCGGCCCTGGTTGGCCGCCTCGGTGGTCGAGGCGAACCAGCGCTCGTCGATCCCGCCCCGGTCGGCGCCGTAGGCGTAAATGTCGTCCCCGTGCAGCTTCAGGCGCAGCCCGGGCTGGAGAAACGAGCGCGGCACCCAGCAGGGGGCCAAATGCAGCAGGCCGCCGGTGCGGGCGAGCTCCGCCGCGACCTTGGCCTTGAGGTTGGACGTGACGGTTTCCAGCGAACGGGTGGTGTTCATAGGCGGATCATGGGCCAACGGGCGAAGCGTCAGATTTTCCGGCCCGCCGCCAGACTGGCCGCACCGGACGCGGACATCAATCCTGCGTTGTCCCGAAGGTGGGGGTGAAAAGAGCCGCCACCGCCTAGGCGCGGAAGGCCGGGCGCATCCCGCCGGTCACCAGGGCGAGGGTGATGAGAGAGTTGGCGGGCATGAGCACCGCGGCGACCAGCGGGTTCATGTGGCCGGCCACGGCCAGCCCGACGGCGAGGACGTTGTAGGCGACGGAGAAGATGAGGATGGTCCGCTGGCTGCGGCGCCGCACGCCGTTGACAACGAAGAGGGCGCGCAGGCCGGCGATGCCGCGGCCGAGGTAGTAGAAGTCGGCCTTTTGCCCGAGGTGGCCGCGATGGATCACGGGGGTGCCCCGGCAGAGGGCCTGGTCGAAGGCGAGGCTGTCATTGGCGCCGTCGCCCAGCATCAGGGTGGCGTCGGCGCCGTGGCGGGTGAGCCAGGCGGCCTTGCCCTGGGGCGTGAGTTCCCCGAGGGCGTGGGTGGCGGGCAGCCCCAGCTCGGTGGCGAGGTGCCCGACCTTGGCGTGGTGGTCGCCGCTGAGAATGTAGGCCGGATAGCCGAGCTGGCCGAGGGCGGCCAGTTCGGTGCGCGCATCGGGCCGGGCGGCGTCGGTGAAGCGGAAGCAGGCCAGCGGGGCGCCGTCGCAGGTGAACCAAGTGCCGTCGGCGGCGTCCGGGGCCGGGCCGGCCCAGCCGGGGCGGCCCAGCCGCCAGAGATGGCCGTCGGCGGTGAGGGCCATGCCCTGGCCGATGGTCTCCAGCACCTCGCCGTCCGCGGCCTCGCCCGGCCCGCCGCCGAGCAGGTTCTCCAGCAGGCACTGGCTGACGGGGTGGGGGTTATCGCGCACCAGCGCCAGCAGCGCGCGGCGCGCCAGCGGGTCGAGGCCGTGGAGGACCGCGGGGTCCTGCAGGACGGGGGTCTCGAGGGTCAGCGTGCCGGTCTTGTCGAAGACCAGCTGGCGGACGGCGGCGAGCCGGGGCCACAGGTCGTCGGTGCGCACGAACACGCCGCGGCGCCGGAGGGCGATGGTGGCCATCTCGTCGGCGAGCGGGAAAGCCAGGCCGATGGCGCAGGGGCAGGAGACCACGAGGATGGCGGTGACGACCGAGCCGGTGCGGAGGGCGTCGCCGGTGGCCAGCCACCACCCGATCCCCGCGAGGGTGGCCACGCCGAGGATGCCGATGAGGTAGCCGCGGACAATTTTCTCGAGCAGGGCGGGCCGGGCGCCGGCGCGCTCCGCGGGGGCCAGCAGCTGGGCGAGCAGCGAGTCGCGCCACGGCTGCAGGGCGGTGAGGCGGGCCTCCGTGCGGCTGAGATTCACGGCCCCGGCGGGCACGCGCTGGCCGGCGCGGAAGGTGCGGGGCTCGGCCTCGCCGTTGATGGAGGCGAGGGAGAATGCGGCGGTGGCGGTGGCGAGCCGCGACTCGACCGGCACGGTGTGGCCGGAGGCGGAGAAATAGTCCTGGCCGGCGACCAGGTGCTCGGGCGCCACGCTGCCGCCGGCGGCGAGGCGGACCTGGGGGGGCTTGGGCTGCTGGCTCAGCAGGCGGCGCTGGTTGCGCTCGACGGCGGCGACCTGGGCCCACCGGCCCACCAGCATCAGCAGGATGAAGGTGCAGACGAAGTCGAAGTAGATGTAGTCCGCCTGGCCGGTGCTCCAGCCGTAGAGCGAGCCCAGGTAGGCGCCGGCGATGCCGAGGGCGATGGGCAGGTCGATGTGCAGGATCCCCTCGCGGATGGCCCGGGCGGCGCGGTTGAAGAAATAGGTGCCCCCCACGAGCAGGCTGAGCGTGCCGAAGGCCAGGGCCAGCGTGCCGAAGAGCCGGGCGTAGGCGAAGGACGGCTCCATCCCGAAGAACACCGGGAGCGTGAACAGCATGGCGTTCATCGCGAAGGCCGTGCAGAGCCCGATGCGCCGGACGAGCCCGCGCGTCTCGGGCACGGCGGGCGTCGCCCCGGCCGGGCCGGCGAGGTAGCCGAAGGTCTGCAGGCGCCGGGCGAACTCGGCGGCGGAGAACCGGCCGGGAAGCCAGCGGACGCGCATCTGGCCGAGCTGGGCGCTGGCCTCAATGTCGCGGGCTCCGGGCTGCTGCAGGAAGACCCGCTCGATCAGCCAGATGCAGCCGGCGCAGGAGATGCCCTGGACGTCGAGGGTGAGCTCGGGCGGGCGGGTGCCGGCGGCGGCCTCGGCCTGCTGCTGCGCGGTGTCGAGCCAGGCCAGGTCGCGCGGCTGGAAGACCGCGGCGTCCGCCGGGGCGGTGATCTCGTCCTTGATGTCGTAATAACCCGCGAGCCCGTGCTCGTGTACCAGGCGGTAGACGTAGGCGCAACCGGCGCAGCAGAAGCCCTCGGCAGGGGTGCGCCCCTCGAGCAGGGGGGTCCCGCAGTGCCGGCAGGTGGGCGGGGGGCGGGCCCCCGGAGGCGGAGGGACGGCGGCGGCGGAGCTCACGTCAGTGGCAGAGGAAGGTGGACGGGTCGGGGCCGGCGAAACCGAGGGTGGCCCGCAGCCGCCAGCTGATGACCAGGGCGGTGGCGAGGGCGAGCCCCAGGCGCAGGCGGCCGAGCCAGAGCGGGGAGAGGCGGGAGCGGATCCAGCCGGCCTGGGACTGCAGCAGCCACAGCAGCGGGACGGTGCCGAGGCCGAAGGCCAGCATGAATTCGACGCCCCGCAGCGCCGAGCCGGAGAGCAGGGCGAGGGTGAGGAGGAAATAGAGCGGCCCGCAGGGCAGCAGGGGGGTGGCGAGGCCGAGGGCGGCGGCGCCCTGCACCCGGGAGCGCCCGCGGATCCAGGCGCTCAGCTGCAGCGAGAACCGGCCGAAGACGGCCGGCTTGGGCAGGAAGCGGTCCCAGCGCAGCGCCATCGCGACGAAGAACAGCACGAGGATCCAGGGCAGCCAGCGCAGGGCGGAGCCCGTCACCCAGGTCAGCGGCATCTGCCCGAGGCCGCCGGCCACGGCCCCGAGCGCCATGTAGCCGGCCAGGCGGGCGGCATGGTAGACGGTGCTGACGACCTGGGGGTCGGAGCGGTCGCCGCGGACCGGCATGAGGGTGCAGGCCAGCGGGCCGCACATGCCGGCGCAGTGCAGGCTGGTGACGAGGCCGGCGAGCAGGGCGGTGGCGGGCGAATTGACGGCGGCGAGTTCCATGTCAGCGGTGCGGCGCGGTGGTGAGGGGGACCTCGGCCACCGGGTGCCGCGAGGCCACGATGAGCCAAGCGACCCACGCGGCAAGCTGCAGGAACAGGACGGCGACGAAAATGAGCCAGAGCCGGCTCGGCCGCGCGGGCGCCGGATCAGTGGCGGGGTTCCCGGTGCTCACGCCGATCCTCCTCCTCCTCGCGCAGGAGCTTCACGTCCGGCCCCAGAAACTCGATCGGCCGGTTCAGGTGAAAGCGGTTGGCCAGGTCCTGGATGCGGACGGAAAGGGCAAAGGGCCCGTGGTAGTCCGGGCGCGGCTGCTGGAGCACCAGGGGCTGGACGACCTCGCCCAGCGCGGGCACCACCACCGGACCCTGGAGGCCGGACTGGCGCAGACCGGCGGGGGCGCCCTCGAGGCTGAGCACGAACTGCACCGGCTGGTTCTGCTTGTTGACGAGCCGCACGAAGAACTGGTTGCGGATGTAGTCGTCGGAGACGATGTAGGGCGCGCCGCCGATGCGGGTGATCCCGAGGTTGGCGGGCCGGAAAGTGGAGAGCGCCCAGGTGGCGACGCTGGCGCCGACAAGCAGGAGCACGCCGTAGAGGGCGGTGCGGGGCCGCAGCCAGCGGGTGGCCCGGCCGGCAAACGCGTTCTGGGAGTCGTAGCGCACGAGGCCGCGCGGCCGGTGGAGCCGGGTCATGACGTCGTCGCAGGCGTCGATGCAGGCGGTGCAGCCGACGCACTCCATCTGCAGGCCCTGCCGGATATCGATGCCGGTGGGGCAGACATGGACGCAGCGGTGGCAGGCGACGCAGTCGCCGGCCCGGGGCAGGGTGGCGGCGGGCTGGCCGGAGGCGAGGTGGGCGGCGAGCCGCTTCTTGTCCTCGGCGGCGGTCAGGCGCGGTTCGCCCCGGCGGGCGTCGTAGCCGATGACCAGGGAGTGGTCGTCGATCAGGGCCGACTGCAGGCGGCCGTAGGGGCAGATGACGATGCACAGCTGCTCGCGGAACCAGGCGAAGTTGAAGTAGAGGACGCCGGTGAAGACCGCCATGAAGGCGAAGGCGCTCCAGTTCTCGACGGGGGCGGCGCGCATCATGGCCCAGACCTCGGGCAGCGAGACGAAATAGGCGAGGAACAGGTGGGCGATCGTGGCGGAGACGAGGAAAAACAGGCCGTGCTTCACGATGCGCTTGAGCCCCTTGAGCGCGGAGAGCGGGGCCTCGGCCAGGGCCCGGCGCTGCACGGCGTCGCCGTCAATCCAGCGCTCCAGGCGGCGGTAGACCTGGTCGAGAAACACCGTGTGCGGGCAGGCCCAGCCGCACCAGACGCGGCCGAGCAGGGCCGTGATGAAGAAGAGGGAGAACCCGAGGCCGGTGATGACGAAGAACAGCAGCCACATGTCCTGGGCCGCCAGGGTCAGCCCGAACAGGTGGAACCGGCGCTCGGCGATGTCGAGGAACACCGCCGGGTAGCCGCCGACGTGGATCCACGGCAGCGACAGGTAGAAAACAATCAGCAGGCCGGCCGAGGCCTGGCGGGCCAGCGTGAAGCGTCCGTGGGTATCGGAGGGGTAGAGGAAGGGCCGGGACCCGTCATCACGTATCGTGGTGACGGAGTCTCGGGTGGGCAGAGGTGCGGCCATGAATCATTTTGGCGCGATCGGCACCCAGGCGGCCTGAACTTCGATGGGTTCACCCTCCTGATGATAGCTGAGCACGTAGGCGACCGCCTCGGTGATCTTCTTGCCTCCCAGGACGGGGCCCCACGGGGGCATGCCCTTGGCGAGCACGCCGTTGGTGACGGTGGCGTAGATTTCGGTCGGCTTGCCACCGTGGATCCACAGCTGGTCGACGAGGTTGGCGCCGATGCCGCCGGTCAGCTTCTCGGTGTGGCAGCTGACGCAGGTCGAGTTGAAGGTGGCGCGGCCGGCTTCGACGAAGACGGGGTTGCGGCTCATCTTCCACAGGCTGGCATCGTCGACGGCCGGGGTCGCGGCGAGCCGCTTGGCCTCGATGATGGCGAGCTGCTGTTCGACGGCGGCGGCGTTGGTGGGCCCGTAGTGGGCGCGCTCGTAGTAGAACCAGTAGCCGGCCCAGAAGACGATGGCGCCGTAGAGCGTCATCAGCCACCAGTTGGGCAGGCGCTTGTCGTATTCCTGGATATCGCCGTCGAAGACGTGCGGGCGGAGTTTATCCTGATCGGGCGGGGTGGGCTTAGGCGTGGGTGTCATGGCGGCCGGCGGCGGTTTCAGTGGTGAAGGGCAGGTTGGCGAAATGGTCGACCTGGGCGCGGGGCATGCGCAGCGCGCGCCAGGTGATGGTGGCGAAAATCGTCGCGGCGGTCACAAACGCCACGAGGACGTAGATGACCGACGAGTCGTCGAAGAGGAGTCGTTTGAACATGGCGGGGATCAGCGGGCGGCGGCGGGCTTGGGGGCGACCGGCACGGACTTGCCGAGCTGCTGGAGGTAGGCGACCAGGGCCACGATTTCCTTCTCGGGCGCGACGTTGGCGCCGGCGAGGCGGAGATCCCGGGAGAGGGTCCGCGACTGGCGGCCGACGTCGTCGAAGATGGCCTGGGCGCTGAGTGCCGGGTAGGGCACGCCGAGCATGCGCTGGACCTTGATCTTCGCGGGCAGCACGGAGACGTCGAGGTTGTTGGACAGCAGCCACGGGTAGCGGGGCATGTTGGAGCCGGCGGAAACCGAGCGCGGGTCCTCCATGTGGCGAATGTGCCAGACGTCCGGGTACTTGCCGCCCACGCGGGCGAGGTCGGGCCCAGTGCGCTTGGAGCCCCATTGGAAAGGATGGTCGTAGATCGACTCGCCGAGGCGGGAGTAGGTGCCGTAGCGGAGGATGTCGGGGACGAGCGTGCGGATCATCTGCGAGTGGCAGTTGTAGCAGCCCTCGCGCACGAAGATGTCGCGGCCCGCCAGCTCGAGCGGGGTGTAGGGCACCTGGATGCGGTCCTCGACGTTCTGGGCCTTTTGCACGAGGACGGTCGGGACGATCTGGATCAGGCCGCCGGCGACGACGGCAAAGAAGGTCAGGAGGGTGAACGGCAGGGCGTTGAGCAGGAGCTTCTCATACCAGCCGTTCCAGAGCTGGGCGCGGGAGGGGATGAGGGCGTAGAGGGCGATGAGGGAGAGGACGCCGCCGGCGAGGCCGGCGGTGCTGACGAGGTCGTTGCCGACCATCCACATCATGCCGAAGACGACGGCGAGCACGGAGAAGACCGTGGGGGCGTTGCAGAAGGTGCCGGCGAGGCCGAGCTTGGTGTCGGGGGCCGGGGCCTCCTCATGAACCTCGATGGTGCCGTTGACGGCCTGGGCGCCCTGGAGCGTGCGGCAGAAGTTGTAGATCAGGATGAGCCAGCCGCCGAGATAGAGGCTGCCGCCGATCACGCGCATGAGCATGAGGGGCCGGATGGTGTTCAGCGTGTCGAGGAAGTTGGGGTAGGCCAGGAGGGTGCCGCCCTCGGTGGTCGCGTTGAGCATCAGGCCCTGGGTGATGCCGCTGGTCCACATCGCGGCGACGTAGAGGAGGATGCCGACGGTGCTGACCCAGAAGTGGAGGTTGGCGAGGGCGACGGAGTGGAGCGGCTTGCTCCAGAGGCGGGGGAGCAGCCAGTAGATCAGGCCGGCGGCCATGAAGCCGTTCCAGCCGAGGGCGCCCGCGTGGACGTGGGCGATGATCCAGTCGGAATAGTGGGCGAGGGCGTTGACCGACTTGATGGACAGGAGGGGCCCCTCGAAGGTGGACATGCCGTAGAACGTGACGCCGGCGGCGAAGAACTTGAGCACGGGATCGGTGCGGAGCTTGTCCCACGCGCCGCGGAGGGTGAGGAGGCCGTTGAGCATGCCGCCCCACGACGGGGCCCAGAGCATGAGGGAGAAGGTCATGCCGAGGTTCTGCAGCCAGCCGGGGAGGGCGGTGTTGAGCAGGTGGTGGGGGCCGGCCCAGATGTAGAGGAAGACGAGGGACCAGAAATGCACCACGGACAGGCGGTAGCTGTACACCGGGCGTCCCGCCGCCTTGGGCAGGAAGTAGTACATGATGCCGAGGATCGGCGTGGTGAGGAAGAAGGCCACGGCGTTGTGGCCGTACCACCACTGGACCAGGGCGTCCTGCACGCCGCTGAACACCCCGTAGCTGTGCAGCAGGCTGGTCGGGATGGAGAGGTGGTTGACGATGTAGAGCATCGCCACGGTGATGATGGTCGCGATGTAGAACCAGATGGCGACGTAGAGCGCGGGTTCGCGGCGGCGGGCGAGGGTCCAGAAGAAGTTGACCGCGAAGACCACCCAGATGAGGGCGACGGCGATGTTGATGGGCCAGATGAGCTCGGCGTATTCCTTGCCGCGGGTCAGGCCGAGGGGGAGCGTGATGGCGGCGGCGACGATGATGAGCTGCCAGCCCCAGAAGTGGACTGCGGAGAGGAAGTCGCTCGCGAGGCGGGCCTTCACCAGGCGCTGGGTCGAGTAGTAGACGCCGGCGAACATCATGTTGCCGACAAAGGCAAAGATGACCGCGTTGGTGTGGAGCGGACGCAGCCGCCCGAAGGTGAGCCACGGCGTGCTGAAGTTCAGCTGCCAGAAGTTCAGCTGGGACGCGATGAGGACGCCCACCAGCATACCCACGGCGCCCCAGATGACGGTGGCGATGAGGAAGTGGCGGATGATCCGGTCGTTGTATTCGATCGTGATTTTTTGGTCGGACATGGGTGGGAAGTTAAGCGTACGAAAGCGAAAGGGGGTGGATCACGCCGTCCGGGACGGCTGGTCCGGGGGGGTGGCGGTCGCGGGGGAGCGTTGCGCCAGGCCCTGCGCGGCGGGGCGGACGGTGCCGGCGACCCGCGGGGTCTCCTCGGCGAGCGGGAGCAGGGACTCGCGCTCGGCGTTGCTGAAGCGGCCGGCGTGTTCGCGCAGAAAAAAAACCACAAAGGTGAAGACCAGGCAGAGGCTGACGGTGAGGGTAAGGGGGATGACCGGCATGAAAGGGGCGTTTACGATTTGGCCGGGGAGCGGGTCGAAGCGTTGGTGCCCGGATGCCTCCCGCGGACCGTGTGCCCGCGAATGCGCCCATGCCGATGGCGGATGAGTTCCTTGGCCGTGAGCCAGTTGTCAAGCTCGACGCCCTCCAGACACCCGCCCTCGATCCAGAGGCTGTGGGCCAGCTGCCGGATATCGGACTCGCAGGAATCCACCACGGGCCGGCGGGCCGAATGAGGTGTGAGCGCGGGCTTCATGAACGTGCCTTGGGTGGGGTATTAGCGCTCACTATAAAGATGCCGGCGGCAACTGGCTCCGCGAGTTTTGCTCAGGGAAGCGCATATCTTGCCACCGGAAAAAATAAGGCGGGTCAAAAGATGCGTCGGCCCTGACAAGCAACGCGTAGCAAAGTCGGGTGATATTTGCGATGCTAAGGCATGTTCAAACGGCTTTCAGCGTTGCTGATGGCCCGCCGGCTTTCGCTGAAGACCGAGTGGGAACGCCGGCTGCGGGCGCAGCCGCCCAACACGGCGCTCGCGAACCCCGATGTGCTCGTGCACCGGATGGATGACAGCTTGGAGCGGCTGGACTCGCTCCTGTCTCGGCACGCCAAGCGGTGGCCGGAGGGGCATCCGCCTGCCCTGGCCCGGCTGCGGGATCCCTGCCGGTGCGGCCTCAACCCCCTGCTGGGCTATTTTGAGACGGGCGGGGCGGCGCTGCTGGCGGTGCTGCCGGACTTGAAGGAGACGGAGCGGAGCGCCGTGGAGCAGGCGTGGTATTTTTTCGCGCAGCAGGAAGTCGACTCGCTGTGTGCGGTGTGCTGCCGCTGCGGCCGACCCGAGGCGGCGCTGGCCGACACGCCAGCACCGGCGGGGGCGGGGGCCTGAACGGATCAGCCGGTTCGGACCGGGGCGGGCCGCGGGCTCAGGCCTGGCGCTGCAGCCGGGTCCGCCAGACGGTCGGGGCTTCGCCGGTGATTTTCCGGAACACCCGGTTGAACTGCGAGAGCGACTGGAACCCGGCGGCGTAGGCGGCCTCGCTGATGCGCTTGTGCGGGTTGAGCAGGAGGTTTTTCACCTTCTCGACGCGCAGCCGGGCCAGGTAGTCGGTGAACGTGAGCCCGGTCGCCTGCTTGAACATCTTGCAGAAGTAGAACGCGCTCGTGTTCACCGCCCCGGCCACCTGCCGCAGCGAGATGTCCTCGTCCTGGTGCTCCGTGATGAAGAGCTTGGCGCGCGAGACCATCGGCGCCTCCACCTGCTGGGCGGAGACCATCAGCTGGTTGCTGAGCGAGGCCAGGTGCTGGGCAAAAATCGTCAGGAGGCGGAGGGCGGCCTCGTACTGCTTCTTGTCGAGGACCCGGGTTTGGAAATAGGTCTCCTCCAGGCGCTTCATGTCCGTTTTCACGCCGAAGCTGATAAGCTTGCGCGCCAGCTGGGTGAACTCGGGCTTGTTGGGCCGGTGGAGCAGCACCTGCCCGGTCTGGAGGAAGGCGACGAGATTTTCCCCGACGCGCACCGGCACGGCGGAATCACACAGACCGGCGAAGCACTTGAGGGTCTTCGGCTCAAACCGCGCCTCGGTCTCGACCCGGCGCTGGAGCTGGAGGCAGGCGGCGCAGCTCTGGTTGGTGTTGGCCATCAGCGCGCAGAAGGGGTTCTCGTTGGGGGCCCCGCTATGCGGCAGGTCGAACGTCTCGATCGGCCGCAGGTTGATCGGCAGGCCGGTGGTTTCACGGAACGCCTTCTCATAATCGCGGTAAATCTGCGACTGGTGCAGCTGGGCGACGAGGGCCCGGCTGACGGTGGCAGGTTTAGGGGTCGATGAATCCACGTGGGGACGGTAGGTTGACCAACGTCGGGTGCAATGCCGAAGCGGACGGGTCGGAAAGCTTTTCTGGGCTGGCCTCCGACCCTAAGAGTGTCCTAAGCGGGTGGCCCCCGAATGATTCCACCGGCCCGCCCCCGGCCGTCCCGGTTATAGGTCGTGTTCCGGTCGCCGGGGTTTTAAAGTGGCCGACTCAGCCAACTCCCACGATGAACTTCACCACCTTCCTTGCCGCTGTGACGGCCGCCCAGCCATGAGAGACGATTACCTGAAGGCGGCGCTCAAGTTGATCGATGACCCGAACATCCTGGTGAACGTGGTCTCGCGCCGGGTGAAGCAGCTGCGGCGCGGCCATCGCCCGCTGGTGGAGTCGCTGGAAAAGCTCTCGGCCGAGGATACGGCGCTGCGGGAAATCATGGAGGGCAAGATCAGCTACGAGCTGGCCACGCCCGAGATGCTCGCCCGCCGCTAAGGCGGCCCGTCCCGGCGGAGCCGGTCGACCCATCCCGGCCGCCGGCCGGTAGGCTGGGGGAGGGGGGCGCCTGCCCTGGGTCGGGTGGAAATGGATTTTTTTTCCATCATAAATTGACTCAGGGGGCGAAATATCTGGGCTAGTATCCTCCTTTGCCCCATCCCGTGCCTGCCCGGCCGATTAGCCCGCCTCCATGAAGGTCCCTGCCATCCAGCGTCTCCGCGCCAAACTGCACTCCCAGGTCCCGGTGTACGGGTTGTGGATCACGTTGGAGTCGGCGAGTATCTGCGAGATGGCCGTGGCGCTGGGGCTCGACTGGGTGACGATCGACGCCGAGCACGGCCACCTCGACTGGAAGGAAATCGTCGAGCACATCCGCGCCGCGGTGCGCAGCGACACGGTGGTGCTCGTGCGGCTGGCCGAAAACTCTCCCGCGCTCATCAAGCGCGCCCTCGACATCGGCGCCGACGGCGTCGTCCTGCCGTGGATCGAGACGCCCCAGCAGCTTGAGTCCGCGATCGCGGCGGCGACCTATCCCCCCCGCGGCATCCGGGGCATCGGCGCCGAGCGCGCCACCTGCTGGGGGCAGTGTTTCGTCGAGCACACGGGCGAGGCCGATGCCCATGTGCTCGTCGTGCCGATGATCGAGAGCGTCCGGGCCGTGCAAAACATCGACCAGTTGGCGCGGGTGAAGGGCGCGGAGCTTTTCTTCTTTGGCCCGGCGGATCTGTCTTCCACTGCCGGGTTCCCGGGCCAGTGGGAGGGCCCGGGCGTCGCGGCGCTCATCGGGCGGGCGAAGGACACGCTGCGGCAGGCGGGCAAATTTTGCGGCGTCATCGCCACCGACGAGGCCAATCTCGCCCAGCGCCGGGCGCAGGGTTTTGCCCTGCTCGGGCTCGGCCTGGATGCCGGGCTGATGCTGCGCAGCCTGCACGGCCTGCTCGCGGCGCAGGGCCGCGACCGGACGATCCGCGCGGGTTTCACTCCGGAAAACGATGCCGCGGCCCTGGCGGCGGAGCGGCCGGCCCAGTGCGCCCCGCCGGCCATGCGCCCCGACCGCCCCGAGGTCATGAACCTGCGCGGCAGCGGCCCGCAGCTCACCGTGGCGCCCGGCGTGGAGTTCGACTGCCTCGTCGGCGCGCACAACCAGGCGCGCCACCTCACCACGGCGCTCGTCACCTTCCAGCCCGGCGCCCAGCTGCCCGCCCACCGGCACGGGTTCGCCGAGTCCATCACCCTGCTGCAGGGGCGGGCCCTCGTCGAGGTCGAGGGCCGGGGGTATGAGCTCGGGCCGCTCGACAACGTGACCATCCCGCGCGGCCTGGTGCACCGGGTCACCACGCTGGCCCGCTCGGGCCCGGCGCTGTTCCACGTCGCCCTGGCCTCGTCCACGCCGGACCGCGAGCTCGTCCACCGGTTTTTCCCGCGCCGGACCATGCCGGAGGTCACGCAGACCCAGCCCGGCGGCGAGCGCGTGACCTACCTCGGCAAGGTCGAGCGCTACGCGCCCGGCAACCACGCCGAGTTTGTGGACTACTTCAACGGGGCCCTCCTGCCCGGCCTGGAAATGAGCGGGGGGTACGGCCGGTTCCAGCCGGGTGGCCGCCTGCCGGCGCATCTCCATGACTTCGACGAGTCGATCTGCATCGTCGAGGGCCAGGCGACCTGCGTGGTCGAGGGCCGGCGTTACACCCTGGCCGAGCCGGCCACCGCGCTGCAGCCGCGCGGCCGCATCCACTATTTCATCAACGAGACCGCCGCCCCCATGGGCATGATCTGGGTGTACGCCGGGCCGCAGCCCGAGCGCATCGTGGTCGAGGAGGCCTGCGCCGCCTCGCCCGCCGTGGCCTGGGGCGCGTGACCGTCCTTTCCGACCATGCCCGCCCCCTTTCACCTCCAGCTCACGGCCGACTTCTTCGGCGCGGACGGGCGGACGAAGTATGACGACATCGGGCTCGCCGTGTTGGCCGCGGCGCCGCACATCCGGCCGGTCCCCTTCCCCCGCCACGAGCCCGAGATTGCGCCGGACCAGCTGGCGACCGCGAACGGCGTGATCGTGCTGACCCCGAAGGTCACCGCGCAGTCGCTCGCCCAGGCGCCCGACCTTCTGGCCGTCGGCCGCTTCGGGGTGGGCTACGACTCCGTCGACGTGCCGGCGTGCACCGCGGCGGACGTGGCGGTCTTCATCACCGCGGGCGCGGTGGACCGGTCGGTCGCGGAGGCCACGGTGGGCTGGATGATCGCGCTGGCGCACCGGGTGCGCGCGAAGGACCAGCTGGTGCGCACGGGAGGGTGGGACCAGCGCTCGCAGTACATGGGCAGCGAGCTGCGCGACCGGACGCTCGGGCTGATCGGCCTGGGCGGCATTGCGCGCACGGTCCTCCAGCTGCTCGCCCCCTGGGGCATGCGGCCGGCCCTGGCCTACGACCCCTACCTCGACGCCGCCGCCGCCGCGCAGGCCGGGGCGCGCCTGGTTTCCCTGGAGGAACTCCTGCGCTCGTCGGACTTTGTGTCGATCCACTGTCCCCTGACGGAGCAAACGCGGGGCCTGCTGGGGGCGCCGCAGCTCGCGCAGATGCGGCCCACGGCCTACCTCCTGAACACGGCGCGCGGCGGGATCGTGGACGAGGCGGCGCTCTATGCGGCGCTGCAGGCCGGCCGCCTGGCCGGCGCGGCGCTGGATTGCTTTGCGCAGGAGCCGGTGCGGACGCCGCCGCCGCTGGCGGCGCTGGAGAACGTGCTGTTCGCCCCGCACTGCATCGCCTGGACCCACGAATTGTTTCGCGACATCGGCCGGGCGGCCTGTCAGGGCATGGTCGACCTGTCGCTGGGGAGGCAACCGCGCGGGGTCGTGAACCCCGCGGTCTTCGCCAAGCCCTCGTTTCAGGAAAAATGGAGGCGGGTATGCCGGTTCTGAATCCCGCCCAGTCCGGGGGCGCGGACCTCCGCCGGACGGAGGGGGCCCCATGAGCGCCCCGGCTAAATTCTCGCCGGGTCCCGGCCGGCTCGCGGGCCGGGTGGCCTGGATCAGCGGCGCCACCTCCGGCATCGGGGCGGCGGCGGCGGAACTGTTCGTGCAGGAGGGCGCCCGGGTGGCGCTGGTGGGCCGCCGCCTGGGGCTGGGGCGCAAGATCGCGGCCCGCCTCAACCGGCGGGTGCCTGGCGCCGCCCGGGCGCTCGCCTGCGATGTCAGCTCCGAGGCGGCGGTCGCGCGCTCGCTGAAGGCCACGGTCCAGGCCTTCGGGCGCCTCGACATTCTGGTGAACAATGCCGGCCGGGTGGAGATCGGTGAACTCCACCAATATTCCGAGGCCCAGTGGGACCGCCTGATGGCGGTCAACGTGAAGTCGATGTTCTTCGCCTTCAAACACGCCTTCCCCCGGCTGCGCGCGGCCCGGCGCGGTTACGTCGTCAACGTCGGGTCGATCAGCAGCTTTGTCGGGCAGGCCCGCACCCCCGTCTACACCACGACCAAGCACGCCATTCTCGGGCTCACGCGCTCAATCGCCCTCGACTACGCGGCCCACGGCATCCGCTGCAACTGCGTCTGCCCCGGCATCACGGAGACCCCGATGCTGTGGGAGCACCTGAATGTCCGGCCCGATCCGCGCGCGGCGCTGGCCGAGCGCCTGCGCCGCGTGCCGATGGGGGTCTCGCTTTCGCCCCTCGACGTGGCGAAGGCGATCCTGTACTTCAGCTGTGAGGATTCGGCCGGCGTGACCGGGACCTCGCTCACCATCGATGGCGGCTATCTCGCGGCGGCGGAGTGGGCGGGGGACGGGCCCACCGCGTTTCAGGCGTCCCCCCACCCATGAAAGCCAAATTTGCCTGCGCGGATTTTACCTTCCCGCTGCTGAGCCACGCGCACGCGCTGGACCTGATTGCCAGCCTGGGTTTCCAGGGGGTGGACCTGGGCCTGTTCGAGCAACGCTCGCACCGCTGGCCTTCGCAGGAGTTGCGGCGTCCCGCGGTCAGCGGTCGCCGGCTCCGGCGCACGCTGGACGAACGCGGCCTGAAGGCGGCCGATGTCTTCCTCCAACTGGCGCCCGATTTCACGCCCTGGGCCATCAACCAGCCGGCCGCCGGTCGCCGGCGGAAGGCGCGCGACTGGTTCCAGCGCACGCTGGAGTACGCCGCCGCGGCGGGCAGCCGTCACGTCACCACCCTCCCCGGGGTCGTGTTTGCCGAGGAAGGGCGCGCGGCCTCGCTGGCGCGGGCCGTGGCCGAGCTGGCCTGGCGGGTGGAGCAGAGCCGGGCCGCGGGGCTCACCTTCGGCACCGAGGCGCACGTGGGCTCCCTCGCGGCCACGCCCGAGGAGGCCGCCGAGTTGGTCCGGCGCGTGCCGGGGCTGACCCTCACGCTGGACTACACCCATTTCACCCGCGCCGGGATCCCGGACCGCCGGATCGAGCCGCTGGTGCCCGCGGCGAGCCATGTCCACATGCGCGGCGCCTGCCGCGGCCGCCTGCAGTGCAACTTCCGGCAGAACACCATCGACTACCCCCGCCTGCTCGCGGCGCTGCAGCGGGCCGGCTACCGGGGCTGGATCGGCGTCGAGTACGTCTGGCTGGACTGGGAGCACTGCAACGAAAGCGACAACGTCTCGGAGACCCTCCAGTTGCGCGACTTCCTCCGCGCCACCGCGGCGAAACTCTGACCGCCCCGATGCCCCCCGCCGCCCTCGATCGCAAGTCCGCCGTCGCCCTGCTCGAGATCCACTCGCTGGGCGCCGCGCTGGTGGTGCTCGACCGCGTGGAGAAGTCCGCGCTGGTCCAGGTGCTGCAGGCCGAGCTGAACGACGCCTACGGGCTCTTCCTCAAGCTCACCGGCGACTCCGCCGCGGTCCGGATCGCGACCGACACCGCCCGGGAGGTGGCGGCCACCATGCAGGTCGCGCTCACCGCGGAGGTCCTCGACGCGCCGGCGGCGGGCACGTGGACCGTGCTGGAGAGCCCGCCGGAATACCAGCCGCTGCTGGAGCAGGAAGTCGTCTTCACCCCCGGACACCGGGCCCTTTCCATGACTGACAAAACCCCCACCACCGAGGCCCTCGGCCTGATTGAGACGCAGGGCTTCACCGCCGTCACCGCGGCCACGGATGCCGCCTGCAAGACCGCCGCGATCCGCGTGATCGCCAAGGAAAAGCTCGGCGGCGGCTACATCACCGTGATCTTCGCGGGCGATGTCGCCGCGGTCACCGCCGCCGTCGAGGCGGGCCGCCAGGCCGCCGAGGCGGTCGGCAAGCTCGTCTCCGCCTACGTCATCGCCCGGCCCAGCGAGGGCGTGGGCCAGATCCTCACCCGACTCTGAGGGCCCGCCCCCGGCGCCCGGAACCCCCGCTGCCCCCCGCCATGAAATCCCCGCTGACACGCCAGGCCGGCCAGCCCGGCTGGAGCCTGGCCCACGACCGGGTCCAGGCCTTCCTCACCCAGACCGGCGGCCACCTCGCGCCGGTGGTCTTCCGGCTCGGCCGGCGCGCGGTGCAGCCGTTTTCGATCACGCCGTGGGCGGACGAGCCGCTGCCGGGCACGCCGCCCATGCTGCGGGTCGCCCGGGGCGATTTCTTCTGCTGCCCGTTTGGCGGCAACGCCGAGCCGTACCGGGGCGAGCGCCATCCGCCGCACGGGGAGACGGCCAACCGCCCCTGGCGCTTCGAGTCGTGCGAGCGGGCCGGCGACACCGTCACGCTGCACGCCTCCCTGCGGACGCGGGTGCGCCGCGGCCGGGTGGACAAGCGGCTGGTCCTGCGCGACGGGCATGCGGCGGTCTACTGCGAGCACCTCCTGTCCGGCTTCTCCGGCCCGATGCCGATCGGCACGCACCCGATGCTGCGGCTGCCGGACGAGCCGGGCGCGGGACGCATTTCCACCAGCCCGTTCCGGCGCGGCCAGGTGGTCCCGACGGCCTGGGAGCAGCCCGCGGCGAAGGGCTACTCCTGGCTCAAGCCCGGCGCGGTGTTCACCTCCCTGAAGCGGGTGCCGGCCCGGGACGGCGGCACGGTCGACCTCAGCCGCTATCCGGCGCGGCGCGGCTACGAGGAGCTGGTGCAGCTGGTCAGCGACGACCGGCTGCCCTTCGCGTGGAGCGCGGTGACGCTGCCGCGGGAGGGTTATGTGTTTTTCACGGTCAAGAACCCGCGGGTGCTCCGGGAGACCGTCCTGTGGTTTTCCAACGGGGGCCGGCACTACCCGCCGTGGAACGGCCGGCATGTGAACGTGCTCGGCGTCGAGGACGTCACGGCCTATTTCCACCTCGGGCTCGCCGCCTCGGCGCGGGCCAACCCGCTCAGCCGCGGGGGGGCGGCGACGGCGGTGACGCTGTCGCCCCGGCGCCCGCTGCGGGTGGCGCACATCCTGGCGGTCGCCGCGATCCCGCGCGACTTCGACGAGATGGTGTCGCTCCGGCCGCACCGCGGAGGCGTGAGCCTCACGTCGCGGAGCGGGCGGACGGTCCGGGTGCCGCTCGACCTGGATTTTGTCCAGGGGTGACGGGGCGGCGGGCGGAAAAAGTCGCTGTTCCTCCGCGAATTTTTGGTGCAGGCTGACCCGGTGCAAGCCTCTGATTTTTTCGCCCTGCCTGCGTCGCTGACGCGCTTTGCCCCGTTTTTTCCGGCCGGCGTGGCGCCGTGGGAATGGATCAAGGCCATCGGGGCGGCGCTGGCGGTGCAGCCGTTTGACCAGGCGCTGCCGGCCCTGCCGCGCGGGGTGCATGTCGAGGGTCTGGTCTATCTGCACCCGACGGTGAAGCTGCCGCCGTCGGCCACGATCATCGGGCCGGTGTGGATCGGGGCGCACACGGAGATCCGCCCGGGGGCCTTCCTCCGGGGCAACGTGATCGTGGGCGAGCACGGCGTGCTCGGCCATGCCTGCGAGTTCAAGAACTGCCTGCTGATGAACCGCGTGCAGGTGCCGCATTTCAACTACGTGGGCGACTCGATCCTCGGCAACGGCGCGCATTTTGGCGCGGGGGTGATCTGCTCCAACGTCCGGCTCGACCAGAAAAACGTGGCCGTCCAGCGCCCCGGCGGGACCATGGTGGACACCGGGCTGAAGAAGTTCGGGGCGATCGTCGGGGACCGCGCCGAGGTCGGGTGCAATGCCGTGCTGCAGCCCGGCACCCTGCTCGGGCCGCGTTCGCTGGTGATGCCGCTGACGGCCTTTGGCGGCTACCTGCTGCCCGCGACCATCGCGCGCAACCGGCAGCAGGTCACGACCCTGCCGCGCCGGGATTGACGCCCGCCCGCGCTTTCCGCGAGTCTCGCCGCTCCCATGCGCACTCTCACCGGCATCACGCCCTCCGGCTCGCTCCACATCGGCAACTATTTTGGCGCCATGCGCCCGGCCATCGAGGCCCAGGCGCACGGCGACTGTTTTTACTTCATCGCCGACTACCACTCGATGACCACGGTCACGAACGCGGTCGAGCGCCGCACCCACACGCTCGGCGTCGCGCTCGACTGGCTGGCCTGCGGCCTGGACCCGAAGGCGAGCGTGTTCTTCCGGCAGAGCGACGTCCCCGAGGTCTGCGAGCTCACCTGGCTGATCGGCTCGCTCACGCCGATGGGCCTGCTGGAGCGCGCCCACAGCTACAAGGACAAGACGGCGAAGGGCATCGCGGCCAACTTCGGCCTGTTCGCCTACCCGGTGCTGATGGCCGCCGACATCCTGCTCTACGACACCCAGCGCGTGCCGGTGGGCCGGGACCAGAAGCAGCACGTGGAGATGACCCGCGACATCGCGATCAAGTTCAACGAGGCCTACGGCGCGACGCTGGTGGTGCCGGAGTCGGAGATTCGCGACGAGGTGGCGGTGGTCCCCGGGCTCGACGGCCAGAAGATGAGCAAGAGCTACGGCAACACGATCGAGCTGTTCGGCGACGAGGCGGCGCTGCGGAAAAAAATCATGGGCATCAAGATGGACAGCCGCACGCCGGCCGAGCCGAAGCCGGATGCGGACCAGAACCTGGCGATCCAACTGCTGCGGCTGGTGGCGCCGGCGGCGGTGGCGCGGGACTACGAGCAGCGGCTGGCCGCGGGCGGCCTCGGCTACGGCGACCTGAAGAAGGCGCTGTTCGAGCACTACTGGAGCTATTTTGCCGTGGCCCGGGCGCGGCGCGCCGAACTCGCGGCGCATCCCGATTACGTGGCCGGCGTCCTCCAGGACGGCGCGGAGCGGGCCCGGGCGGTGGCCAGCGTCGTCCTCCGGCGCGCGCGCCGGGCGTGCGGGCTGGAGTAGGGCGGGCTCAGATCACGACCGGCCCGGGCGGCCGCAGCGCGGCGATCCGGTCCATGATGCGCCCGCTCGCGATCTGGTAGCGCTCCTTGCCCGCGCCGGGCTCGTCGTAGCTGGCCGGCAGGATGGGCGGGCCAAACACGATGGACACCGGCCGGCCCAGCCGCAGGCCCTGGCCCTTGCCGAAGGCCTCGAACGAGCCGAAGATCCGCACCGGGACCACGGGCACCTGGGCGCGGCAGCAGATCAGGCCGACGCCGGCTTTCGGCGCGTGCAGGGCCCCGTCCGGCGAGCGCGTGCCCTCCGGGAAGAGCACGAGCCCCTTGCCCTCCTTGAGCGTGCGCAGCACCCGCTTGATGGCGCTCACGTCCTGGCCCCCGTCGCGGTCGACCGGGATGGTGCCGACCATGTCGAGCCACCAGGAGGCGAGGCCGGGCTTCCACAGCGTCTTGCGGGCAAAATAGGCGATCTGGCGCTGCACCTGGCAGCCGATGAGCAGCGGGTCGAGAAAGCTCGCGTGGTTGGCGGCGACCAGGAACGAGCCCGTGCGGGGCAGGTTTTCCAGCCCGATCACCTCGCCCCGGAAGAGGACGTCGTAGCCGACGAGGGAGAGGTAGTGGAAGAAGCCGTAGACCGGCTCCATTTCCGCCTCGTTGTAGATGCGGCTCATGCGGGGGGAAGCCGGGCCGCGATGGCGGCGGCCATCTGCGCGACGACCTCCTCCCGCGTGGCGAGGGTGGTGTCGATGGAGGTGGCGCCGGCCGGGCAGGTCAGCGGCGAGGCCTGGCGGGAGGAGTCAATCCGGTCGCGCTCGCGGATCTGGTCCTGCAGCCCCTGGCCGGCGCGCCGCCGTTCCCGCTCGACCGGGTCCGCATGCAGGAAAAACCGGCAGTCCGCATCGGGGAAAATGACCGAGCCGATGTCCCGGCCCTCCATCACGACGCCGCGGAACTGGTGCTGGCGGCCCACGGCGGGCAGCCCGCGCTGGTAGGCGAGCAGGGCGGCGCGCAGCTCGGGCAGGGCGGCGAAGTGGGACACCTGGTCGTTGACCTCGCGGCTGCGGATCTCGTCGCCGGCCACGCGGCCGCCGATCGTCAGCTCCGCGGAGCGGCCGTTGAGCCGCGTGCCGAGCTGGAGGCCGGCGAGGGCCGCCTGGACCGCCGGGCGGTCGTCCGCCCGCAGGCCCAGCCGCAGCAGCTCCGCCGTGATGGCCCGGTAATACGAGCCGGTGTCCACGTGCAGCAGGTGGAAGCGCTCGCTCAGCGTCCGCGACGAGGAGGACTTGCCGGAGGCCGCGCCGCCGTCGATGGCCACGATGATGAAGGGGGAGGGGGCCATCAGGGGGACAACGATTTTGTGCGCACGGCGGCCAGCAACTCAAAAAAGCGGGGGAAGGTCTTGGCGCAGCAGCCGGGGTTGCGGACGGCGAGCCAGGGGCGGCCGTCGCCGTGCAGGTCGTGGCAGCCGAGCAGGCCGAAGCTCATGGCGAACCGGTGGTCGTGATAGGTCTCGACCACCTGCCCCGCCAGCAGGGGGCGGGGGTGGATGGTGAGGGCGTCCTCGGTCTCGACGACCTGCTGGCCCAGCCGCTGGAGCTCGCGCGCCATGCCGGCGAGGCGGTCGGTCTCCTGCCGGCGGGTGTGTTTGAGGCCGGTGAGGTGCGTGGGCCCGGCGAGCAGCGGGGCGACGGCGGCGAGGGTGAGGAAGGTGTCGGAGATCTCGTGGAAATCCTCGGTGAGCAGCGTGCCGGCCGGGCGCTGCCGGACGCGGGCAAGCACGTCGGCAAACGCGGCATCGCCCTGCAGGCCCTCCCCGGGCGGGCGCCAGCCGGGCAGCGCGAGCTCGCCGCCGGCGACCAGCGGCAGGGTCTGGAAGTAGCTCGCGGCGGTGGCGTCGGGCTCGATCGCGTAGGTGCCGGGCGAGCGGTAGCGGCCGGGGGCCACCCGGAAGCGGGTGGCGGCGGCGGGCGCGGCATCCGCGCCGCCGAACTCGGTCATCAGGCGCAGCGTCATGGCGACGAAGGTCTGCCGGACGCCGCCGACGAGGTTCACCTCGACCGGCGCCGCGGCCAGCGGGGCGACCATCAGCAGGGCGGAGAGGAGCTGGCTGCTGGCGCTGGCGTCGAGGCGGACGGTGCCGCCGCGGAGCCCGCGGGCGTGGATCTCGAGCGGGAAGCAGCCCTCCTCGCCCGGGCACCGGATGTCGGCGCCCAGCAGGCGGAGCGCGGCGATCAGCTCCCGCATCGGGCGCTGCCGCATCTGCGGCACGCCGTCGAGGCGGTACACGCCGCGCGGCGCCGCCGCGCAGAGGGCGGTGAGAAAACGCGCGGCGGTCCCCGCGAGCCCGACAAAGAGGTCGGCCGCGCCGACCGTGAACCCCCGGGCCTGGTCCGCGACGCGCAGGGTGAGGGCCGGCTCGTCCGCCTCGACGGTGAAGCCGAGCTGGCGCAGCGCCGCGGCCATCAGCTGGGTGTCCTCGCTGAAGAGCGCGCCGGTCAGCGTGACGGGCTGGTCGCAGAGGGCGGCGAGGAGCAGCGCCCGGTTGGTCAGGCTCTTCGAGCCGGGCAGCGTCACCGCGCCGCGCACGGGGCGCGTGAAGGGGGTGATCGGCAGCGGGTCGGGCAGGGTCATGACAAAGGGAGCGGGCAGCGGGAGGATGGCGCGGGGCGCGGGACCAAGGGAAGCCTTTCCCGCCGCCCGGCCTCGCGTCGGGCGCCCGCCGGCTAGGGCCGGAACTGGTCGCGGTAGGCCTTGCCGCGCTCGAGCCGGGCGACGACCTCGAGCCAGTCGCGGTTGGCGATCGCGGCGTGCAGGCTGTGCAGCTCGTCCTGATATTGCTGCAGGGCGCGGAGCAGCTCGTCGCGGTTCTGCTCCAGGATCGTGCGCCAGAGCTGCGGGTCGCTGGCGGCGATGCGCGTGGTGTCCCGCAGGCCGCCCCCGGCGTGGTTGCGCCAGGCCGGGTTCTTCCGCGCGAGCAGCGCGCAGAGCGCCGAGGCGAGCACCTGGGGCAGGTGGCTGATGTGGGCGACGATCTCGTCGTGCTGGTCGGGCGAGACGGTGACGGGCTCGCCGCCGAGGTCGCGCCAGAATTGGACGAGGCTCGCGCTCGCGGACTCGGAGCTGTCGGCGAGCGGGGTGACGAAGCAGGTGCGGTGGAGGAAGAGGTCGGGGCTGGCGTGCTCCCAGCCGGTTTTCTCGGAGCCGGCCATGGGATGGGAGCCGATGAAGTGGGCGTGCGCGCCGAGCGCGGCGTGGCCGAGGCGGGCGATCTCGCCCTTCACGCTGCCGACGTCGGTGACGAGGGTCCCGGGCGCGAGGTGGGGGGCGATTTGCTGGACGAGGGGGATGATGCGGTCCACCGGCGCGGCGATGACGACGAGCTGGGCGCCGTGGACGGCGGCGGCGGGGGAGTCGGCGACGGCGTCGCACCAGGGCTGCTCGCGGAGGGCCAGCCGGGCCTCGGGCCGGCGGGCCCAGAGGACGATGCGCCCGGCGGCGCCGCGGGCCCGGGCGGCCCGGGCGACGGAACCGCCCAGCAGGCCGGGGGCGAGGATGGTGAGTTGCGCGGGCACGGGACTGTGGAAGCGGGAAAACCGCGGGGTGTCGAGCGCTTCAATGCCCGCGGCCGAGCCGCCCGAGCTGGGTGAATTCGGCGGGCCGGAGCGGCATGACGGAGAGGCGGCTTTGGCGCAGGAGGGCGACGGCGGCGAGGGCGGGCGTGGCCTTGACCTGGGCGAGCGTGACCGGGGAGGGGAGCGGGCGGACGGCCGCCAGCTCCACCGCGACCCAGCCGGGCTCCGCGGCGGTGGGGTCGGGAAACGCCGGCCGCGTGACCGTGGCGAGGCCGACCACGGCCTTGGTGGTGACGCTTTCGTAGAACAATACCTGGTCGCCCCGCCGCATGGCCTGAAGGTGGCCGCGGGCCTGGTAGTTGCGGACCCCGGTCCAGGCGGTGGCGCCCTCGCGGACGAGGTCGGCCCACGCGTAGGCGGCGGGTTCGGATTTCACCAGCCAGTATTGGGTTGTCATGCGGAGTGGGGTTTGGTGCGCTCCCAATGAAATGGACGAGGACCCCACTGCAAAGGCAAAAGCCGAGCGCGCCATCCGGCTGCTGTTCGTGCTGATGGCCGTGGGGATGTTTTTGCCCTGCGCCTTATTCTATCTGTTCCGCCGCTGACCGGACCCGCCCATGAACAAAACACTCGTCGCCATTCGCTCGGTCTTTTTCGTGCTGTGCGGCGCGTGCGGCTGGCTCCTCTGCTACGCGATCCAGGAATGGGACGCGCACCGCAGCCTGGCGGTGGCGATCGGCCTGCTGCTCGGCGCGCTGGTCATCCTGGTGGATGTGATGCTCAAGGGGTTTTCGCTGCGGGGGCTCTCCGCCATCACCTTCGGCCTCGGGATGGGGACGCTGATCGCCTATTTCATCGGCACCTCGCCCCTCTTCCGGTTTGGCGACCCGCAGGTCATCTATCTGTCCCAGCTGGGGCTCTACGTGGTCACCACCTACCTTTGCACCGTCATCGCGCTGCGCGGGAAGGACGAGTTCAACCTGGTGATCCCCTACGTCCGGTTTGTGTCGCACGACGTGGACGTGCCTCTGGTGGTGGTCGACACGAGCGTGCTGATCGACGGGCGGATTGCGCGGGTGTGCGAGGCGGGCTTTCTGAACATGGCGCTGATCATCCCGCGCTTTGTGCTCAACGAGCTCCAGGCGGTGGCCGACTCGTCCGATCCGCACAAGCAGGCGCGGGGCCGGCGGGGGCTCGAGGTGCTCAACGAGCTGCGGCGGATCAAGCGCATCGACATCCGCATCTCCGAGAGCGAGGTCACCAAGCCGGAGGATGTGGAGGCCAAGCTGGTCTTTCTGGCGCAGACGATGCGCGCGAAGCTGATGACGACGGACTACAATCTGGCGAAGATGGCCGAGTTTCAGGGCGTGGCCTGGCTCAACCTGAACGACCTGGCCCGCTCGCTGCGGCCGGAGTTCATGCTGGGCGAGACGGTGGAGGTGGAGCTGGTGAAACCCGGCAAGGACGAGGGCCAGGCGGTGGGCTTCCTCGCCGACGGCTCGATGGTCGTGGTCAACGCCTCGCGGGCCTACCTCGGCCGCCGGGTCAGCGCCGAGATCATCAGCGTGCTCCCGACCGCCGGCGGCAAGATGATCTTCGCCAAGCTGTTAAGCGCCACGTGAGGGCTGGGGCCGGATGCGGCGCCGCCGGTGGGGCCGACCGGCGGGCCAATTATCGGCGCGGCCGAAAATTGGTGTTTACTCGGTCCGGGTGATTGCGCAAAACCTCTCCTCCCTTTCGGGCCGGTAGCTCAGCTGGTAGAGCGCGTCGTTCGCAATGACGAGGTCAGGAGTTCGATCCTCCTCCGGTCCACCATCCTTCACCCAGCCGCAGGCTGGGTAGTCGGGTCAGCTGGCGGGTCGACGCGTCGACCGCCAGAGGAGGTTGGCGGCCAAATTTGCGGTGGCGGATTATTTTTTGAACGTTTCGCCCGCTGCCGCATCTACCCCTCCGTAGTCACCATCGTCCTGGTAAGACGATGCAGGTTTGTAGTTCATACGGTTTGCTTGGTGTTAGGTCACGAAAGCCGCTCCGCAAGGGGCGGCTTTTGTGTTTAGTCCCCCCGGCGGCCAGCCGGCCCGGACCGGCCACGCGCTCAGGCGTGCGGCGGGGCGTCGGCCGGCTCGGGGTGCAGCAGCGTGCGCACCTCGGGGAAATGGCCGCGCATCTCGGTCTCGATGGCCGTGAGCCGGTCATGGACTTGGCCGAGGGTTTCATCCCGGCCGAAGGTGACATGGGCCTGGACCCAGACGACGAGGGAGTCGTGGCGGATTTGGATGTCGTGCACGAGGCCTTCCTCCCGGGCGACCGCCTCGCCCAGCTTGGCGGAGATGGCCTCGGCTTCCGCCGGATCCACCCCGTCGGTCAGGCCGTGAAAGGCGCGCCAGGTGATCGTGGTGCCCGAGTAGATGATGACCAGGGCGATGACGCAGCTGCTGAGGGCATCCATGAGCGGGTTGCCCGTGAGCTTGACCAGGATCATGGCGACCAGCGCGCCGAGGCTGGTCCACGAGTCGGTGAAGACATGGTGCCCGTTGGCCTCGAGCAGGAGGCTCTTGGCCCGCCGGCCGTGCCGGATGAGGGCAAAGCCCAGGGCGCCGTTGATCAGGAGGGTCACGGCGACGAGCACCAGGCTGAGCAAACCCACCTCGACGGCCGCGGGGTGGAGGAGGTGGGTGAGCGAGCTGAGCAGGATGACCAGCCCGGTCACGAGGATGAGGCTGCCCTCCAGGCCGCTGGAGATGAACCCGAACTTGCCGTGGCCGTGGGGATGGTTGCGGTCCGCGGGCTTCAGCTGGAGGTAGGCCAGGTAGGTGGCCACGCCGACCGCGAGCTGGTGGACGACGGACTCGGCCACGTCGGCCAGGAGGGCCTGGGAGTGGGAGAGCACGTAGGCGGTGATCTTGAGGGCGAGGACGCCGAGGCCCACGAACAGCGAGACGCGCATCCAGCCTTGGACGGAGCGTTCGGGAGGGGAGGCATTCATCGCGGGAACAGCCATGGGCGGGTGCGGCCCGGCGTGCAATCCTCGTCGGGCATCTGATTCCCGCCTACGCCAAAGCTCCTCCGGCCCGTGGCAACCCCATCGCCGTTGTAGCCGCCCACGTGAGTGCCGCCAACGTGAGTGCCGCCACCCGCGTGAGTGTAGCAGCCGACGTAAGTGTAGCAGCCGACGTAAGGAGGCTGACGTGCAGCCGACGTAAGTGTAGCAGCCGACGTAAGGAGGCTGACGTGCGGAGGCTGACGTGCGGAGGCTGGGTGGCCAATCCGGCATTTCTCCCCGTGGCCGCGGAGGCCCTCAGGGCGCATACCGTTCCTGGAAGGTGGGGTTGGCCCCGGCCATGTGGAGGAAGCGGTCCAGCGGCACGACCTCGAAGGCCGGCCCCAGCCGGTCGCAGATCCGCTTCACCCGGGCGACGTCGCTATTTTCCCGGACGTGCACGAGGAGGAAGTAGGGCCGGGCGGGGTTCAGCGTCGCCAGTTCCCGGAGGTCGGCCGCCGCCGACTCCTCGGGCTTGGTGGCGGAGAGGTAGTAGTCGTAGGAGACGAGGGGCCGCTGGCCCCGGACGGCATAGGTGTGGGCCGCATAATACCCGTTGAGGAAGCCGAGGGCGTCCGGCATGCCCCGGAAATACTCGTCCACGATCTCGCGCGGCAGGCTGTTGTCCCCGGCCTCGGTCCGGTCCCCGGCATAGTCCATGATTTCAAACACCCGCAGGTCCAGCTGGGTCATCAGGCCCCGGGCCAGCGCGATTTCCTGCGGCAGCCATTTCTTGGGGAACGCCCGCGGGTACATGTAGGACGAGCCGGAGAGGGCCGCGACGAAGTAGTCGTTCGGGGTCGCCTGGTCGTAGTAGAACTCCAGCATCGCGGGCGAGAGGTGCAGGAACTTCATCGAGACCTCCCACGCGTAGGGCAGGGACCCCCGGCCCGGGCGCACCCAGGCGCCGATGCCGAGGCCGTCGGTCTGCACGAGCGCCAGGTAGACCTTGGGCTCCGCCGGGTAGCTCTTCCCGGGGACCACGGTGTGCCGGTTCTTGAACTGGAAGCCGGGCGTGGCCGGGACCTGCAGGAGGAAGCTGGTGTTGGGCATCGTGTTCAGGCCGTCCGACGTCAGGGCGTAGGAGGAGGTCAGGGTGATCATCTCCTCCTCCGTGTCCTTCTTGTAGGAATGCCAGCCCCAGACTTGGCCGAGCGGCTTCATTTCCTGCAGGAGGCTCGTGGTCAGCCCATATTCCTGGGCGTCGCTCGCCCGGGCGGACAGGTCCGAAAAGAACGTCTGCTTCACCATGCCGTAGTCGGCCGCGGCGGGCATGAGCACCGACCCGTGGGATCCGCCGAGCCAGGTGATGACCTCTCGCGAGCACCGGCTCCAGTAGTGTTCCTTGGCCCAGGCATAGATCTGGTAGTCCGACTGGCCGGTGAAGCGCTGCCGGAAGTCGTCGATCTCCCGCAGCCCGTATTTGCGGGCGAGGGGGATCAGGTCCTCGGTGATCACGATCCCCTGTTCCAGGCCCGCCAGCGTGTAGGCCACGATCAGCGAGGTGCGGACGTTTTTGTCCCAGACGATGTAGCCCTTGATCTGGCCCTGGAAGGCCACCAGGGCCTCCTCCAGCGAGGCGAGGCGGCGGAAGGAGAAATGCCGGCTCTTCTCCAGGTAGCGGTACAGTTCCTCCGTGTAGTTGAAGGGATAGTTCGGCCCGAAGGTGAAGTAGAGGAGCGGGGCCTGCCGGTTGACGACGCCCTGCAGGGAAATGAGGCAGGCCTGCTCGGGCAGCCGGGATTGAATGTCCCAGTCGTCGGCGAGCTGCATGACATACGCGTTGTTCGCCTCGTCCCGCTTGTAGACGTAGGTGAGCTCCGGGCCGGTGGTGCGGGTGCTGCGGGTGAGGCGGCAGGTGAGGAGGTCGCGGTGGGCGGAGAGCTCGAAGACGCGCGTGACGCACAGGTCCGTGGAGCCCTGGGAGGTGGCGGCGGGGAAACGCTCGGTCAGTTTCAGCGCCTGGCTCGCGGTCCACTGGGCGGTGACCTCCCTGTGGCCGCCGACGGGCAGCTTCACGGCGAGGAACAGGGCATCCGCGAAGGCCCCGTCGGTGATGGCGACCTGCTGTGGCTGGCCGTCGGTCTTCACGGTCATTTTTTCGGCAAAGGGCCGCCGGGGGCCGCGCCAGGTGGCGATCGTGACCTCGCCCGGACGCAGGGCGAAGTCCAGCGTGGCCTGCTGGAAGTAGTCGAGGTCCGAGCTCTCGGCCTTGATCAGCTTCCATTTGCCCTGGAAGGCGGCGTCCTGGCCGCTGGCCCAGCCGGCGAGCAATGCCAGGGCGAAGGCGATTTGGGCCAGCGAACGCGCGGGCTTCAGGAGGGAGGGGAGGGAGAGGTTCATGCGCAAAAACCGCGGACAGTTGATCGAGGCAGGGAGGAGAACCAAGGCGATCCCTACCGCGGGCGGCGAGGGCGCGCGATCCTCTTTTTGGCGGCAACGGACCGCCCGCTCGTCCGACCGGCCGCCCCCGTGCCGGCGAGGTTACGGCCCGGCAAATTCTGACATATGGCTCAATTTGGCCTCGTAGTTGCTTTTCTCTGCGTTGAAACGAACTTAGCTTCCATCAAGCACCGCATGAAAAAAACATCCAAACTCACGAAAAAGCCCGCCCCGGCTAAGAAATCCAAGCCGGCGGCCCGCAAGGCCCCGCCCGCACCTGTGGTCAAGAAGACCGCGCCCAAGGCCATCGTCACCACCATCTCCGCCCAGCTCGACATCGGCTTTGGCAACGCGCTTTACCTCCGGGGCGAAGGTCCCGGCCTCAGCTGGGACCGCGGGGTCGCCATGGACTGTGTCGCCGACGACCGCTGGACCCTCGTGCTCGCGGAGTCCGCCCTCCCGGTGGTGTTCAAGTTTCTCGTCAACGACGAGATCTGGAGCGCCGGCGTCGACTACACAGCCCAGCCCGGGACCAGCGTGGTGTTCACGCCGGTGTTCTGACGGCGCGGTCCGCGCACCGTCGGGGTCCATAGTCAGGAGTAGGTGAAACAGGGCCGGCATCCGGCCCGCTGCACCGTTGTGCTCCCAGGGGAGCGCCGCCGGCCGGGGCGCCCCTCCGCGCCTGTCGCCCGACGTTCCGCCCGCGGGAAAATCAATCCGGATTGATCGCGCGCAGCCGCGCCTGAATCAGGGCGACGCCCGCCTCGCGGTCGGCGAGCTGGGCGGGTTCGACCAGCTCGCAGCGCATCCGCACGCGGGAAAAGGGCAGGGGCAGGTAAAAACGGTCCCAGCTCCGCAGGCGCCAGGCGCGGCCGAACTCCCCGCCGATCAGCAGCAGGGGCGCGCCGGTCCGCCGCGGGACGATCACGGCGCCGGCCTTGACCTCGTAGCAGGGCCCGCGCGGGCCGTCCGGCGTGATGCCGATGTCGTGGCCTGCGCGCTGCACCTCGACGAGGGCGCTGGCGGCCTCGCGTCCCAGCCGGCTGCTGGAGCCCCGGGCGGTGCGCATGCCGACGAGCGAGAAAAAGGCGGTCAGCCAGGCGCCGTCGCGGCTGGCGCTGACGAGGGCATAGGCGGGCCGGCCCTGCCGGTAGCGCCGGAGGATCTCCGCGGCGAGGAAGAGCCGGTTGTGCCAGAGGATGAGGGCGACGGGGCCGTCGCGCTTGGTGTAGTTGCGCAGGTCCTCCGGCGAGGTCTCGAACCGCAGCGACCATCCCCAGGCCCGCAGCAGCAGCGCCAGCGGCCAGAGCAGGAGCCGGCGCCAGCCGGTGATGCCATGCACGGTCTGGTCGGGGGAGGGGGCCGGAACTGGAGCGGGCGGGTGCAGTGGGGCTGTTGTCCACGAAACTCGCGCGGTCGCCAAGCGAAGAGTGGCGGCCGGGTCCAGCGGAGGGTTGCCAGCGGCCCGCCGCGGTCCACCTTCCACGTTCGCTTGCCGACCGCCGACCGTTCACCGCCCACCGGGCTGCCGCCCTGTCCGCATCTGCCCGCGCCCCGGGCGGGGCTGGACTGGCGCGTCCTGCACCGGTTCCGCGACGCGGCGCGCGGGGCCGAGTTTTATTTTGCCTGCCTGGAGTACGGTCACGCGCTCTGGTCCCGGGGCCAGGCGGCCCGGGCGCTGCTCTGCCTCGACCGCGCCCTGGGCGCCGACCTGCGCGGGGACGAGCCGGTGCTGCGCGACTGGCCGCTGCCGTATGCGGCGATGGCGTGGATCTTGGCGCAGACGCCGCCGGCGGTGTTCCTCGGCAATCCCCGGGTCCATTTCCAGCACTATGCCGGCCGGATGAGCGGGCCGCGGAGCGAGCCGCGCCGCTGGCGGGCGTGGGGCTGCTGGGCGCTGGCCCGCGCGGTGCGGCCGGAGCTGCCGGGTGATCCGCGGCACCGGGTCGAGGAACCCGCGGCGGCCGTCATCGAGGCGCAGCTGCGGGTCCACGGCCTGCCCGGCGAGGCCGACCTGTGGCGGGCCGAACTGAAGAAAATCACGCCCAGGCCCGGCGGCGCCTAAACCGGCGCGCCGGCCGCTCACCGTCCGGCGGGCGGCACAACCTTCGGCACCCACTGGGTGACATGGTAGGCGAATTCGCCGTGGCGCATCCGGTCCCAGTAGGGAGCGGCGTAGGGATAGACCAGGGTTTCGCCCGCGAGCTGGTAGCGGGCGAAGAGCGACGGCAGGACCTGGTGCTGGTCGTAGCTCCACACGGTGTGGCCTCCGATCTCCTGGTAGGAAATGTAGATGGCGGCGAACTCGCCGGCGAGGATCCGGGCGGCGGTCCGGTCGGCGGCCCGGCCGAGATCGCGCCGGAGCCCGGCATATGCGGCCGGCCCGAGCGGGTCCAGCGCCTGCCGCACGCTGGCGGTCTGCCCGTGGGTGAGCAGTTCGAACCGGGGACGGCTCCGGGCGAACGGCTCGAGCAGGGGCTCGGCGAGGATGGGTCCGCGGACGGCGACGACGCTGGCCTCCAAGCCGGACCAGCCATCGGCGCCCGGCTGGGGCGGCAGGAGGCGCCCGAGCACGAGGAGGTTGGCGACCAGCAGCGCCCGGCCGGCGCGGGGCCAGTCGCGGAGCCGCGCGAGGGCGACGATGACGAGCGGCACGAGCAGCAGGTGGTAATAGTAGGCCAGGTAGTTGCCGGGGTGCCAGCCGAGCGACCCCAGGAGCGCGGCGGCCGCCAGCAGCGTGGCCCAGGGCCAGAGATCAACGGCCGGGTCCAGCAGGGGCCGGTGGAGGGAAAAGCTGACGCGGCGCCGCCCCGGCCGCTGCAGCAGGGCCAGGATCAGGACGCCGCCGGTCAGCAGCGCGAACTCCGCGCCCTGGTTGAGGAGGACCGTGACGCTGCGGAGCGTGGCGGTGCCATGGACGACCAGCGTGGACAGGAAATAATACGGCGCCACCGCCTGCAGCCCGCCGGCCATGAGCAGCCCGACGAGGCCGGAAACGCCGAGGTAGGCGAGGGCCCGGCGCGGGGCGGCGAACAGCAGCTGATGGGAGGCGACGATGACCCAGCCGAGTGCGAAATAGGGCTTGGTGAGGGCGGCCATGAGCGCCAGGGCGAGGCCGGCGAGGAGGGCCGGCCAGGTGCCGCGCCGGCTGACGGCCAGCGTGGCCACGTAGAGGGCGGCGCCCAGCAGGTCGGCGCTGGCGGACAGCGAGTGGCTGCTGACGTTGAGGACGTAGACGAGGGCCAGGCCGGCGGCGGTCTCGATGCCACCGCAGCCCTCGCGCCGGAGAGACCAGGCGAGGAGCCCGAGCAGTCCGGCCAGTGCGACGCTGCTGGCCCAGCGGTGGGCGAGGTAGGGGTTGGCGAATGCGGCGGTGAACGGGCGGGCCCACAGGGGGTAGGCGGGACCGTAGACATTGGCGCCGGCCAACACGCCGGCGGGGGTGTAGGGGTTGCCGGCGGCGGTGAGCTCGATCCAGCCCGGCTCGTCCTGGGTGATGGGGTGGCCGATCCGGAGCACCCGGGCGTGCAGCACGGCGTAGTAGGCGGTGACCGTGAGCAGGACCAGCAGGAGGCAGAGACGGAGGGGAGTGGTCATGGCCCGCCCACGATTGGCCAGCTTCGGCGGGGAAGCGCAAGCCGGGAGCGGCGCAGGAGTCCCGGCCGCCCGTGCTCCGTGAGCAAAGGATGGCGCGGTGGAGGTGACTCGAACACCCGACCGGCGGTTTAGAAAACCGCTGCTCTATCCAGCTGAGCTACCACCGCATTTTGGTGCAGCACGCGTAGCGACGGATGCATCGTGCGACAAGGGCAAACGGCGTGTGGTGCCGCCGCGGCTATCCCGCGGACCGGAGGCGCTAGCCGCTAGCCCTTGGCCCCATCGGGCGGTTCCCAAGTTTGGGGCAGATAACTGGGAGTCGTGCGAAACCCGAACAGCGCGAGCAAGGCGCTGGACTGCTTGCGCACGGCCAGCTTGCCAAAGGCCGATTGCAACAGCCGGCGCGCCTCCGTTTCCGTCTGGCAATTCACCGGGTCAAAGTCCTTCAGCACCAGCCCGTCCTTCAACCCCAGCAGCAGGGCCTTCTCCGCCCTCGTCAAGCGGGGCAGCAGCGGCTGTCGGAACGAGCGCACCCGGAACTGCTCCAGCACGTCGGTGACGACGGCGGCCATCGAATTGCTGCCCGCATTCTGGCACAGCCGGATGCTGTCGATGATCCGGTCGCTGCCGTCGCGCTTGGACAGGAAGTAGGTGGCGCCGTACCGCGCGGCCTCGGCCTTCAGGTCTTCGTCCTCAAAGGTCGTCAGGACCACCAGGCTGGCATGCGGCAGCAGGGCCTTGAGCTCGGGCAGAAAATTGATCCCGGAGCCATCCGGCAACAGGATGTCCAGCAGCACGACGTCCGGTTCCAGGGCGCGCACCCACTGCCGGGCACTGCCAATGCTGGAAAAATGGCAGAGGTCGCACAGGTCCGGGAACGTGCTGATCAGGGATCGCAGGCTGTGGGCGTACGAGCCCGAGTCCTCAATCAAGGCGACTTTGATCTTGGCCGGCCGGAGTGCGGGTGGGCTTTCCTGCGTCAGCATGGGTGAGGGGTGGGTGCGGTGGGCAGGAGATGAGGCGTTGCCTGGGGCGCACGCGGGGCCGGGGAGGAGGCGGGGTCCGGGTCCCAAGCAGCCCAGACCGCGATCCTGTCCCAACCGCACATGAGTCGAGCAGGTGACCGCTGGTTTATATCCAAGAGGCGCGGAGCAGGCAATCCCCCCAATTGTGGTGACGATACATGGTCAAGGCGGGGCCGTTGCTCTGCGGCTGTGATGCCTAGGGATCTTGAGGTTAGCCATCTGGCGCGACTAGGTCGGCCCGGCTTTTCTTGATCGCCACCACTCGCCGAACCCCGCTACCTCTACGCCGCCATGCCTGCCGCCGCGAAAATTGGGATCATGATGATCGAGGACTCGGATTTGTTCGCCGCGACGCTGGGCAACTACATCGACCAGCAGCCGGACATGCGCTGCGTGCATCGCTTTTCCACCCTCGCAGACGCCCGCAGCGGCTGTCACCAGTTTGCCCCCGATCTGGTCCTGCTCGATTTGAACCTGCCGGACGGTTCCGGGCTCGAACTTCTCCCCGAGCTCAAGCTCACGCTGCCCAAGGTGCGGATCCTGATGCTGACGGTGTTCGATGACGAGCGCTCCATCTCGCAGGCCATCGATCTCGGGGCCGACGGGTTTCTGCTCAAGCGATCCGGTCTGGCCGAGACAGCGGCGGCCATCCGCAAGACCTATGCGGGCGAGGCGGTGCTCTCGGGTTCGGTGGCCGTCACTGTCCTGCAGGTGTTCAAGCGGCGGATGCTGAGCAAACCGATGCTGCCCAAGCTGACAGCGCAGGAAAACCGACTGCTGCGCAGCCTCACCGAAGGCTCGAGCCTCAAGCAGGCCTCCGGCGATATCGGCGTCACCTACTCCACCGGACGAAGCTACCTGCGCTCAATCTTCACCAAGCTGAAAGTCAGCAGCCAAACTCAGGCCGTGCTGGCGATGCTCGGGGTCGCCAAGCACTAGCGGATGCGCGGTACGGACCGCTGGTGGCTGGGGGTTTTCCGCCGCGGAGCGTGGCCTGATTCAGGTCGGCGGTGCCTCGGCTGAGGCCAATGATTATCCCGTCACATGAGGGTAAGTTCGGCGTCAAAATTTGGTCGCTAAAGTTGGCGGGCACTTTGCAATTTCCCACTCGATGGCAGCAACACACCTCTCCTTTCGACGGGTTCTCCTGATGTCCTTGGTCGTCTTGCCGCTGGGCGGCTGGGCGGCAACCGCCGACCCCAGCAACCCCGAGCCCGGGTCGCCGCGGACCCTGCAGGTCGGGGTCGGCGCCGAACTGGCGCCTCTGGCCTTCGTGGACCCGGCGGGGGTGCTGAGCGGCTTCACGCCGGAGATCCTCCATGCGGTGGAGCAGCACTCCGGCCTGAGGTTCACCATGCACCGCGGGGGCTGGTACCAGCAATGGCCCAGCTTCAAGGAGGGCCAGCTGGATATCCTGACGGACACGATCAGCCTGGACAGCCAGCGCGACCAGTTTTCCGTCTCGCTGCCCTACTTCACCTCGCGCTACACCAGCTACACCCGCCGGGGACAGGCCCAGATCACGACCACCGCGCAGCTGGCCGGGAAAAAAATCGCGGTGGTCCATGGCAGCACGGCCCACTTGTTCGGAATGGAGAAGGACGCCTGGGGCGGAACGCTCCAGGATTACCCCAATGTGGAATCGGCGCTCCAGGCGACGGCCAGCGGCGCGAGTGATGTCACCATCGGGTGGGGCACCTGGCTGCGCACCCAGGACAGCGAGCTCTTGGCAAAGCTGGACCATGTTTTTTTCAAGGACCTGATCAGCGAATTCCGCTTTGCCCTGCACAAGCAAGACACGGTCACGATGATGCAGCTGAACGACGCGCTGCTCTCGCTGCACAACGACGGCACGATCGACGAGCTGTACCGGAAGTGGCTGGTGCCGGAAATCGTGGAGCACAAGCTGCGCTGGGCTGAGATCCAGATGTATGTGCTGCCCCTGATCTTGGTGACCATCATTGCGATCCTGCTGGCCATCCGCCAATGGAGCCAGGCGATGGTCAATCGGGACCGCATCCGCATCGCGCGCGATCTCCACGACGACCTCGGCAACCGGCTGAGCGAGATGCAGCTCCTCGCCGAGAGCGTGACCCTGATCCCCGGCCGCGATGCGACGGCCATGCTCACCGTGATCCGCGGACGTCTCATCGAGGGCGCCGAATCGCTGAACCAGCTGATCTGGGCGCTTTCCCCCTCGCAGGAGACTTGGGGCTACCTGGGCGAAAGCATTGAAAAATTCACCCGGCGCTACCTCGGCGTCACCCAGATCAGGCATACGGTGACGGTGGAGATCGGCCCGGATCACCAGACCGCGCTGGTGCCGCCGCATGCCCGGCATGTCCTGACGATGTGCATCCGGGAAATGCTGCGCAATGCGGTCAACCATGCGCGCTCCGATGACATCCGCGTTGGCCTGAGCGTGGGCCGCTCGATGGTGAAGCTGGTCGTGACCGATTCCGGTCCGGGGGTGGACCCGGAGGTCGCCATGCAGCGGGGCCGCGGACTTTTCCGCATGCGCCAGCGGCTGAAGGAAATCAAGGGCGAGGTCAGTCTCTCCCGGGGGCCCGCCGGGTTTTCCGTCCAGATTAAATTTCCGAATGCCTCCTGAGGCCAGCTGAACCTGACGGGGCCCGGGCCTGAGCACCGCCGGGCCCAGGGGGGCGGCGTGGCCCGCCGCTCAGCCGACGCCGTAGGGCGGGAAAACGGCCTTGGGGTCGCGGAGCAGGTCCTCAAAAAGGGTTTTCACCACCAGCCGGATGGGCTCCTCGCTTTCCATGGACAGGTTGGTCCCGAATTGGTGGGAGTTGAAGAGCCGGCGGTAGGCGACCTGTCCCTTGGCGTCGAAGATATAGATTTGAATCGCGCCGACGGTGCCCTTGGCGCCGAAGATCTCCACGCACCAGACGTAGTCGGCGCCCGGGGGCGCCTCCTGGAGCCAGTGGCTGTACGCTGTCGCGCGTTCCCACAGGTAGCGCAGCTGGTTGTGGCCGAAAACGGTGGGGCCGACGTCGGGCCGCATGGGGGAGATGACGAACCGGGCCTGGGTGCGGGTGCCGGCCTCCCGGACGAGGAGCTGGGCGAGGTCGTCGCGCCAGAGCCGGTTGGTCTGGCTGTGGTCGGCGCAATACACGGGCTCGACCCGCACGCGGCTGGTGGCCAGCCGGCTTTGCAACTGCTGGAAGGCGGTGCGGCAGCGGACCAGTTCAGACTCGGGCGGCGAGCCGAACGCGCGGGCGAGGGGATAGACCGCCTGCTGGCAGCCGGCGATGGCGAGGCCGACCACGAGTGCCAGCGCACCGAACACGATGAGCGCGCCGTACAGCGCGGATTTGAGCCAGGTATTCATTGGACTCCTTGGTTTCGGAGCGTGCCGCGGCTGGAACGGTAGGGTTGGGGCATCC
>CAIKTR010000087.1 GCA_903830425.1 uncultured Opitutia bacterium
CAACCCGCTGCGGTCGCTGTCGCCGGGCACGAGCGGGTTGAAAACTTGCAGCGTCGCAGGCAGCGGCACCGCGCCGTCCGACAATTCGACCTGCGCGAGCGGGTAAGCCGCATGAAAAGTGCAGTGCCGGAAACGCGGCAACCCGGCGTTGGGCGACGGCGAACCTTCCTCGCCTTCCCACTCGCCGACTGGCAACGGGCCTTCGAGCAGGCGCGTGACCGCCGGCTCACCGCGCCGTTGCGTGCGCAGGGCGAAAAACGGCGACGACCGGCCCTGACCTGCGGGCGTGAAACCTTTCGCGGGTCGGTTCACTACTTCCCAGTGCCGCCACGCGCCCCAGCCGCAGAGCGACACCGTGCCCGTGCCGATGCCGCCCACCGGCAGCGCCACGCGCGCGAGCTTCTCGCCGGTGTAGGAGTTGAGGACGGGCCAGGGGTTCATGGGGTCAGCCTTGCCGCGGGGCGCGCGGCGGGCCAGGGGTTTGCTCCCGCGTGCCATCGGTGCCCTCCGCGCTCAAAACAGCTTGGCGGGGTACTGGCCCGCGCGCACCAGCTCCGCGATCGCCGCCACCACGCGCGGCTTGTCCTCGCGGTAGGTCACGCCGAACCACGTGCTCTCCGTCGGCCGGACGCGCACCGTCGCCTCCCGGCCGGCGATCATCCCGGACACCGCCGTCGGCAGGTAGAACTCCGCCTTGGCCTCGCCGCCGCGCTCCGCGAGAAACGCGCCCAGCTGCCGGTCGAGTCCCGCAAAGAGCGCCGGCGTGAAGCCCCAGCAGTTCAGCGAGGCGATCTCCTGCCCGGAGTAGGCGCGCCCGGGCCCCACGTTGGCGGCCAGGATGCCCGTGTGCTCCGTGATCGACTCCAGCAGTCCGTCGGCCCCCGCCCGGCAGATGCCGCGCGCCACCGCGCCGTGCTCGGACAGCGTGTTCGCGAGCCGGAAGCCGACCATCGCAAACGGCGCCGGGCCGGCCGGCGCGGCCGGCGCGGCGAGGAAGCTGGCCAGCTGCGCGAACGAGTCCGCGCCGTAGAAGTCGTCGGCGTTGATCACCGCGAACGGCTCGCGCACCGCCTCCCGCGCGCACCACACCGCGTGCCCCGTGCCCCACGGCTTCTCGCGGCCGGCGGGCACCGGATGGCCCGCGGGCAGCGCGTCGAGCGCCTGGAACACGTAGTCCACCGCGATGCGCCCCGCGTATTTCGCGCCGATCTGCGCGCGGAAGACCTCCTCGAAGTCGCGGCGGATGACAAACACCACGCGCCCGAAGCCCGCCCGCCGCGCGTCGAACACCGCGTAGTCGAGCACGGTCTCGCCGGAGGGGCCGACCGGGTCGAGCTGCTTGAGTCCGCCGTAGCGCGAGCCCATGCCGGCGGCGAGGACGAGGAGCGTGGGTTGCATCGGGACCCAGCAGAAGGGCTGGCGCGCGCCGGTGCAACCCGTGAACGGCGCCCCTCCGCGGCCACGAAAAAGGGCGGGGCCCGCGAGGACCCCGCCCTGAAAGCTAATCAGACTAACCGTCTGAGCTGAGACTTAGAACCGGACGGTGTTCGTGAACAGCCAGTTCCGCTTGGGCGAGTACACGAAGCTGCCGCCTTCGTTGTAGTCCTTGTCGGTGGCGTTGTAGATGCCGAGGGAGCTCTGCAGCTTGTAGCCGAAGACTTCCCACGGGTAGCTGACCGTCACATCGAACACGACGTAGTCGCCCGCCTGGTAGCCGCCCGCGAGCGGATTCCAGTCCACGCCGCGGGACACCACCACCTTCGAGGAGTAGCGCATGCCCAGGCCGAAGGCCGCGCCGCGCGCCGCGCCGTCGGTGAGCGTGTACTTGCCGAAGAAGTTGAACCGGTATTCCGGCACGTTCTCCAACCGGGCGTTGTAATAGATGTCCTGGTCGCGCTTGCCGGTCGCGGTCAGCGCATTGTAGCGGTCGGAGCCCGGCTTCGGGTGCGTCAGGTCGATCACGGTGTGGGCGGTCGGCAGCACCGAGCCGTTGATCACGGCCTGGAAGTTGCGGATCGGGGTCCAGATGACCTCGGCCTCGGCCCCGCTGACCTCGTTGGTCAGGTCGGTGGAGCGCCAGCGGAAGTTGCGGGTGTTATACCCGTAGCTGCCGGGGGCGAACAGCGTCGTGCTGCTGTTGTAGGGCTCCTGGAGGTTGGTCTGGCGCGGGCCGTCATCGAGCTTCTGGTTCGAGCGCTCGCCCTTGAAGATCGAGAGCGTGCCCACGATCTTGTTGTCCGCGGTCGAGATCTTGGCGCCGATTTCGATGTTCTTGCCGGTCTCGTTCTTGATGTTGTCGTAGGCGCCGCGGGCCACCATCACGGCCTTCGCCTGGGCGACGGAGGTGATCAGCGTGCCGAGGTAGGTGTAGGAGCCCGGGTGGGTGCCCTCGCCGTAGTTCAGCGCGCTCTGGTAGACGCCCAGTTCGTCGCTGACGCCCGGCCCCGGGAAGAAGCCGCCGACGTTGCCGGAGTTGAACTTGAAGGTCTTCGACCACGAGGTGTAGACGTTGATCGACTTCGTGACCGCGTACGACGCGCCGGCCATGGCCGAGCGGCCCTTCTGGTCGAGCGGGATGGTCTGCTGGTAGGCCTTCGAGTTGCCGTACACGTCCTCCGGGTAGGCGGAGGGGTTCTGCGGCATGTCGTTCGGGTAGATGTACCAGGGGAAGTTGTTCGACTGGTCCTGCCAGCGCTCATACCGCTTCTCCTCGCGGTAGCCCGCCAGCAGCGTCAGCCGGTCGTTCAGCAGCGTGCCCTGATAGTTGGCGTACATGCTCGAGAGCGTCGGGCGGTAGCCGTCCAGCGCATTGCGGTCGTCCTGCCAGTAGACGCTGATGTCGGGCGAGATTTCCGCTCCGGGATCCCAGTTCGAGTAGATCTGGCGGACCGGCTTGATGGCGCCGGCGCGGTCGCGGATGACCTGGTTGACGGGGACGCCGCCGAAGTCGTACTTGCCCTTGTTCGTGCCGGCGTAGTCCGGATTGGCGACCGTGTTGGTCGCGCCGGGCAGGAACGCCAGGTTGACGTCGCTCCCGCCGGCCTTGCCGAGGTAGAGCTGGCGCCAGTCGGACTTCTGCGCACCCACGAGCACCTTGCTCTTGAGCCAGGAGAGGTCGTACTTGAAGACCAAGTCGATGAGGGCCGTCTTCGTCTCGCGGTAGTAGCCGGAGCCGC
>CAIKTR010000088.1 GCA_903830425.1 uncultured Opitutia bacterium
GATCGCGGCGCCGGCAGCCAGGGCCCGGCCGCGGCGCGGCGCCAGGGCGCCGACGGCGGCGGCCAGCAGCGGCAGCGCGGGGATGAGCCAGAGGTAGTGAACGGGAAGCGTCATGGGATCAGCCTTTCAGCCGCACGGCATCCTGGAGCCGGATGGATTGCTGGTGCCGGTAAACCGCGATGACCAGCGCCAGGCCCACCGCCGCCTCGGCGGCCGCGACGGCGAGAGAGAACAGCACGAACACGACCCCGGTGGAGGCCGGCCCGCCGCTGAAGCGCCAGAAGGCGATGAAGTTGAGGTTCGCCGCGTTCAGCATCAGCTCGACCCCGAGGAGGACGAGGATGGCATTGCCCCGGGTCAGCGCGGCCGCGAGGCCCACGCTGAACAGGCCGCAGGAGAGCAGCAGGCAGAGGGTCAGCGGAGTCATGAGTGGTCCTCCGGGCGCGGGGCCGGCGCGGGCGCCGCGATCAGGACGGCGCCGAGGAGCGCGACCGTGAGGATGACCCCGGTCACCAGCAGCGCCGCGGCGTGGGGGCCCGCCAGCAGCGCCCCGAGGTCCTTGACGGTGAGCTGCGGCGCCCGGGTGGCGGCACCGCTGAAGCGGGTGGTGAGCACGGCCAGGCCGAGGATCGAGGCGACCATGCCGGCCGCCATCAGGCCGGCGGCGACGCGGAGGACGGTGACGGCGGGCACGCTGAGCTCGGCGTCGCGGGCCGGCCGCGTGAGCAGCACGGCGAAGAGCACCACCATCGAGATGGCGCCGACGTAGACCAGGATCTGGGCGAAGGCGACGAACTCCGCGCCGGCCCAGAGGTAGAACGCGGCGATGCCGCACCAGCTGAGCACCAGCAGCAGGGCGCTGTGGATGAGGTTGCGCAGCACCATGGCCACCGCCGCGCTGGCGAGGATGAGGAGGGTGATGAGCAGGAGCGCGAGGATCATGAGGAGGCGTAGCGGTAGACGCGCGGGGCGACCCCGCGCGAGAGGCGGCGGCCGAGGAGCACGAAGGGTCCGGCCACGAGGGCGAGGGCCACAGCCCAGCGGACGAGCTGCAGGCCGCCGGTCCAGCCCGCGGTGAGCGACCAGAAGGCGGCGGTGCCGAGGTTGATCAGGGCGAGCGGCACGAGGAATTTCCACGCCAGCCGGGTCAGCTGGTCCATGCGCAGGCGCGGCAGGGTGGCGCGGATCCAGATGAACCCGAGCAGCAGCGTCAGCAGCTTGGCGCCGAACCAGGCGTAGGACGGGATGCACTCCAGCGCCGCGCACGGGGCCTGCCAGCCGCCGAGGAAGAGGGTGACGGCCATGCCGCAGAGCGCGCACATGCCGAAATACTCCGCCATGAAAAAGAGCGCGTACTTGAAGCCGGAGTACTCCGTCAGGTGGCCGGCGATCAGCTCGCTTTCCGCCTCGGGCAGATCGAAGGGGGAGCGGTTCGACTCGGCGAGCGCCGCGATCATGAAGATGACAAACCCGGCGAAGCCCCAGGGGGTGAGCACGAACCAGTGCGGCAGCACGCCGAGGGTCCAGCCGCCCTGGGCGGCGACGATGGCGGTGGTCGAGAGGGTGCCGGCGAGCATGACGACCGGGACGAAGGCGAGCAGGAGCGGCAGCTCGTAGCTGATGAGCTGGGCGAGGGCGCGCATGGCCGCGAGCAGGGCGTACTTGTTCCGGCTGGCCCAGCCGGCCATGAAGATGGCGAGCTCGGTGGCGGCGCCGGCGGCGAAGAAGTAGAGCACGGCGGCGTCGAGCTCGACCGCCACCAGGTGGCGGCCAAACGGGATCACCGCAAAGCCGAGGAGCGAGAGGGCGACGAGCACGACCGGCGCGAGGTAGTGCAGGACCGGGTCGGCCTGGCGCGGGACGACATCCTCCTTGGTGAGGGCCTTGACGCCGTCGGCGAAGGGCTGGAGCAGGCCGAACCACCCGGTGCGGTTGGGGCCCGGGCGATTCTGGATGCGGCCGAGAATCTTGCGTTCCGCCAGCGTGAGGTAGGCGAAGAGCAGGCCGAACACCGCGAGGATGGCGACGATCGTGATCAGCCCCGTGGCCAGCCACTGCAGGGAGGCCGGGAGGAAGCCCGTGACCCAGTCGCGCAGCTGGAGCGGCGCCAACTCGAGCCAGCGGTCGGGCGGGACGGCGGCGGGGGTCATGCGGCGGGCCCTCCGGTGGCCGGCTTGGCCGGGGGCGTCGGCGCCGCGGACTTGGCGGCGGCGGCGGCCTTGGCCTTGTCCTCGGCCGCCTGCCGGTCGGCGGCGAGCCGGCGGTCCACCTCGGCGGCCTCGGTCGGGTGGATCTGGTGGTAGTAGCTGTTGGGCTTGGCGAGCTGCTCCCGCGTGAGCAGCAGCGAGCCGAAGCGCTCGGTGGTCGCGATCGCGAAGACCTGGTCCATCTTGATGGACTCAAACGGGCAGACCTCGACGCAGATCTGGCAGCTCATGCACACGGAGGTGTCGATGACAAAGACCGCCGGGAAGATCTGCTGCTTGCCGGCGGCATCGGGCTTCTTGTCCTTGCTCTTCTCGATGTAGATGCACTGCGGCGGGCATTCCTTCTCGCAAATCTGGCAGGCCACGCAGCGGAGCGTGCCCATCGGGTCCTCCGCGCTCTCCGACACGAGGAAAGGGAAGTTGCGGTAGGCCTCGGGCAGCTGCGGCTGCACCTCCGGATATTCCAGGGTCGGCAGCCGCGCCGGATCATGGAAGCTGCCCACGAGGTTTTTCGCGGTGACCGCGAGACCTTGGAGTAATCCGGTGCCGAGCATGGTGAAAGGGGGGGGGCGGGTGAAGCGGGCGGCGGGTCAGCGGTCGACCTCGCCGAGCACAATGTCGACGCTCCCGAGGATGATCACGGCGTCGGCCACGGTGTGGCCGAGGCACAGGTCCTCGAGGATGGTCAGGTTGATGAAGGAGGGCGGGCGCACGCGGTAGCGGTAGGGGTTGGGGCTGCCGTCGCTGATGAGGTAGAAGCCGATCTCGCCCTTGGGCCCCTCGATGCGGCCGTAGGCCTCGCCCGCCTTGGGCCGGAAGCCGCGGAGCTTGGCCTTCGGGTCCATGATCGGGCCGTCCGGCAGCCGGGCCAGCGCCTGGCGGAGGATCTGGATGGACTCGCGCATCTCGAGGATGCGGACCATGTACCGGTCGTAGGTGTCGCCGTGGTCCCCGAGCGGCACGCGGAAGTCGAACTGGGGGTAGGCGCCGTAACCGTCGACCTTGCGCAGGTCGTGGGCCACGCCGGAGGCGCGGAGCACGGGGCCGGTGACGCCCGCGCTGATGGCCAGCGGCGCCGCGAGGCGGCCGACCCCCTGGGTGCGCGCCATGAAGATCTCGTTGCCGGTGAGCAGGGCCTCGAACTCGTCGAGGAAGGCGCCGTAGCCGTCCGTCAGCTGCTGCACCCCGGCCAGCCAGTCGGCGCTCGGGTCCACGCGACAGCCGCCGAAGCGCTGGAAGTTGCACATCATGCGGGAGCCGCTGAGCGACTCGAAGAGGTCGAGAATCTTTTCGCGCTCGCGGAACGCGTACATCAGCGGGGTGCCGCTGCAGCCGCAGTCCTGCAGGAGGAAGCCGGCCAGGCAGCTGTGGTTGAGCAGGCGGGTGAGCTCGGCGAGGATGACGCGGAGGTATTCCGCGCGGGCGGGGACCGCGAGGCCGGCGAGCCGCTCGACCGCGAGGGCGTACGCCCAGTTGTTCGTCATCGAGTTCAGGTAGTCGAGCCGGTCGGTGTAGGGCATCGACGCCAGGTAGCTCGTGTTCTCGCCCAGCTTCTCGTGGTTCCGGTGCAGGTAGCCGAAGACGGGCTTGAGCTTCACGATGGTCTCGCCGTCGAGCGTGACGATCATGCGGAACACGCCGTGGGTGGACGGGTGGTGCGGCCCCATCGAGACCTCGAGGAGGTCGCCGTGGAACTCGTCGTGCACGGCCCGGACTTGGGAGCCGGCCGGCGGGGCGAGGAAGCTGGAGTCGGGGGCGCTCATGGCTTGGCTGCCGGCGCGGGCGCCGGATAATGCCGCTTGGCCTTGGCGAGCACCGCGCCGTGCGGGGTGGGCTCCCATTCGTAGTCGTCGGGCTCGACGTAGTCCCGGCGCATCGGGTGGTCCTGGAAGCCGTCCCACATCAGGATGCGGCGCAGGTCGGGGTGGCCCTCGAAGCGGACGCCGAAAAGATCAAACACCTCGCGCTCCTGGAACTCGCAGGCGCGCCAGACGGGGGTGAGGGATGGGAGCGTGACCTGGTCGGTGCGGTTGCCCGTGCGCAGGCGCAGCACGAGGGGGCCGTGGCGGAGCGCGATCGAGTAGAGGTGGTAGACCACCTCCAGGCAGCCGGGCTCGAGGCGGCGGGACTTCTGCTCGACCACCTTGGCGGGACCGCCGGCGGGATCGGGCACCGTGGTCTTGGTCGTCTCCACGACCTCCTTCTCGGGCCAGTCCACGCCGGTGACGTTCGAGCACTGGTCGAGCCGCAGGGCGGGGTCGTCGCGCAGGAACTGGGCGATCTCCCGGGCGGTCGCGGCTCCCAGCAGCAGGGAGTGCTGGCCGGACGGCGACGGGTTCGAGCGCACCTCCACGGTGGCGCCGGGAAAGCGGGCGAGCAGGCGGTCGCGGATTTGTTCGACGGTCTCCATGGCGCGTGGGTCAGGCTTTGTCCGGGCGGACGATGGGCTGGGGCGGCTGCCACACGGTGGGATTTTGGGTGGGGACGAGGTCGTGCGCGCCGAACTCGGGGATCGGGCAGTTGCATTCGACGTCGGAGCGCAAGTGGCGCGGCGCGTCGGGGCCGGTGAGGGGCTGGCCGCGGATTTTCGCCTGAAGCTGCACGAGACCGTGGAGGAGGGCCTCGGGCCGCGGCGGGCAGCCGGGGATGAAGATGTCCACCGGAATAAAGCGGTCGATGCCCTTGAGCACGTTGTACCCCTGCTTGAAGGGCCCGCCGGAGATGGCGCAGGCGCCCATCGCGATGCAGTATTTCGGCTCGGGCATCTGGTTCCACAGGCGGATGACCTGTGGGGCCATTTTTTTCGTGACGGTGCCGGAGACGATCAGGAGGTCGGCCTGGCGGGGCGACGGGCGGAAGACCTCGGAGCCGAACCGGGCGATGTCGAACCGGGCCATGGAGGCGGCGATCATCTCGATGGCGCAGCAGGCCAGGCCGAAGTTCAGCGGCCAGACCGAGTGGCTACGGCCCCAGTTGTAGAGTTCCTCAATGCTGGTCAGGAGGATGCCCTGACGTCGCAGGTCGTCGCGCTGAGCAGGGGTGATAGGTTCCGAGGCCGGGGTGGCCGCGGGCGCGGCGGCGGAGTCGGGCGGGAGGGCGGCGTCGCTCATGTCATTTCCACTCCAGGTGACCGCGGTGCCAGGCCCAGACGAGTCCCTCGGCGAGCAGCAGGATGAAGGCGAGCATGGCCAGCAGCGCGCCGGTGGGCAGGCCGGTAAAGGCGACGGCGAAAGGAAGGAGGAACAGCACCTCCACGTCAAAAATCAGGAAGAGGATGGCATACAGGTAATAATGCGCCTTGAACTGGATCCAGGAGTCCCCGGCCGGCGGGAGGCCGCACTCGTAGACGTCATTTTTCATCGGGCTGGGCTTCGCCGGCTGGAAAAACCAGAACCACAGCTGCGCAACACCCAGGAGCACGATCGGAAACGCCAAGGCCACCCCCAGAAAGAGGGCGAGGAATGCGTAGGGGTGGGTCGTCACGTGAAAGAAAAGAGAAAATCCAGTATTAGGACGGGCAGTCGAGGCTCAATCGTGAACCCGACCTGTTTTTTGCCGCAAGCTGCGCATTAATTGTCTTGGCTGGCTCAGGGATGAAAAATGGGGGCCTGGCCGGTGGCGCCGTCGGGCCGGGGCTAGGTCCGGAGCAGGGTCCGCAGATCGGCCAGGGAGAGCTTGGTGGTGGCGGCATCGCTGGCCTCGAACACGTCGGCGAGCAGGGCGCGCTTGCTGTCCTGCAGGGCGAGAACCTTCTCCTCCACGGTGCCCGCGGCGATGAGCTTGTAGCTGGTGACCAGGCGGGTCTGGCCGATGCGGTGGGCGCGGTCCGTGGCCTGGGCCTCGGCGGCGGGATTCCACCAGGGGTCAAAATGAATGACCGTGTCGGCGCCGGTGAGGTTGAGCCCGGTGCCCCCGGCCTTGAGCGAGATCAGGAACACGGGCACCTCGGCTGAGTCCTGAAAGCGATCGACGGCGGCCTGCCGGGCCCGCGGGGTCATGGAGCCGTCCAGGTAGCAGTGCGCGGTGCCCTGGGCCTCGAGCTCCGCGCGCAACAGCGCGAGCAGGGAGGTGAACTGGGAGAAAACGAGGACGCGGTGACCGTCGTCGATGGCCTCGGCGAGCAGTTCGCGGAAGGCGTCCAGCTTGGCGGAGTCGGGGTAGGGCGGCGGTTCCCCGCCAGCCGGGACCGGGGCGAGGTCCGACCCGGTCGGCACCAGCCGGGGATCGCAGCAGACCTGGCGGAGGCGCAGGAGCTGGGTGAGCGCGGCGAACTGCAGGCGGGATTCGCTGGCGCCGCCGGCGGCGAGGCTGAGCAGCTCCCGCTCGCCCGCCTGCTGCAGGTCGCGGTAGAGCGCGGCCTGGGCGGGGGTGAGCTCGCACCAGACGGTCTGCTCGAGCTTGGGGGGTAGTTCGGGGGCGACCGCCTGCTTGGTGCGGCGGAGGATATAGGGTGCGACCTGGGCGCGGAGGCGCTGGTCGAACCAGGCGCGCTCCTCGCCGCGAAGGCCGGACGGCATCGGCGCGAGGTAGCCCGGCAGGAGGAACTCGAACAGTGAGCGCAGATCCTCCAGCGAGTTTTCCAGCGGCGTGCCGGTGAGCAGGAAGCGGCTCGCGGCCTGGAGGGAGCGGAGCGCCGTGGCGTTCTGCGACCGGCGATTCTTGATGTGCTGCGCCTCGTCGGCGATGATGAGGGTGAAGCCGACCTGGGCGAAGAGGTCGCGGTCGCGGGCGAGGGTGCCGTAGGACGTGATGACCAGGTCGAACGCGGCGGCGTCCCCGGCGGCGGGAAGCCGGCGGGCGCCATGGTGGACGAACACGCGGAGGCCGGGGGCAAACCGGGCGGCCTCGCGCCGCCAGTTTTCCACCAGGGAGGCGGGGCAGATGACGAGGGAGGTCGCCGCCGGGGCCGATGGGGCCGGCGGGGGGGCGTCCGCCGGTTCCCCGGGCGCCTGCAGGGCGCTGAGGAGGGCCAGGGCCTGCAGCGTCTTCCCCAGGCCCATTTCGTCGGCGAGGATGCCGCCCAGCTGCTGGCGGTGCAGGTGCCAGAGCCACGCCGCGCCGATGCGCTGGTAGGGCCGGAGCTGGGCGGTGAGGTCCGCGGCCGCGGGCGCCGGGGTCAGGATCGAGAGGTTGCGCAGGCCGGCGCTGCGCTCGCGCCAGGCATCGGGCGGCTGGAAGCCGGGCGAGAGGGCCTCGATGATTTCCTGCGCCTCGGCCGTGCGCGCGCCGCTGACCCGCTGGGTGCGGCGGGCCGCGAGGGTGGCGTTGGGCTCGCCGGCGAGGGCGCGCTGGGCCTCGGCGAGCCGGGTCAGCTGGGCGGCGTCGAGCAGGAAGACCTGACCGTCCGACTCGATGTAGTTGCGGTTGCCCGCGACGGCGGTGCGGACCGTGGCTTCGTCGGCGGCGCCGGCGCGCAGCCCGAGGGTCACCTCGAAGCCCTCGCCGTCCGCCGTGGCGCTGCAGGCGATCTCGGCGGGACGGAGATGGGCCGTGTGCCGCTCAAAGTGGGGCGTGAACTGGGCGTCGAGGCCGGTGCGCAGGCGGGTCCCGTGGGCGGCGAGAAAATTCAGGGTCTTGTGCCGGTCGCGGAGCCACCATTTTCGGCTCACGGGTTCGAGGCTGAAACCGCTGGTCTTGAGCAAATCGAGCGCCGCGGCATAGGCGGGGTGTTCGCGCGAGGGCAGCGTGATGGCGAGGTAATGCTCCGTGCCATCCACCAGCAGCGGCGTGGGGGCGTCGTCGCGCGGCCGGGAGCGCTGGCCGGTGGTCGCGGGCCGGGGGCCGGTGGGCGCGGGGCGCGGCCCCGGGGCCGCCGGTGGGGCCGCCTCCCGGAGATGCTCGGAGACCCCCATGAGGGTGGGTCCGATCCAGAGCAGGGGGACGGCCGGGGCGCTGGCCGGGAAAAAGACCGGCTGCCGGGTTAGGACGGCAATCAGTTCGCGCAGTTGGGCGCGGGAGAGTTGGAGGATGAAGGGCGGCAGGGCGGCGGCGCCGCACCACCGCTGGAGCAGGGCGAGCGCCGGCAGGAACTCCGCGGGCGGAGCGGCGGCGGCATCGAGTTCGACCTTCACGGCAATGGCGTCGCGGGGGGCGGCGGCAGCCAGGTTGGGCGGAAGGAGCAGGCGAAGCATGTGCGGAGCAGGATGTTTCCGCGAATAAACCCCCTCCGACGCAACCCTGAAAACCGACCGGGCAGCCTGTGTTCCCGCTCGCCGGGCCGGGCTGCGGTACCACGCGCACACCCGGTCAAAGACCGCCTGCCCGCAAACGAGCCATGGGGAACAGCCAGTTGGCCAGTTAGATAGGGATCTGGGGCCGGTAGTGCGTTTTGCATGGCACCTGGAGTTCCGCCGAAAAGACGGGATTAGTTTTGGGCGTGGCTGAACCCGCGGAGAGGGGCTGGGTCAGGGCGGGCGTGAATAACACCACTCATATCAACCAGCCGTGGCGCGCCCTGCTCCTTGCCGGAGCGGTGCTCGTGCTCGGCAGCCTGTTGCCGGCAACGCTTGGCGCGACGGAGCGCTGGGAGACGTTAGAGGCGATCCACTGGATCGAGAACCCGCTCAACACGGAGCGGCCGGGGCGTTATGGCGAACTGGGGGCCTACCAGTTCCGCGCGGCGACCTGGCGCATGCACACGACGGTGCCGTTTGCACAGGCGACGGACCGGCGCATTTCGGACGAGGTGGCCATCCGCCATTATGAATGGCTGCGGGCCGGGTTGGGGCGGGCCGGGATCGAGCCGACTCCCTACACCATCGCGCTGGCGTGGAACGGCGGACTGTCCACCGTGGTGCGGGGTCGGGTCCGGCCAGCGACGCGGGACTACGCCGAACGGGTGCAGAACATTGCGGGGCACCTGCGCCACTCGCAGGTCGCGAGCAATCCCTAGGCGCGGCCCGGGCGCCCGGCCTACTCCAGAAAGGAGTCCTGCTTGGGCGTCTGGGCGGCCTCGCTGGCGGGCGGGGCGTTGAGATGACGCGGCGGACGGGAGGCTTTCTGGGCCACCGCGGTTTCCCGATCCGCCACGATGCGGTCGCACATCTGATGGAGGTGCATCCGGAGCCACTGGGTCGTGTTGCTGCCGGGGGTGTAGTCGGCGGGACCGTAGTGATCGATGCGGCCGGACTGGCGCAGGCGGTCGTTCTGGGCGAATTCGGCGGCATCCTCCGGATTATAGACGGCGTAGGCGCGGCCGCCGCCGCCCTTGACGACGGAAAAGCTCGGCACATCGCTCGGACCGTCGGCGATGTAGATCATGTTCTGGAAGGGGATCCGGCGGTCCTCCGCCCGCAGCGTCGAATTGACGTCGATCGCCGGGTTCTTGTTCGTGCCCTTGTTGATCTCAAAGATGGCGCGGGTCTTGGTCGTGTTGTCGATCACGAGGCCGATCTGCGCGATCTCGGCCTCGGCGCTGAGGGAGAGTTCCTTCTGCTTGAGGAAGCCGGGCTGGAGGGGGTTCTCGATGAACTCGCAGGCCCAGACCCCGTCGATGTGCGGCGCAATGGCGCTGCCGCGGATCATGGCGGCGATCCCGGTGCTGACGATGTAGTGCTCCAGCGCGATCTCGTGCTTCTGGTACTCGGGCTTCTCGCGGACGAACGCCTGGGCACGGCCAAAAAAATCGGGCAGCCCCGGGTAGAACCCGATCTCGGCGCCGCATTCGTGCAGGATTTTATTGTTCAGGCCCTTGAGCGGCCCGGCCAGCGTGTAGGTGAGCAGGTGGTTGAGATAGCTGATCTCGGGCGACAGGTTGTACCCGCGCTGGCGGTAGTGCTCGGAGAGCTTGTTGGTCTCGTTCCAGAAATTGGCCTCGTTGACGCCGTAGCGGCGGAACAGGGGCGTCTGCATGTAGCCCGGGATAAGAGTCTTGTCGAAATCCCAGATACAGGCGATGATGTTTTGAGTGAAGAGCGTCGTGGCCATGGCTGAGCAACCCCGCTAGGCGGATCCGCCGGGCGATGTTGCGCTGAGCGAAGCCGCTCCGCGCGGCCCACGCAATTCGCAAATCATCCCGTCCGCCCTCCCTCCCTTTACCGTTCCATGGATCAACTGCCCGACATTTTCCCGTTTGAGCGCCGGCGCGAGGAACTCGACGCGCAGATGGCCGCGCCCTCGTTCTACGCCAACCCGCGGAAGGCGGCGGAGGTGTCGCGCGAGCAGCAGAAGCTGCAGCAGCTGGTGGCGGAGCACCGCGAGCATGCCCGCCTGGAGCGCGAGGTCGCCGAGGCCGCGGCGCTGCTCAAGGACCCGGCCGGCGACCCCGATCTCAAAGAACTGGCCGGCGCCGAACTGCCCGACCTGCAGCGCCGCCAGGAGCAGCTCCGGCGCTCGGTCCTGCTGGCGATGATTCCGCCGGAGCCGACGGACTCGCGCAACACCGTCATGGAAATCCGCGCCGGCACCGGCGGCGATGAGGCGAGCCTCTTCGCCGCGGAACTCTACCGCCTCTACGCCAAGTATGCCGACGGGCGCGGCTGGAAGGTCCAGCCGATGAGCAGCAGCGCGAGCGAGCGCGGCGGCTTCAAGGAGGTCATCTTCCTCATCACCGGGTCGGAGGTCTACCGGCAGCTGAAATTCGAGAGCGGCGTGCACCGCGTGCAGCGCGTGCCGGTGACCGAGGCCAACGGCCGCATCCACACCTCGACGGTCACGGTGGCCGTGCTGCCGGAAGCCGAGGAGGTTGACGTCCAGATCGACCCGCAGGACCTCGAGATCACCGTCTGCCGCGCCAGCGGCCCGGGCGGGCAGGGGGTCAACACCACGGACTCCGCCGTGCAGATCCTGCACCGGCCCACGGGGCTGATCGTGAGCTGCGCCGACGAGCGGTCGCAGCTCAAGAACAAGGCCAAGGCCCTGACCGTCCTGCGCTCCCGGCTGCTGCAGCGTCGCGAGGACGAGGAGCACGCGAAGTACGCCGCGGAGCGCCGCAGCCAGATCGGCTCCGGCGACCGCAGCGAGCGCATCCGCACCTACAACTTCCCCCAAAACCGGCTGACCGACCACCGCATCGGCCTCACCCTCTACAACCTGCCGCAGGTGATGGAGGGCGCCATCGGGTCGATCATCGCCGCGCTGCAGCAGGCCGACTACGAGCAGAAGCTCGCGGCGCTCACCGGGCAGGTCTACCTCCCGCCGCGCAGCGGCGCCGAGGACAACTGACATGCTCACGGTCCTGGAGGTCATCAAGAAGACCACGGAATTCTTCGCCGCGAAGGGCCTCGAGTCCCCGCGCCTGAATGCCGAGCTGCTGGTGGGGCACGCGCTCGCGCTCAAGCGCATGCAGCTCTACCTCCAGTTCGAGCGGCCGCTGTCCGCCCCGGAGCTGGAGTCCATCCGGACGCTGGTCCGGCGGCGCGGGCTGCGGGAGCCGGTCCAGTACATCCTGGGGGAAACCGATTTCTTCGGACTCAAGCTGAAGGTCGACCGCCGCGCCCTGATTCCGCGGCCGGAGACGGAGCGGCTGCTCGAACTGGTCACCGGGCGCCTCGGGGCGCCCCCGGCGGCGATCCTGGACCTCGGGACGGGCAGCGGGGCCATTGCCCTGGCCCTGGCCAAGCACTATCCGGCGGCGCGGGTGACCGCGGTGGACCTGAGCGCCGAGGCTCTGGCCCTCGCGCAGGAAAACACCGCGGCCTGCGGCCTGGCCGGTCAGCTCACCCTGCTGCAGTCCAGCTGGTTTGACGGACTGCCGCCGGGCGGGTGCTTCGACCTGATCGTTGCCAATCCGCCGTATCTGTCGGCGGAGGAGACGGCGCTGGCCGCGCCGGAAGTCCGCGCGCACGAGCCGATGCAGGCGTTGACTGCGGCGGAGGACGGCCTGGCGGACCTGAGGAAAATTCTGGCGGACGCGGCCCGGTTTCTCGCCCCGGGCGGGATGCTGGCGCTCGAGACGGGGATTGCCCAGCATGCCGCGCTCGCGGCGCTGGCGGTCCCGGCCGGGTTTTTGCGCACGGAATCGCTACCCGACCTGACGGGCCGCGACCGGTTCTTCCTCGCCTGGCGGGAGTAAGCCCGACGCGGCCGTCACCGGGCTGGGTGGTGCTAGCCCTGGCGGTCCAGCAGCGCGGTCAGCGGGGCGTGCGGGTCGGCCGTGAAGGGCTTTTCCTGCCCGAGGACGATGGCGTCGTTCACCACGCGCAGGCTTTCGCGCAGGAACACATCCACCTTGGCGTAGGCCCCGTCCGCATCGGTGCTCAGTTCGCTCTCGTAGTCCTCGCCGTCGGTGGGCGTGGCGGCCTCGGCCTTTTTCGGCGCCTTGATCCGGGGGGCGGGGGGCGGGCCGAGGCGGTACTCGCGATAGGGGAAGTCATGCTTGGCCAGCGCCAGTTTTTCCGCCTCGAGCGCCTTGCGGAACGTCTCGTCGGCCGCCTTCTGCTGGCGGCGGGCCTCGAGGTTCAGCGAGACGAGCTTCTGGTCCTGGCGCATCTTGAACCAGTCGATGCTCTTCCGGAGGTAGAGGAACTCCTCGAGCTTGGCCTGGCGCGCGGCGCTGGCCGCCCGCAGGGGCTGGACGATCTTGGCGTCGAGGGCGCGGCCCTCAAACTGGCTGGTCGGGATCTCGTCCCAGGCCAGGGCATGGGGCAGGGCGCCTTCCCCGATGGGCAGGAGCTCGTCGATGGACGGCAGAACGATGTCGGGCACGACGCCCTTGAGCTGGGTGGAGGAGCCGTTGGGCAGGTAGTATTTCTGGATGGTGAGCTTCACGGCGCCGGTCTTGCCCGGCGAGCGGGCGAGCTGGGGCACCAGGTTTTTCATCTCCCAGACGCTCTGCACGGAGCCCTTGCCGTGGGTCGAGCTGTCGCCGATGACGATCGCGCGGCCGTAGTTTTGCAGCGCGCCGGTGACGATCTCCGAGGCCGAGGCGCTGAAGCGGTCCACCAGCACGGCGAGCGGGCCGTCGTAGGCAATCCCGCGGTTGGTGTCGCGGTCGACCTGGATTTCACCGAGAGAATTTTTCACCTGCACGACCGGGCCCTGGCTGATGAAGAGCCCGGCGAGGTCGATCGCCTCGGTGAGGTAGCCGCCGCCGTTGTGGCGCAGGTCGAGGACCAGGCCGCGGATGCCGGCGCCCTTGAGCTGGGCGATGAGCTCGGCGACGTCCTTGGTGGCGCTCGGCTTGTTCGCGCTGTCGGAGTCGGCCGGACCGTAAAAAGACGGCAGGCTGATGACGCCGAGCGGGACGGGCTGGCCGGCGGGGCCGGGCACCTGGAAGACGGCGGCGTGGGCGCGGGCGTCGTTGAGCTTCACGATGTCGCGGGTGATGGTGATGAGCTTGCGGACGGACGGATCGGGGGCGTCGGCGGGCTGGACGGTGAGGGTCACCTTCGTGCCCTTGCTGCCGCGGATGCGCTCGACGATCCGGCGGAGCTTCATGCCGATGACTTCCACCGGCTCGGCATCGACCTGGGCGACGGAGAGGATCTTGTCGCCGGGCTTGAGCTGCTTGCTGAGGTCGGCGGGGCCGCCGGGAACGATTTCCTTCACTGTGCAGTAGTCGTCCTCGACGCTGAGCACGGCGCCGATGCCGACGAGCTCGAGCTTCATCTGGATGCCGAAGTCCTCGAAGGTCTCGGCGGAGAAGTAGGTGGAATGCGGGTCGTAGAGCCGGGCGACGTTGGCGAGGAAGAGTTCGGCGATCTCGTTGCCCTCGATCTCGCCCAGGTTCTTGAGCATGCGCTCGTAGCGCTTGTGGACGGCCTGCTTGGCCTCGGGCAGGGTCTTCTTGTTCATCAGCTCCGCGATCAGCTCGTACTTGAGCCGCTGGTGCCAGAGGGCATCGGCGGCCGCGGCGGTGGCGGGCCACTCTGCCTTGGTGCGGTCGAAGCGGTAGCTGTCCTGGCCGGTGAGCTCGATGTTCTGGTCGAGCTCGGTGAAAATCCAGTTGATGCGGGCGGCGGTCCGGGACTCGTAGGTGGTGAAAATCTCGTAGGCGGCGTCGATGTTGCCGAGGCCGCTGAGGTTCCAGTAGACGTTCTTGCCGTAGCGGGCGCCGAACCCGGCCTTGTCGCTGGCGAGGAAGAACAGCCGCTGGCCGTCGAGGTCGGCCATGAACTCCGGGATGACCTCCGCAAAGTCGGTGCTGCGGACGGAATCGCGGTTGTAGTGGGCCTGCTCGAGGAGTTGGACGAGGGTGCGGGCCTCGACGGTGAGGGCGGACGAGCTGGAGAGCTTCTGGTCGCTCCGGGCCAGCAGCGCCGAGGGGACGGAGAGGGCCAGAAGGGCGGCACCGAGGGCGAACGGCCGGAGGAGGGCGGGACGAATCATGGGGGAAGTAAGATAGCCAATGGGGGCAAATGTTTCACGCCGACCGGACAAATCACGGACCGGGATCAACCGGGCCCGGCCGCGCGGGCTCACTTAAACGGGTGAAACCGGCGCGCTGTCGAGCCGACTTTGTGCGACTAATGCCGGCTGAGCAGGTCCTTGGCCTCGTCGAGCCGGCGCTTTTCCTCGGCGGTGAGGGCGCCGAAACCCTGGCTGTTGATCTTGTCGAGGATGCGGTCCACCTCGACGCGCAGCTCCTCCTTTCGGCCGAGGTTGACCTGGAAGGGGGCGGCGGCGGCGGCCTGGGCGGCCTTTTTGGCCCAGCGGGGCAGTTCGATCCCGGCGCGCCGGGAGGGGAGGCGCCAGTTGAGTTCATGCCCGTACCGGAAGTAGAGCCAGCCGGCGGCCATGCCGCCGAGGTGGGCGGAATGCGCGAAACCGAAGGGCGAGACGGCGCCCAGGACCTCGTAGAACAGACACCCGGTGAGGTCGATCAGGACCGCGGCGATCGCCACGTGCTTGGGCTTGAGCGTGACCGGCACGACGAAAAACAGGAGGAAGGTCACCGGCTGGTGGGGGTGGAAACACGCGAACACCACGAAGAGGCCGAACACCCCGGCCGACGCCCCGACGAGGGTGCCGCCAAGCTGCCAGTTGACCGCCGCCCAAACCGCGCCGCCCGCGATCACGGCCGCCGCATAGAGGCCGAGGAAGCGCCCGCGCCCCAGCATCGGCTCCAGGACCCGGCCGATAAAATAGAGCCCGAGCAGGTTCGAGAGGATGTGCAGCAGGTTGCCGGGGTCGTGCAGAAAGCCGTATGTCAGCAGCGTCCAGCCCCACCCGTGGCGCAGTCCGCTCCCGGTGAGGCCCAGCAGGTGTTCCATCAGGCCCGGCGAGGCGAACACCCGCGAGGCGGCAATTTGCAGCACAAAGCCGGCGATGATGGCGGCGACCAGCCAGGCGAGCACCGAGGCCTGTTCGCGGGGATAGGGGTCGCGCAGGTAGGTTCGATCCGAAGACATCGGGCGGAGGATGGAACTGCCGGGGACAAACACAAGCCGGCACCCGATAAAATCCGGCGGGATCCGGCCGGGCCGTCGCCCGCCGATTCCCGGGCCGGTCGGTCGGCCTCCAAAATGGAATGGGGCCGTCGCCAGACCGCTTGACAGCGGTTTTATTTACTCTTTGTTCGCCCGAATCATGGCCAACAAAGCAGAAAAATGGGCGCAAAACGCCGGAGGCAAATTTTACGTCGACCAGCAATGCATCGACTGTGATCTCTGCCGCGAGACCGCCCCCGCCTTCTTCACCCGCCACGACGAGGGCGGCTATTCGTTCGTCCACAAGCAGCCGACCGCTGAGGACGAAATCGCCGTCTGCATGGAGGCCCTCGAGGGCTGTCCGGTCGAGGCGATCGGCAACGACGGCGAGGCCTAAGCCCGCCGCGCCGCCAGGACCAGCCCCGGCTCCCGCTGGGGTTTTTCGTTCCCGCGTTCCGCGCCTCCACGGGCTTGGTTAAGGGGATTTAGCTATCTGGCTAACCCGAGCTTGTTTTCCCGGCCTCGCCTGCTAGCGCTGTCGGGTGATGAAGGCACCCTATTATCTGGCAGGCTGGGGGCTCGGCGCGCTGCTGGGCGGCCAATGGCTCTGCGGCCAGTCGGCGCCGGTGCGCCTGCCAGAGGTGGCGGTCTACTCGACCCGGGTGGCCAACCAATCGCCGGCCGGGGCCTTCGCCATGCCGCTGTCGGCGCTGCGGTTTGAGCCGCAGGTGGACGTCCAGGCCCGCAATTTGGCCGAGGCCCAGGCGGATGTGACTCTGCGGGGCGGTACCTTTGAAGGCACGGGGTTCCGACTCGGAGCGCTCTCCCTCGTCGACCCGCAGACCGGGCACTACGCCGCCGAGCTGCCGGTGGCCCCGGCCCTGCTGGGGGCGCCGGAAATCCTCACGGGCGCGGCCCACGCCTGGCTGACGACCAACTCGACGGTGGGCGCGGTGGCGTATGGCTGGAAGCCGGTACGCACGGGTGGCTCCCTGGCGGTGGCGGCGGGCACGGATGGACTGAACCGGCAGGAGTTTTACCAGGGCTATGCGAGCGATGCGGTGTTCCTCGGGCAGCGACTGGCCGCGGATGTGGCGTGGGGACGCTCGGAATCGGACGGCGCCGTGCCGTTTGGCGACAGCCACCTGGAGCGGGTGAACGTCCGGCTGCAGCTCGCGAGCGCCGCGGCGCAGACCGATCTCTTTGCGGGCTATCAGGCCAAGTTCCTGGGCTGGCCCAATCTCTACACGCCCTTCAATTCGATGGAAACCGACCGCCTGCAGACCCTGCTGGTGGCGCTGAACCACCGGCGCGATCTGGGCGGCGGCAATTTTATCGAGGCCGGCGCCTATCATCGGCGCAACAAGGATGACTACGCCTTCAACCGGTTCGCGCCGCTGGGTGCGCTCCACCCGTTCCAGCACACGACCGGGGTCAACGGCGCGGCGGCGGGCGGGCGGCAGCGGCTGGGTGAGCTGTTCCTGAACTATCACGGCGAAGTCCTGGCGGATGAGCTGAGGTCGACGTCGTTGACGGCGGGGCGCTTCAGCTCGCGCACCTTGGGCAAGCTGGCGGTGGTGCCGGAGATCGTCTGGCGGCAGGCGGACGGCGCAGACGTCACCCTGCAGGCCGGGGCGGCGTGGGACCAGTCGAACCACGACGGAGCGGCGGTTTCGCCGGTGCTGGCGGTGGCCCGCGATTCGCGCTCGTCCCCCGTCCAGCGCGTCCACCTGAGCTACGCGACCGTCACCCAGCTGCCGAGCTACACGGCGCTCAACTCCAGCGCGGTGGCCGGGCTCTTCCGCGGCAATCCCACCCTCGGCCGGGAGACGAGCCACAACCTGGAATTGGGCGCCAGCGGAACGCTCGACGGCTGGGCGGCGCAGGCCGCGCTATTTTACCGTCAGGATGAGGATTTGGTCGACTGGACCTTTCGTCAGGGCGTGACCGCGCGGACGGCCAACCGGATGAACCTGGCGACGTCCGGCGCGGAGCTGGTGGTCCGGCGTCCCTGGGCGGCCGGCGAGTGGGTGCTCGGCTACACCGTGCTGGCCAAGTCGCCCGACTATCGCGGGGCGCCGGTAGACGCCAGTTTCTACGCGCTCAACTATGCGCGGCACCGCCTGACGGCGGCGTTCACCGTGCGCCTGGGGCGCGAATTCGAGCTGCGCTGCGACAACGCGCTCCGCCGGCAGGCGGACAATTTCCTGCGCACCACGGGGGGCGACGAGGCGGTCATCAGCTCACTGGGGCTCACCTACCGGCCGGCCAAGGGAAGGGGAGGCGAGTTCACGCTGCTGGCGGACAATCTCTGGAACTCCCGTTTTCAGGCGGTACCCGCGGTGCCCGCCGCCGGCCGCCAGATTTCGGCAGGCGTGGCCCGCCGGTGGTGACAGTGCTCCCGAGCGACCGAGGCCGTCCGCGCCTGCCCGGGCCGACCGGTGTCACGCGCAGGATTGACGGCAGCCTCAGGCCTGCAAAGAAAGCTCCCCGCATCCCGCACCTCATCCAACCTTCCCTCGCATGATCATCGCCGATATTGCCAAGATCCCCGGTCGCACGTTCCCCGCCCGACGCATGGGCCGCGGCCTGGTGGGCCAAGCCGGCCAACCCATCCCGGCCAAGGGTTTCACCATGGGCTACGTGGTGCTTGAGCCCAACGGCGGCCAGGTGCCCTGGCACAACCAGGAGCAGGAGGAGGTGTACATGGTGCTGCAGGGCCGCGGCGAAATCTGCGTCGGCACCGAGCGCTCCGAGATCACGGCCGGCCAGGCGGTCTTCATGCCGCCCACCCAGTTTCACCAGCTGACCAACATCGGCGACACCCCCCTGCACATGATGTATGTCTACTGCCCGGGTGGGGACGTGGCGCACTGGCGGCAGGAACTGGATGGCTCCCTGCCGCCCGCCGGCGTGGGCGCGACGCCGCCGCTGCCCGCCGGGGCCCAGCCGCAGCACCTCAAGCCGTAATTTCCCGCCGGCGCACGGCCAGGCCACCGGGCTGGGCCGCGCTAATCCGCGGCTTGCGCCACCCCTCACACCCCTTCAATACCCTTTCTCTCCACACCAATGACCACGCATAAAGTCGGCATCATCATGAACGGCGTCACGGGACGCATGGGCACCAACCAGCATCTCCTGCGCTCGATCAAGGCGATCATTGACCAGGGGGGGATCAAACTCGGTGACGCCGAGGTGATCATGCCCGACCCGATCCTGGTCGGACGCAGCGAGCCCAAGCTCGCCGCGCTGGCCGCCCGCGCCGGCGTGAAGCGCTACACCACCAATCTCGACAGCGCGCTCGCGGACCCGGCCAACCAGGTCTATTTTGATGCGACGCTGACCGGCCAGCGCCCCGTGGGGGTGCGGAAGGCCATCGCCGCGAAGAAACACATCTACTGCGAAAAACCGACCGCCACGACCTCCGCCGAGGCCCTGGCCCTGGCCCGCGAGGTCACCGCCGCCGGCCTGAAAAACGGCGTGGTGCAGGACAAGCTCTGGCTCCCCGGCCTGCTCAAGCTGAAGTACCTCATCGACACCGGCTTTTTCGGGAAAATCCTCTCGGTGCGCGGCGAGTTTGGCTACTGGGTCTTCACCGGTGAGACCGAAAAGCTGCAGCGCCCGTCCTGGAACTACCGCAAGGAGGACGATGGCGGCATCATCGTCGACATGCTCTGCCACTGGCAGTACGTCATCCAGAACCTGTTCGGCGAGGTGAAGTCGCTGTCCTGCCTCGGCGCCACCCACATCCCGCAGCGCTGGGACGAGGCCGGCAAGCCCTACGCCTGCACGGCCGACGACTCCGCCTATGCGACGTTCGAGCTCAAGAACGGCGTCATCTGCCACTTCAACTCCTCCTGGGCCGTGCGGGTGCGCCGCGACGACCTGCTGACGCTGCAGGTGGACGGGACCCACGGCTCGGCGGTGGCCGGCCTGCGCAACTGTGTCATCCAGCATGGCGCGATGACGCCGCGCGCGGTGTGGAACCCGGACATCGACAGCCCGATCAAGTTCTTCGACGGCTGGGTGACGCAGCCCACGAACGATGTGTTCGACAACGCGTTCAAGGTCCAGTGGGAGCTTTTCCTCCGGCATGTGGTCAAGGGCGATCCGTTCCCCTGGAACCTGCTGCAGGGGGCGAAGGGCGTGCAACTGGCGGAACTCGGGCTCAAGTCGTGGGCCGAGCGCCGCTGGCTGGACGTGCCGAAGCTCGACTGAGACGGCGCCGAGCCGACGCGGTGGAAAGTCCCGTCCCCTTTCCAAACGCGCGATTAGCGCTGGCAAATCGCGCGTTTTGGCTAAGGTGTGCCCGGGTCGCACCGCAGATATATTCCGCGCCACGGAACCCAATCTCCAATCCCTGAATCCTATCCGCCATGAATGCACCGCTCCTCCTCGCTTTGGTTGACCGCAGTTCCTTTATTTCCCCGGGCGTTTTCATGATCATGTTTGTGCTCGTCTTTGTTTTCGCGATCTACGCCCAGATCCGCGTCTCCAGCGCCTACGGCAAGAATTCGCAGATCCTCTCCCGCGGCCAGATCACGGGGCGGGAGGCGGCGCAGGCCGTGATGGCCCACGCGGGCATCACGGATGTCGAGATCACCGAGACGGAAGGGCATTTGACCGACCACTACGACCCGATGAGCAAGCGCCTGGTGCTTTCGTCGGAGAACTACCGCGGCACCAGTCTGGCGGCGCTGGGCGTCGCGGCCCACGAGGCGGGTCACGCCATTCAGCACAAGGAGGGCTACGCGATGCTGAACTTCCGCATGCTGCTGGTTCCGGCGACGCAGGTGGTCTCGAAAATCCTGCCGTTCATCATTCTCGCCAGCTGGTTTCTGGTGCGCGGGCTCACGGGCATCGTGCTGGATGTGGCGATCATCTGCTATGCGGTGCTGTCCCTGTTCCAGCTGATCACGCTCCCGGTCGAGTTTGACGCCAGCCGCCGGGCGAAGGTGCAGCTGGTCGGGCTCGGCATTCTCGACCAGGACGAGATGCCCGGGGTGAACCAGACGCTGAATGCCGCGGCCCTGACGTATGTCGCCGCCTTCGTCGGCGCCCTGCTGAACCTGCTCTACCTGCTGTCCCGCCGCGAGTGAGCGGGGCGCGGACCGCGTTCCCAGCCGGCACCACGGGTGCCGGCTTTTTATTGCGGGTGGGGGCCGCGCAACCGCGCCGCCCGTTCAGGCGTTGAGCCGGGTAGGCGGCAACGTCCGCCGCAGCTCATCGAGCTGTGCGCCCAATTGGGCCAAGTCGGCCGGTTGCAGCGCGCCGATTTTCTGGCAGGTCTCGCGGTAAGCGGGCACCGCGCGTCCGCCCACGATCAGTCCGACCTCGGGCGGCAGGAGCGTGCGCAACCGGCTGAGCTCACCCGCCAGCCGCGCATCGTCCTCCGGATAGACCAGGCTCAAGGCCACGGCCCGCGCTTGCTGCTGGCGGGCGGCCCCGGCGATCTCGGCGGCCGGTAAACTGGCCCCGAGGTAGGTGATCCGCCAGCCGAGGTTCGCGGCGAGCGCGCCGACGAGCAGCGCGCCGAGTTCGTGCAGCTGTCCGGCCGGGGTGGCGACGATCAAGACCGGCTCGCCGCCTCCCGGGGCGAAGGTCCGCGCCGCGTGGCCGAGGTAGTGGCGGAGGACGGCAGTCGCGAAATGTTCGTGGGCAACGGTGATCGTGCCATCACGCCAGAGGTCGCCGATGGCCTGAGCCAGCGGGGCGACGAGCTGCTGCAGCATGCCCTGACCGCCGAGCGCGGTGGCGGCCCGCTCGAGGGACGCCTCCAGCTTTGCGGCGTCGAGTGCCTGCACGGCGGCAAGGCATTCGGCGAGCAAGACCGCAGGCGAGACCGTTGCGGCCGACCCAGGGCCGGGGCGCGCACCCAGGGGAGGGGATTCGCGAGCGATCTTTTTGAGGCGAGCGAGGGGCAGATTCGCGACCCCGCTGATGCTCTGCCCCGACTGGGTGATTTGCCGGAGCAGGGTCAACCGCTCGATTTGTTCTGCCGAATAGCGGCGGCGGTTGGTGCCGGTACGTTCCGGGGTGACTGCCCCGTAGCGTTTTTCCCAGATCCGGATGACATGGGCGCTCAGCCCGCTGCGTTGAGCGACTGCCTTGATGGAAAAGTGGGAATCGCTCATAAACTAGACAATAAGTAGACATATTGTTCAGCGCGGAGTAAATAACAAAATATTATATAACAGTTAAAAGCCGCAGATAGTAATGATAGATAACAGGTAAATTATAACGCAGCAAACTTACGCTAAGACATAGACAAAAGCTGGACATCTATGGCGCCGCATCTATGGATCTTCAAGCGATGACGATATCCGTAGAGCCATATTTTACTCTTCGCGTGGGTTCCCTAGCTGCGCCGAGCAAAGGCGGAGCGTCCCACGATGCCGTTGATACTGGGAAAATTTAGACGTGCGCTGCGCTTTTCATGGCTGACAACAAACTGATCCTGGTCACGGGTGCCACCGGCTACGTTGGCGGGAGGCTCGTGCCCCGGTTGCTGGAGGGGGGGCATCGCGTGCGTTGCCTCGTGCGCGACCCGGCGCGCCTGCAGGGCCGGTCCTGGCTGCCGCAAGTGGAGGTGTTTTCAGGCGATGTGCTGAAGGCGGAGTCCCTGCCGGCAGCGATGCAGGGGGTCGACGCGGTTTATTACCTCGTGCACAGCATGGGTGGCGGGAGCGATTTCTCGGAACGGGACTTGCTCGCGGCCCGCAATTTCGCCGCGGCGGCCCAAGCCGCCGGCGTGCAGCGGATCGTCTATCTCGGGGGACTGGGGGATCCGCAGGCGGAGTTGTCGCCCCATCTGCGTTCGCGGCAGGAAACGGGCGCGGCGCTGCGCGAGGCGGGGGTGCCGGTCACGGAGTTCCGCGCTGCGGTCATCGTCGGGTCCGGCAGCCTCTCGTTCGAGCTGATCCGCTATCTCACGGAGCGGTTGCCGGTGATGATCTGCCCGCGCTGGGTGTTCACCCGCGTGCAGCCGATCGCGATCCGCAACGTGCTCGACTACCTGGTGGCCGCGCTGGATTCCGCCCCCAGCGCCGGCCGCGTGCTCGAAATCGGCGGGCAGGACGTGCTCACCTACGCCGGCATGATGATGGGCTACGCCCAGGCGCGGGGGCTGCAGCGTCGGCTGGTTTCCGTGCCCGCGCTCACGCCGCGGATCTCCTCCTACTGGGTGCACTTGATCACCCCCATCCCCTCGGTGATCGCGCGGCCGCTCATCAAGGGGCTGGGCAACGAGGTCGTCGTGCGCGACGACACGGCCCGCCGGCTTTTTCCGGCGATCGAGTTGCTGGATTACGCCACGGCGGTGCGGCTGGCGCTGGGCAAGATCGAGACGCGCGGGGTCGAGACGGCGTGGAGTGACGCGCTCACCTCCAGCCAGGGAGAAAAGACGCCGGTGCTCCTCCTCACGAGCGACGGCATGATCATCGAGCGCCGCCGGCGGGTGGTGGCCGCGGAGGCGGGCGCGGTGTTCCGGAGTTTCGCCCGCCTGGGCGGCGCCCGGGGCTGGCTCTATCTCGACTGGACCTGGAAAATCCGCGGCATGATCGACCGCGTGTGCGGCGGGGTGGGGATGCGGCGCGGGCGGCGCGATCCGGAAGACTTGCGGGCGGGCGATGCGCTGGACTTCTGGCGCGTCGAGGCGGTCGAGCCGGGACGTCTCGTCCGGCTCCGCGCGGAGATGCGCGTCCCGGGCCGGGCGTGGCTGGAGTTTCAGGCGACGGCCCAGCCGGACGGAACGACGGTGCTCACGCAGACCGCCTTCTTCGATCCGAAAGGCCTGCCCGGTCTGCTCTACTGGTATCTGCTCTATCCCATCCACCGCCTGATCTTCAGTGGACTCATCCGCAAACTCGCGGTGCAGGCCGCCACCCCAGCGCCGGAGGGAACTCAGACCGTCCCGGCGCCCCCGTCCAGCGAGGCCCGCCCCCCCCGTTCGCCCACCGGCAACGCATGCTGATCCCGTCCCCTCCGGGGTCGTCCGGCCCGGCAGGCGGAGACCGCCGCCGTCGCTGGGCATGAGGGCCCGCCTGCACCCACCGATCCTATGCACTCCATCGCCATCATCGGCTCCGGCATCTCCGGCCTCGGGGCCGCGTGGTTTCTGCACCGCGAGTTCGACGTGACCGTGTTCGAGGCCGCCGACTACCCTGGCGGCCACACCTGCACCGTGACCGTCGACGAGGGCGGGCGCGCGGTGCCGATCGACACCGGGTTCATGGTGTTTAACCACGTCACGTATCCGCATCTCACGCGTCTCTTCCAGGTGCTCGGCGTGTCCACCAAGCCCACCGGCATGTCGTTCGGCGTGCAGCACCGGCCCCGCGGGCTGGAGTACTCCGGCAACAGCCTGAACCACCTCTTCGCCCAGCGCCGCAATCTCCTGCGGCCCTCGTTCTACCGCCTGCTTCGGCAGATTGACCGGTTCAACCGCGAGGCCACGGCCGCGCTCGACGATCCGGCGGTCGGCCCGATGAATCTGGACGATTACGTTCGCCGCGGCGGCTACGGCGACGACTTCACCCAACTCTACCTCCTGCCGATGTGTTCGGCGGTTTGGTCCACGCCGCCGGAGAAGATGCGGCGATTTCCCGCGGCGACCCTCCTGCGCTTCCTGCACAACCACGGCTTGCTCGGGCTGGACACGCAGCACCAGTGGTGGACGGTGGAGGGCGGGGCGCACCGTTATGTGGAAAAACTCACCGCGCCGTTCCGTGACCGGATCCGCCTGCGCACCCCGGTGCGCGGCGTGCGGCGCCTCGCCGCTGGCGGGGTGGAGATCACGACGGAGACCGAGGCCGCGCACTTCGACAAGGTCATCCTCGCCTGCCACCCGCCGACCACCCTCGCGCTGCTCGGCGCGGGGGCCACGGCCGAGGAGCGCCACGGGCTGGCCCCTTTTCACTACCAGCCCAACACCGCCACGCTGCACACCGACGAGGCCGTCATGCCCCGGACGCGCCGGGCCTGGTCGGCGTGGAACTACCGGCTCGATGCCCCCGCCGCCCCAGCTGGGGATGCACCCGGAGTGGGTGCCGCCAACCTGAGCGTCTCCACGCACTACTGGATGAACCGGCTGCAGGGCGTCTCCGACCAAGTGAACTATTTTGTTTCCATCGGGGGCGGGCATCTGACCGCCCCGGAGCAGACGCTGCGCACGCTGGACTACGAACACCCACTGTTCGACCTCGCCGCGGCGCAGGCGCAGCCCGGCCTCGCCGGCCTCAATGCCAGTGCCCGGGGCCGGACCGAGACCTACTTTGCGGGCGCCTGGCAGCGCTACGGTTTTCACGAGGACGGACTGCTCTCCGCCGTGAATCTCGCCACGCTCCTCCTCGGCCGTGATCCCTGGACCTCCGCGGGGGTAGTCGGGCCAAGCCCATGAACCCGGCCGTCACCGCCTCCGCGCTCTACGAGTGCACCGTCCGGCATGAGCGCTTCGCCCCCCAGCGCCATCTCTTCGCGTACCGACTGTTCTACTTTGCGCTCGATCTCGACGAACTCGACACGCTGCCGGACCGTCTCGCGTTGTTCTCCCTCCGGCGAGTCAACTGCTTCCAATTTCGCGAATGCGACTTCCTGCCCACCGGTGAGCCGCTGCACCACCCGACGGGAGCGGCGCCGGCGCTGACGGCGGCCAGCGAACCTGCGTCGCTGAAATCCCGGGTGCGCGCTTTTTGTTCCGCCCACGGCGCGGACTTTGGGCCGGATGGTCGCGTGCTGTTGATTACGATTCCACGCGTCTTCGGCTTCCAGTTCAACCCGGTCTCCTTCTACTACTGCTTCGACGCCGCCGGCCGGCCCGTCGGGGCGATTGCCGAGGTGACGAACACCTATCGCGAGGTGAAGCTGTATTTCGTCCCGCCGTCCGCCGGCTGGAACGGCGTGTTCCACCTGCACACTCCGAAGCAGTTCTATGTGTCCCCGTTCTTCGGACTGGAGCTGATGTTTGACCTCACGCTGCGCGTCCCGGGCGAAAAACTTTCGGTGCGGATTGACGACCACGACGGCGGCCGTTGCGTGCTGCACACCACCCTCACCGGCGCGCGCCGGCCCCTGACCGACGCCCGGCTCGCCTGGTTCCTGCTGAAGTATCCGCTGGTCACGCTCCGGATCGTGGCGCGCATCCATTGGCAGGCTTTCCGGCTGTGGCTCAAGCGCGTGCCCTACTTCCCGAAGTCTGACGGGGCCGCGGCGCAGCGCGACCTGTACCGCCCGCACGCGTCCATCGCCGACCATTCCTCCCCATGAACTCGACCGAACACCTGGCGCCCCGGGGCGCCACCGCTCCGACGACTTCCGGCGGCTTCTACCAGCGTCTGACCCTCCGGGCCCTGGCGCAGATGCACCGCGGACAACTCCAACTCGTCCTGCCCGACGGGACGATCCATCGCCTGGGCCAACATGACCGCGCGCCGTGGCACGCCACCACCCGGGCGCCCGCCGCCCTGGTCATCCCGGAAACCGCGACGATCCAGGTCCGCCGCCCCGCCTTCTTCGAGCAGTGCGTGCTGCACGGCGACATCGGTTTTGCCGAGGCCTTCATCGCCGGCGATTGGGAAACGCCCGATCTGGCCGCGGTCATCGCTTGGTTTGTGCTCAATGTCGACCGCTCGCCCTCGCTCTCTGGTTCCCGCGCGAAGGCGCTCGGGGTCAACCTGCTCCGCGCCGCCAACCGGCTGGGTCACCTGATTCGCCCCAACTCCCGGAGCAAGGCCGTCCGGAACATCCGGGAGCACTACGACCTCTCCAACGATTTCTTTCGCCTCTGGCTCGACCCCTCGATGATGTATTCCGCCGCCCGCTGGGCGCGCCCCGAGTTCACGTTGGAGGAGGCGCAACGGGCGAAAAACGAATCGCTCTGCCAAAAGCTGCGGCTCACCGCCACGGATCACGTGCTCGAGATCGGCACCGGCTGGGGCGCCTGGAGCCTGCACGCGGCCCGGAACTTTGGCTGCCGCGTCACCACCCTGACGCTCTCGCAGGAGCAGTACGATCTGGCGCGGCAACGCATCGCCGCCGCCGGCCTCGCCGACCGCATCGACGTGCGCCTGCAGGACTACCGGGATCTCCCCGCGGGCGAGCAGTACGACAAGCTCGTCTCGATCGAGATGCTGGAGGCCGTCGGCCATCGTTACCTCGAGGCGTGGTGTCGCGTCGCGGCCCGCGCCCTGAAACCCGACGGACTGATGGCGCTGCAGTACATCACCTGCGCCGACTCCCGCTACGAGGAACTCCGCCGCGGGGTGGACTTCATTCAGAAGCACATCTTTCCCGGCGGGCTGATCCTCTCGGTGAACCGGCTCAACGACCTGCTCGCCGCGACGGGAGGCTTTGTCCTCCACTCGCTCGAGGATCTGGGCCAGGACTACGCACGCACGCTCCGTGTCTGGCGCGGGGAGTTCAACCGGCAGTCCGCGGCCGTGCAGGAGCTGGGGTTCGACGACCGCTTCCAGCGCAAGTGGAACTACTACCTGTCCTACTGCGAAGCCGCCTTCGCCCTGCGCAACATCAGCGTCGTGCAAACCGTGCATACGCGCCCCAACAACCTGTCCTATTCCTGAACCCGACGGCTCCCTCCTCTTATGCTCTGGCTATTACGTTTTCTCTTTCTCGGCGTGCTTGGCGCGATGCTCTGGGTGACCACCCGGGCCAGCCTGCACCAGTCGATCTACGCCATTCCGCGCGAGGTGCTCACGCATCCGTGGTTCCTGGCCACGCTCTTCGACGCCTACTGCGGCTTTCTCACCTTCTACCTCTGGCAGGCCTGGAAGGAGCAGAGCCTGGCGGCCCGGGTGCTGTGGTTCATCGCGGTCATGCTGCTGGGCAACCTGGCCATGGCGCTCTATGTGCTCGCCGAGCTTTTTCGCATCCGCACGTCCTCCGAGCTCGCCGAGGTCATCACCCGCCGCAATCCGGGACGGCTCCCGCTGCCGGCCGCGCTGGTCGCGGCCGCCTTGGCCGTCTATCTGCTGGCCTGAACGACAGCCTGCGTCTGGCACCCTCCGGTCAGCCCGCTGGCGGCCCACGGGGCGTGTTCCTAGGGGTGACGGACCGCTGCGGGCAAACTGGCGGAGAGGGAGGGATTCGAACCCCCGGAGCCTTGCGGCTCAGCGGTTTTCAAGACCGCCGCGATAGACCACTCTGCCACCTCTCCGGACGAGCGCAGGTATTGCGACCGGCTCCGGAAATAGGAAGGCGATTGTCGCGCATGTTCAAGAAAGGACATTGCTGCAAAAAGCACACCCGGGTGAGCCCGGCCCACAAGCCCAGCCTGCCCGCGAGGCCCCACGCCCTGCTTTCGAGCGATACGTGCAAATAGTGCTCCAGTCTAGACTACCGGATTTCCAGTAGTTTCCACCCTCGGAATAATTCTGATTCATGCGATATCGGCAGCATGGACGCGGCGATTCTGAGTGCGATTCTGGCTGACGATCTCCCGGCTGTTCCGGCCATTGCCAGTCTGTTGACCGGTTTCGAGGCGGTCCTGTTCACGATGACGCAACAGCTGGTCCGCCTGGCGAGACAGACGGAAAACGAGCCCCAGCTGGGGCAACGGAAACTCCCTGAAGAGTTGGCAAGCGGAGGGGCCGCGACGCTCGCCGGTCCGGCGGGGGAGCGGGACGCGATACACGATGAGACCGTGTGGCGGGCCCGGATCGCGCAACTTGGCGAGTTGACGGCGGCGATCGCGCACGAGCTCCGGCAACCGCTCGCCGCCATGGCGCTGAGTGCCCAGGCGGCTCGCCATTATTCCTCGCCGACCCTGAGCCGGCGGGCGCTCGTCGGTGAATTGCTCGACGACATCATCCAGGCCGGCCGGCAAGCCGACGCGGTGGTCCAGCGACTGCAGGGCCTGCTGCGCCGCGAGCCGGTCCGCCAGGGTCCGGTCGATCTCAATGAGGTCGTAACGCTCACCCTGGTGTCGCTCCAGCGTGAGTTGGTCCTGAGTGGGGCGGGCTGCCGGGTCCAGTTGCAGGAGAATTTGCCGCGCGTGTCAGGCGATCCAGTCCAGCTCGGGCAGGTCGTGGCTCATTTGGTGGTCAATGCGTGTGACGCCATGGCGTCGGCCCCGGCCGCGGAACGCCTGGTCATGGTGCGCACCTGGCGTGGATCGGCGGGTGAGGCCTGTCTCGCGGTGGGGGACCGGGGAATGGGCCTGGCTCCGGAAGTGCGGGACACGCTGTTTCAGCCCGTGCCCACCGCCAAGCCGGGTCGGCTCGGTCTGGGCCTCGCCTACTGCCGGACCATCGCCGTGGCGCACGGCGGGACGATCGCTGGTGAAAACCACCCGGACGGCCCTGGGTCCGTCTTCACGCTGACCTTGCCCGCACCGGTTCCAGCACCCGAGTCCTCCCCGCATGACCCCGCCGAGCACCATATTTATCGTGGATGACGATGTGCGCGTGCTGAAGGCGCTGCGTCACCTGCTCCAGACCGCGGGTTATGCCGTGCGGGACTTCGCTGCGCCGGAAATATTTCTCCGGCAACACGACCTGGCCCGTCCGGGCTGCGTGATCTGTGACATGGCGATGCCCGGCATGAACGGACTGGCGCTGCACCGGGCGCTCAAGGTCCAGGGGTGCCGGCGCCCCTTCATTTTTCTCACGGGCCACGGCACGATCCCGGGCTCGGTGCAGGCCATTCAGGAAGGAGCGGTCAGCTATCTCACCAAGCCGGTCGACGCCGCGGTCCTGTTCCCAACGCTGCGCACGGCGCTCCAGCGCGACGCGGAGGTGCGGGCCATGCAAGTGCAGCTCTCCTCCCTGACCGTGCGGGAGCGGGAGGTGCTGGCGCACATCGCCACGGGGCAACTCAACAAGCAGATTGCCGGCAGCTGCGGCGTGGCGGAGCGCACCATCAAGTTTCATCGGGCGAACCTCATGCGGAAACTCGGGCTCACCACGGCGGCCCGGCTGGGCGGCTGGGTGATCCAGTCCGGGTTGCTGGGCCCGGACTTGGCCCTGGGCGTCAAGGCCGTGTCGTAAGATGACGACGAGCCCGACACCGGACGGTTTGCGGCGGCGGGGTGGGGCGCCGACATTCGGCGCCGGCCGGCGATTTGAAATTGCCCCGGCTGCCGGTGCCGCCTTGGCTTTTGGCCGCGCGGGCGATCCTCTCCCGTCTCGGTTCCTTACCCCCAGCCCGATTCGCCCCCATCCCATGCTAGAATTGTATTACGGCTTTTACGCGACCCGCCTCTATCTTCCCTGGTCGTCGCTCTCGCGGCGCTGGCGGAGATTCGCCCGCCGGGTCCGGGGGAAAAAAGACCGCTTCCTGCAGGAAGCCCGGCTGGCGCAGGTTTCGTGGCGGCAGTGCACGGCTCCGCGGACCGTCCGCGTCTGGGAGCATCGCAAGGAAAACGGCAACGTCCGGATCAGCGAGCTCGGCATCCTCGCCAATCTGGCACGGAACTGCGCGCCGGGGTCCGCGATATTTGAAATCGGCACCTTCGACGGCCGCACCAGCATCAACCTGGCGATGAACTCGCCGGCGAGCTGCCCCGTGTACACCCTGGACCTGCCGCCGGATGTGGCGACCAAGTTTGCCATCGCCGAGGGCGAGCGGCACATGGTCGACAAGCCGCGCTCGGGCGCACGCTGCGAGCGATACCGCGACAGCCACCCGGAGGTCGTCAACCGGATCCACCAGCTGTACGGCGACTCGGCCGCCTTCGACTACACGTCCTACCGCGACTCTTGCTCGCTGGTGTTCGTGGATGGCTCGCACGCCTATGACTATGCCCTCTCCGATACGCGGGCGGCCATGAGCCTCGTGGCCCGGGGCGGGGTGATCATCTGGCATGACTATGGGATTTGGGAGGGCGTCAACCAGGCGCTGGAGGAACTGGAGGCGCGGGAGCAGCTGGGTTTGAAAAACATCCGCGGCACGAGTCTGGTGTACTGGCGCCGGCCGGACTAGCCCCGTGCGGGCCAAGCGAGGGGAGGCTCATGAGCTGGCACCTGCTGCAACCGGAGGGGCGCCCGCCGCCGGCGGCCGGGGTGGCCGAGTTTCAGGGGCTCTACGGCGCGTACTCCTTCTCGGAAAAGCTGCTGCAGAAGATTTGGCTGCGGGGTGAGTTTGACCGTGCCAACCTGGTGACGCTGGACGGGCGGCGGCTGAGCGTCCGGCATCCGGGCAAATGGAACCTGCTCGGCGGACCGGATTTCAAGGGCGCCCGCCTGTCCTTTGATGGCGGGCCGGAGGTCACGGGCGAGGTGGAACTCCATCTGCGCGCGGAGAGCTGGGCGGAGCACGGGCATGCCGCCGACCGGGCCTACGACGGGGTGGTGCTGCATGTGGTGCTGTTCCCGCCGGACCCCGGGCATGTCACGCGGACCGCCCATGGCCAGAGCCTCGCCGTGCTGGCGCTCCTGCCGCTGCTGAATCACGATCTTGAGCAGTTTGCCGCAGAGGAGGCGGTGGAAGCGCTGGCCAATCGGCCGGCCTCGCGGATTCAGGATGAACTGGGCCGCCACTCCCGCGACGAATTGGCTGGGCTCCTCCGCCGCCATGCGGAGCGGCGCTGGCGACAGAAAGTGCATTTCGCGCAGGTGCGGGTGCAGCGTCTGGGTTGGGAGGCCGCCTGCCATCAGGCGGCCCTCGAGATCCTCGGCTATCGTTTCAACCGCGCCCCCATGCTGCGGCTCGCCGCCGCGTGGCCGCTTGGTCGCTGGGCGCAGGGCCGACTCGAGGTCGAACGACTGGTGGGTGCGGAGGAGACGGCCTGGAGCCTGCAAGGCGTCCGGCCGGCCAATCATCCCCGCCTCCGGCTGCGGCAATATGCGGCCTGGACCCAGGCGAGGGCGGATTGGCCGGCGCGACTGGCGACGCTCGGCCGGGTCTGGCCGGTCCTGCCGCTGGCAGCGACCACCGGGACCACCCGGGCCACCCACCGCCTGGCGGCCCTGCGCCAGGGCCTGGCCATCGAAATCTGCGCGGCGGCGGTCGGGGGCACACGATTGGACAACCTGGTGTGCGACGGATTCCTCCCGCTGGTGGCCGCGGCGAGTGGTCGTGACCTGGGCGGGATGTGGTTTCACTGGTATCCCGGCGACTGGCCGCCAACCCTGCGGCGGGCCTTGCGCAATTTGGGCGCGACCGGCGGACGGGGTCAGCCGTTTGCCCATGGGCTGGGGCAGGGGTTATTCGGCTGGTTGCTGGAACAGGAGGCCCAGCGGTGAGCGGGAAGGGACAGGGGCTTGACAAAATTTGGAGCGACTAGGTAGATTGTCCGACTCACAAACCCTCACTTTCGAGAAAGTGGGCCCTGCGGCCCGCTTTTTTTTTCCCTTAATCACAACCTTTTATGAGCAGCGAAATTCTTTCAGTCCTGGAATACATGGAGAAGGAGAAAGGTATTCCCCGTGCCGACATGATCGCCACGATCGCCAACGCGCTTAAAACCGCGGCGCAAAAAGGAGTTAACTCCGGTCAGGAGCTGAAGATCGACATCAACCCGAAGAACGGCCAGCTCCATGCCTGGTCGCTGCTCAAGGTCGTCGATTCGGTCAGCAATCCCCGGGCCGAAATCCATGTCGAAAAGGCCCAGGTCGTGAAGCCGGGCGTGCTGATCGGCGAGTTTGTGGAGAAGGAGATCGATCCGTCCACGCTGGGCCGCATCGCCGCCCAAACCGCCCGCCAGGCCGTCATGCAGCGCCTCCGCCAGTTCGAGAAGGACCGCATTTACGACGATTTCAAGGACCAGGTCGGCAACATCGTCACGGGCACCGTCCGCCGCCGCGAGCGCAACGACCTCTACGTCGACCTCGGCAAGGCGGAGGCCGTCATGCCCGGCAAGGAGCAGGTCCCCGGCGAGGAATACCAGCCGGGCGAGCGCATCCGCTGCCTGCTGCTCTCGATCGATTCGACCCCGCGCGGCCCCGAGATCATTCTCACGCGCGCCAGCCCGAAATTCGTCCGCCGCCTCTTTGAACTCGAGGTGACGGAGATCGCGGATGGCACGGTGAAGATCGAGGCCTTTGCCCGCGAGCCCGGCTACCGCACCAAGATCGCGGTGACCAGCGCGGATCCCAAGGTGGATCCCGTCGGCGCGTGCGTCGGTGCGCGCGGCGCCCGCGTGAAGACCATTGTGCGCGAACTCGGCGGGGAGAAAATCGACATCATCCGCTATTATGCCGATCCGAAGGAGATGATCATCGAGGCGTTCAAGCCGGCCACGCCGCGCGAGATTTTGATCGACGACAAGAACCATCGGATCGTCCTCAAGGTCGCGACCGACGATCTGGCGATCGCGATCGGCCGCAAGGGCCAGAATGCCCGGCTAACCTCCCGCCTGATCGGCTGGCGCCTCGACATCGAGGAGTTCCATGCCGCCGGCGACGATCCGCGGGGCAACGCGATCGCGCTGCTGTTCAAGACCTACGAGTTCGACGCCGCCCTTTCCGGCCGGCTGGTCGACATGGGCATCAACTCCCCGGCGGCCTTCGAGGGCGTCGAGGCCGACGACCTGGTGAGCGCGGGCTTTACCGCCGAGGAAGCGCAGGGCATCATTGCGCGCGTCACGAAGAAATAATCCCGGTATCCCCCCTCCGCCTACTACCTGATGAGCATCCGCATCCACGAACTCGCCAAGCGCCACCACATGGAGGGCAAGGACATGCTGGCCCTGCTCAAGGAGCGCGGCTACGTTTCCGCGGACACCAAGTCGGTTTCGAGCACCGTCAGCAAAATCTACGAGCAGGAGATTGACCAGGAATTCGCCGCGAAGGCCGCCGCCGCCAAGCCGGTGGTCGCGCCGGTCGTCGAGCCGGTCGAGGCGCCCAAGCTGAAGATGCCCACCGGGGCGTTCGTGAAGTCGGCCCAGGACATTGTCCGCGAAAAGGAAGCCCGGGCCGCCGCGCTCAAGCCCGCTCCGATGGCGCCGCCGCTGCCGCCGCGCAATGCGCCGGTGAGCCCGCAGTTGCTCCGTCCGGCGGTCGTCGTCTCCGCGCCGAAGGCCCCCGCGCCCGTCGCTCCCCCTCCCGCGCCCCCGGTCTCCCGGCCGGCCTCGCCGCCCCCGATTCCGGCGCCGGTCGCCAAGGCCCCGTCAGCCCCGTCGGCGCCGCCGCCGCTGCCGCCGCGCAGTGCCCCCCTCGCCCCGCCGCCGCTGCCCGGCACCTCTTCACCCGCCCCGCTGCCTCCCGCTGCGGTGGTCGCCTCCGTGCCCAGCGTGCCGGGCGACATCAAGACCATCCACCTCAAGCCGCCGATCGTGGTGCGCGATTTTGCCACGGCGCTCGGGCTCAAGCCGTTCAAGCTCATTTCCGAGCTGAACCAGGCGGGCGGCTTCGCCTCGATGAATTCCAACATCGAGGAGGCCGTCGCGGTCAAGGTGGCCGAGAAGCACGGCTTCATCCTCGAGATCAAGCACCGCGGCGATCCCGCCGCCCAGCAGAAGGACAAGGACAAGAAGGAGGCGAAGCCCGAGGAGGATGAGTCCAAGTTCCTCGTCCCGCGTCCCCCGGTCGTCTGCATCCTCGGCCACGTGGACCACGGCAAGACCTCCCTGCTCGATGCCATCCGCAAGGCCAACGTCGCCGCGGGCGAGGCCGGCGGCATCACCCAGCATATCGGCGCCTACCAGGTGGAGTTCAACTCCCGCAAGATCACCTTCCTCGACACCCCGGGCCACGCCGCCTTCTCGAAGATGCGCGCCCGCGGCGCCAACGTCACCGACATCGCCGTGCTGGTGGTGGCGGCGGACGACGGTTTCATGCCCCAGACCGACGAGGCCCTGCAGCACGCCCAGACCGCCAAGGTCGCGCTGATCGTGGCCGTCAACAAGATGGACGTGAAGGGGGCCAACCTCGACCAGGTGAAGGCCCAGATGCAGCAGCGCAACATTGCCCCCGAGGATTGGGGTGGGGAGACCATCACGGTCCCGGTCGCCGCCATCAAGGGGCAGGGCATCGAGAGCCTGCTCGAGATGATCCTGCTGCAAGCCGATGTGCTCGAGCTCAAGGCCAATCCCAAGGCCGAGGCCAGCGGCATCATCATTGAGTCCGAGATCGATTTCGGCCGCGGCCCGCTCGCGACCGTGATCGTGCAGCGTGGTACCCTCCACGTCGGCGACGCCATCGTCAGCGGCACCACCTACGCCAAAGTGCGCGCGATGTTCGACGACCAGGGCGCGAACCTCAAGGTCGCCACCCCGGGCATGCCCGTGCGGGTCATCGGCTGGTCCGGCACGCCGGACAGCGGCGCCGGCTTCAAGGCGGTGAAAAACAACCGCGAGGCCGAGAAGCTCGCCGAAGAGGAGCAGTTCCGCCTCAAGCAGGTCGTCACCACCGCCGCCGCCGTGCCGAAGGAGGTCTCCGTTGAGCAGCTCTTCGCCAACATCGCCGCGACCCAGGCCAAGGTGCTCAAGCTCATTATCAAGACCGACGTCTTTGGCTCGGCCGAGGCCATCCGCTCGGTGCTCGACGGCATCCAGAGCGCCAAGGTCTCGCTGGAGATCGTGGGCATCGATGTCGGCATCGTCACCAAGAACGACGTGCTGATGGCCGGCGCCGCGGGCTCCGTCATCGTGGGCTTCCACACCAAGCTCGAGAACGGCGTCGTGTCGCTGGCGAAGCACCATGGCGTGCGCGTCGAGACCTACGAAATCATCTACGAGCTGGGCGACAAGGTCCGCGAGATGATGGCCGACATGCTGGATCCCGACCTCAAGGAGACGAAGACCGGCGTGGCGGAGGTCCGCCAGGTGTTCCCGCTCGCGAAGGGGTTCGTGGCCGGTTGCCTCGTCACCGAGGGCAAGATCAACCGCAACGCCTCCGCGCGCCTGCGCCGCGGCAAGGAAATCGTGCACGAGGGCAAGATCGGCACGCTCAAGCGCTTCAAGGACGACGCCAACGAGGTGCGCGCCGGCCTCGAGTGCGGCATCAAGCTCGACGACTTCAACGGCTACCAGGCCGGCGACCTCATCGAGTGCTACGAGGTCCAAAAGGTCCGGGCTTCGCTCTAAGCGTCTCCGCGCGCCCCGCGGAGCTGCCTTCGCCGCTGGACGCCGTGCGTCCGCCCGCCAAACTCACCCTCCGATGTCCAACCGCACGCTCCGCGTCAACGAGCTGATCCAGCGGGAAATCAGCGCCATCCTCCGGCAGCAGCACCAGAGCGAGGCGGTCGCCATCACCATCACCGAGATCCGCGTGGCGCCCGACCTGCGCGATGCCCGCGTGTTCGTCTCCATCGTGGGCAGCGACGAGGCCGTCGAGCTGAAGCTGCGGTGGCTGCGCCGCCAGGCCCCGTCCATCCGCCGCGAACTCGGCACGCGCATCGTCCTGAAGTACCTCCCGCGGTTCACCTACGTGCTCGACCAGTCCGCCATCCGCGGCTCGCGGCTGCTGCGCCTGCTCGACGAGGTGGCCCCGGCGGCGCCCACGCCCGAGGAGACCCCATGAGCGCCTTTTATCCCGCCCTGACCGCCGATTTCAGCCGCCTGCTGGCCCGCCTGCGCGGGCACCGCGTCGCCGTGATCGGGCATGCCCGGCCGGACGGCGACTGCATCGGCTCCCAAATTGC
>CAIKTR010000089.1 GCA_903830425.1 uncultured Opitutia bacterium
CTCGACATCTACGGCATGATGGCGCAGATGCGCGACGCCGGCTGCCGGCAGGCGGTGATGGAGGTCAGCTCGCACGGCATCGACCAGCAGCGCGTGCTCGGGCTCCAGTTCGGCGCCGCAGTCTTCACCAACCTGACCCGCGACCACCTCGACTACCACCGGACGCTCGAGGCCTATTTCGAGGTGAAGCAGCAGCTCTTCACCGGCGGCACCGGCCGGCCGCCGAAGGTGGCGGTCGTCAACCTCGACGACCCCTACGGCGCGCGGCTGGCGGCCCTGATCCCGCCCGAGGTGAAAACGGTCACCTACGGCGAGCATCCGGCCGCGCAGGTGCGCGCCGAGCAGGTGGTGCTCAACTTCAAGCACACCACCTTCCGCCTCGTCTGGCCCGGCGGCACGCTCGAGCTCAACTCGCCGCTGATCGGCCGCTACAACGTCAGCAACCTCCTGGCCGCGATCGCCACCGCCTGGGGCCTGGGCCGCGACCCGGTCGTGTTCCTGGCGCGCCTCCGCGCCTTCGGCGGCGTCCCCGGCCGCATGGAGCGGATCGAGGCGGGCCAGCCGTACAACGTGCTGGTCGACTACGCGCACACCGACGACGCCCTGCGCAACGCCCTCGGCATGCTCCGCACCATCACGCCGGGCCGGCTCCTGGTCGTCTTCGGCTGCGGCGGCAACCGCGACCGCACCAAGCGCCCGCTGATGGTGCGCGCCGTGCAGGAGTATGCCGACTTTGCCTTCGCCACCGCGGACAATCCCCGGAGCGAGTCCCTCCCGCAGATTTTCGCCGACATGGCGGCGGGGGTCACGGTCCCGGAGAAGATCTCCTGGACCGACGACCGCCGTCGCGCGATCAGCCTCGCCCTCGACACCGCCCGGGCCGGCGACTGCCTGCTCATCGCCGGCAAGGGGCACGAGAGCTACCAGGAGTTCGCCGACACCGTCAGCCCCTTTGACGACCGCCAGGTCGTGCGGGAGCTCATCGCGATCAAGGCCCTCAAGACCTGATGCCCACCTTCGCTCCAGACCAGTTGGCAGCGTGGACCGGCGGCCGCTGGACCTCCCGGCCGGCGGCGCCGCTCACCGGCTTCACCACGGACACGCGCCAGCTCCGCGCGGGGCAGGTCTTTGTGGCGCTGTCGACCGACCGGCGCGACGGCCATGCCTTCCTGCCCGCCGCGGCGGCGGCGGGGGCGGGGGCCGCCCTGGTCGCCGCGGCCCAGCCGGGGCTCGGGCTGCCGCAGCTCGTGGTGGCGGACCCGCTGGCCGCGTTCCAGGCGATCGCCCGCGCGCACCGCCGGACGTTCCGCGGCCCGGTCGTCGGCATCACCGGCAGCGCCGGCAAGACCTCGACCAAGAACCTCCTCGCCCTGCTGCTGGGCGGCCCGGCCGGCGGCGTCCTCGCCACCGAGGGCAACCTCAACAATCACCTCGGGGTGCCGCTGACGCTGACCCGGCTCGATCCCGCCCGGCACACCTTTGCCGTCATCGAGGCGGGCATCAGTGCGCCGGGGGAGATGGCGCCGCTCGCCGCCATGATCGCCCCCGACGTCGTGGTGATCACCCTGGTCGCCGCGGCCCACACCGAGCAGCTCGGCGGGCTGGAGGGCGTCGCCCGGGAGAAGGCCGCGCTCGCGGCGGCGCTGCCCCCGTCCGGCGCGGCGATCTTCCCGGAGTCGTGCGCCGCGTTTGCCGCCTTTCAGGCCCCGCTGCCGCACCCGCGGGTGCTGGCGCGCACCGCGGACCTGCGCGCCGCCCCCGCCCCGGGCGGACCGATTCCGTTTCAGGTGCTCCAGCGGACGGAGCAGACCGAAATCGTCCTCGCCGCCGGCGGGCCGAAACCGGCGCGCTTCACGCTGTCGCGGGTGACGGACGGCATGGCCTCGAACGCGGCGCTGGCGCTGACCGCCGCGCTCCACCTCGGCGTGGCGCCCGACCGGCTGCAGGCCCGCCTCGCGGGCTGGGCGCCGGCCCCGCTGCGCGGGGAAATCCGCCGGACCGACGGCCGCCTCCTGTACCTCGACTGCTACAACGCCAACCCGGCCTCGATGGCCGACGCCCTCGCCACCTTCCAGGCGATCGCGCCCGCGCCGGTCCCCCGGCTCTATGTGCTCGGCGGCATGGAGGAGCTGGGCGCCGCGTCCGCCGACTCCCACCGCGCCCTCGGCCGGTCCCTGACGCTGCGGGCCGGCGACCGCGTCCTCGTGCTCGGCGCCCACGCCAACGAGGTGTGCGCCGGCGTGCTGGAGCAGGGGGACTATTCCCGGCAAATCCAGCTGGTCTCGGCGCTGGAGACGGTCGCCGCGGTCCTCGCCGAGTGGCGCGGCGCCGTGTTCGTCAAGGGCAGCCGCCGCTACCAGCTCGAGCGCGCCCTCGCGGGCGCCGTCCCGATGGAGGCCGCCCATGCTTAGTTTCCTCGCCGACTGGGAGCCGTACTTCGGGCCGCTCCGGGTCTTCCACTCGCTGACCTTCCGCACGATCGGCTCCGCGGTGTGCGCGGCGCTGATCGGCTTCCTCATCGGGCCGTGGCTGATCGGCCGGCTGCGCCAGCTGAAGTTCGGGCAGCACTATGACGACGACCGCACGGGCGACCTCGCGCGGCGCTTCGACAAGAAGAACACCCCGACGATGGGCGGCCTGCTGATCTTCGCGGCGGTGTTTGGCAGCTCGGTGCTCTGGGCCGCGCCCAACATCTGGGTGCTGGTGGCGCTGTTCACCTACGCGGCGCTGACCGCCGTCGGGTTCCGCGACGACTACCTCAAGGTCGTGCGCAAGAGCCGCGACGGCCTCTCGTCCCGCGAGAAGATCATCTGGCAGACGCTGATCACGGTGGTCGCGCTGGCGGCGCTCCTCTGGCACCCGGTCAGCGCGGGCAAGATCCGCGAGCTGTGGATCCCGTTCGTGAAGCACCCCGTGATCGCGTGCCTGCCGATCGGCGCGCTCTTTGTGCTCGTCTACCTCTGGCTGGTCGGGTTCAGCAACGCCATCAACCTGACCGACGGCCTCGATGGCCTGGCCATCGGCTGCACCATCTCGGTGGCGCTGGTCTACGGCATCCTGGCCTACGCGGCGGGCAACATCATCATCGCCGACTACCTGCTGATCAGCTACGTGCCGGGCACCGGCGAGCTGACCGTGGTCTGCGGCGCGCTGGTCGGCGGCGGGCTGGCGTTCCTCTGGTACAATTCCCATCCGGCCGAGGTGTTCATGGGCGACACCGGCTCGCTCGCCCTCGGCGGGCTGATCGGGATCCTGGCCTTCATGGTGCAGCAGCCGCTGACCCTGGTGATCGTCGGCGGGGTGTTTGTCTGGGAGGCGGTCTCGGTCATCATCCAGGTCGGCTTCTTCAAGTGGACGCGGCGCCGCAGTCCGACGGGGGAGGGGCGCCGGTTCTTCCTGATGGCGCCGATCCACCACCACTTTCAAAAGCAGGGCTGGCCGGAGACGAAGGTCGTGCTCCGGTTCTGGGTGCTCTCGCTGATCTGCGCGCTGGCCGGGCTCGGCACGCTCAAACTCCGCTGACATGCCGCTGGCGCCCTCCCGCTTCCTCTCCCCGCTGCTCGCCCGGCCCGTGGCCGTGCTGGGCGGGGGCGTGACCGGGTCGGGGGTGCAGGCGCTGCTGGCGGCGCTGGGCGCGACCGGGCAGGTCTACGACGCGCAGGGGGCCGAGTTCACGGCGCGGGCCGCGGCGGGCCATGCGCTCGCGGTGGCCTCCCCCGGGTTTGCGCCGGAGCATCCCTGGCTGGCCCGCGCCCGGGCCGCCGGCGCCGTGGTGCTGCCGGAGCTGGACCTGGCGGCGCTCGGCTGGCGCGGCCGGGTGGTGGCCGTGACCGGCACCAACGGCAAGACCACGCTGACCGAGTTTCTCACCCATGCGCTCCGCTCCGTCGGCGCGCCGGCCTACGCGACCGGCAACATCGGCCCGGCCTTCGCGCAGCTGGTGGCGGACACCGCCGGGGGGAACCCGGGGGACTGCGCCGTCTGCGAGGTGAGCTCCTTCCAGGCCGAGTCGCTGACGCATTTCCAGGCCGAGGCCACCCTCTGGACCAACTTCGCCGAGGACCACCTCGAGCGGCATGCGGGGCTGGAGGCGTATTTTGCCGCGAAGGCGAACCTGCTCGGGCGCACGCCGTCGGGCGCGGTCTGGGCCGGGTCGTCCGTCCAGCGCTTTGCCCGGCAGTTCGCGCGGCCGCTGCCGGCCGGCGCGGCGGTGGCGAGCGAGGGCCAGCCGGCGGACCCGCGGCTTGCGGGCACGGTGTTTGCCGAGTATCCGCAGCGCGAAAACTTCCTGCTCGCCGCCGCCTGGTGGCGCGCGGCGGGGCGCGACGAGCGCGCGCTGGTGGCCGCGGCGCAAACCTTCGCGCTGGGCCGGCACCGGCTGGCCCGCGTGGCGGTGCAGGCCGGCGTGACGTTCTGGAACGACTCGAAGGCGACCAATTTCCATGCGGTCGAGGCCGCGCTGGCGCGGTGGGAGGCGCCGGTCGTGCTGATCGCCGGCGGCAAGGGCAAGGGCGGGGACGTGGCGGGCTTTGTCCGCCGGATCGCGCCGCGGGTGAAGCACGTGGTGCTGCTCGGCGAGATGGGCCCGGAACTGGCCCGCCACTGCGCGGCGAGCCGCGTCGCCCACACCGCCTGCGACTCGCTCGACGCCGCGGTGCACTGCGCCGCCGCGCTCGCGACGGCGGGCGACCACGTCCTGCTCAGCCCGGGCTTCGCCAGCTTCGACCAGTTCCGCAACTACGCGGACCGCGGCGACCAGTTCGAGCGCTGCGTGCACGACCTCGCCCCCGCGGCCAATTTTAGATAGCATTCCGACCCGCAACCCAACAACACTTCACCCATGAAACTGCTCAAAGTTTTCGGCATCGTGGTCGGCATCCACGTGTTTGCCCTGATCCTGATCTTCGCCAATCCCGGCTGCAGTTCCACCGCCCAGCCCACCCCGTCGCCCGCGGACACCGCCGCCAAGCCCGAGGCCCCGGCCCCCACCATCTCCGTGCCCAGCCCGGCCCCGGCCGACTCCCCCGTGGCCAGCGCGCCCCTCGGC
>CAIKTR010000090.1 GCA_903830425.1 uncultured Opitutia bacterium
CAGAGCCGTGCCGCCGGGGGTGAAATTCATCTGGAAATCCCCCGCATCCACGGTCAGCAGCCGGTGCAGGCCCAGATTGCGGATGAGTTCGAGATTCCGCGGGCCGACCCGCGCAAGCACCAGGCTGCCGGCGGGCGTGGCCCGCTTCAGGTCGAGCGCCGCGCCGGCCAGCACCCCGAGGAACGTGCTGTCCATGCTCGTGCAATGCAGGAAATCGAACACGTAGCGCCGCTGGCCCTGCCGGAGCAGCTCCGCCATGAAATCCCGCAGGCAGGCGCTGTTCTGGAAACAGGCGCGCCCGTCGATCCGCACCACCACGGGGTCGGAGTAGGCGTCGACGAGATAGGTGGGTTTGCTGGCTTCAGGCATGGGCTGGAGGGACGGGACGGCCGGCGGTGGGCCGGGCCCGCGCAACGGTTCCACCCGGGACGAGGGAAAGGTTAATGCTGCGCGACGATCTGGCGCAGGACGTAGGGCAGGATCCCGCCGTGCTGGTAGTAGTCGATCTCGATCGGCGTATCGATCCGGCAGCGCACCGGGACCTGCTCCACCCGGCCGTCGGCCCGGGTGATCTGGAGGGTGAGGTCCTGCTGCGGCTTGATCGCCCCGCTCAGGCCGACGACATCGTACGTTTCCGTGCCGTCGAGCTGCAGCGTCTGCGCGTTGCTGCCGTCCTTGAACTGCAGCGGGAGCACACCCATGCCGACCAGGTTGGAGCGATGGATGCGCTCGAAGCTCTGCGCCACGACGACCTTGACGCCGAGGAGGTTGGTGCCCTTGGCCGCCCAGTCGCGCGACGAGCCGGTGCCGTACTCCTGGCCGGCGAGGATGATGAGGGGCGTCTGCGCCGCGCGGTGCCGGGCCGCGGCGTCAAAGATCGCCAGCTTCTCGCCCGTGGGCTGGTGGATGGTGTTGCCGCCCTCCTCGCCGCCCAGCATCAGGTTCTTGATGCGGACGTTGGCAAAGGTGCCGCGGGTCATGACCCGGTCGTTGCCGCGGCGGGAGCCGTAGCTGTTGAAGTCCGCGAAGCCGACGCCGTGCTCGCCCAGGTACTGCCCGGCGGGCGAGCTCTTCTTGATGGCCCCGGCGGGCGAGATGTGGTCGGTCGTGACCGAGTCGCCGAAGATGCCGAGGGCGCGGGCGCCCTTGATCTCCGCAATCGCCCCGGGCTGGAGGGTGAAGTTCGTGAAGAACGGGGGCTCCTGGATGTAGGTCGAGTTCGCGTCGAACGCGTACACGTTGCCGGTGGAGGCCGGGATCTCGTTCCACTTCGGGTTCTGGGCCGCGAAATCGCGGTAGAGCCGGCGGAAGACCTCGGGCTTGAGCGCCGCCTGCAGCTGGTCGCGCACCTCCTGCAGGGTCGGCCAGAGATCCCGGAGGAACACCTCCTGGCCGTCGCGGCCGCGGCCGATCGGGTCCTTCGAGAGGTCGAGGTCCACCCGCCCGGCGAGGGCAAAGGCGACCACCAGCGGCGGCGACATGAGGAAGTTGGCCTTGATGTTCTGGTGCACCCGGGCCTCGAAATTGCGGTTGCCGGAAAGCACCGAGGCGGCGACGAGGTCGTGCTTGACCACGGCCTCCTCGACGGCGGCGGCCAGCGGGCCGGAGTTGCCGATGCAGGTGGTGCAGCCATAACCCACCGTCTGGAAGCCGAGCTGGTCGAGGTAGGGCGCGAGGCCGGTCTGCTCCAGGTAGTCCGTGACCACCCGGGAACCGGGGGCGAGGGAGGTCTTCACGAGCGGGCCGACCTTCAGCCCCTGCTCGACGGCCTTCTTGGCGAGCAGGCCGGCGGCGAGCATCACGCTCGGGTTGGAGGTGTTGGTGCAGCTGGTGATCGCCGCGATCAGCACGCTGCCGTGCGCGAGCGTGCCCGCCGGGTTCGCGGCGGTGGCCGCGACCGGCACGGACTTGCCCAGCGCGGCGGCCGCCTGCGCAAAGCCGTTTTGATTCACCGGCCGGGCCAGCGCCGCGGAGAACTCCTCGTGCAGGTGCGAGAGCTCGATGCGGTCCTGCGGGCGCTTCGGGCCGGCCACGCTCGGCACGACCGTCGCAAGGTCGAACTCCAGGTCGGTGGAATAGTCGATCGCCCCCTTGGCCGGAATGCCCCACAGGCCCTGCGCCCGGTAGTAGGCCTCGTAGAGCGCCACCTGCGACTCGTCCCGTCCGGTGGCCCGGAGGTAGCGCGTGCACTCCGCGTCGATCGGAAAAAAGCCCATCGTCGCGCCGTATTCCGGCGCCATGTTGGCGATGGTGGCGCGGTCCACCACCGGGAGCGCCACCGCGCCCGGGCCGTAGAACTCGACAAACTTGCCCACCACCTTCGCCTTGCGCAGGAGCTGCGTGAGGGTGAGCGCCAGATCGGTCGCCGTGACCCCCTCGCGCAGCGCGCCGGTGAGGTGCACGCCGACCACGTCGGGCGTGAGGAAATAGACCGGCTGGCCGAGCATGCCCGCCTCGGCCTCGATGCCGCCGACGCCCCAGCCCACGATGCCCAGGCCGTTGATCATCGTGGTGTGCGAGTCGGTGCCGACCAGCGTGTCGGGATAACAGACGCCCTGCGCATCGCGCAGGACCCCCTTGGCCAGAAACTCGAGGTTCACCTGGTGCACGATGCCGATGCCCGGCGGGACCACCTTGAAGGTGTCAAACGCCTGCATGCCCCACTTGAGGAACTGGTAGCGCTCGCGGTTGCGTGCGAACTCCAGCTCGAGGTTCTGCCGCAGCGCGTCCGGGCTGCCCGCATAATCCACCTGCACCGAGTGGTCGACGACCAGGTCCACCGGCACCAGCGGCTCGATGATCTTCGGGTTCTTGCCCAGTTTCACGACCGCCGAGCGCATCGCGGCCAGGTCCACCAGCAGCGGCACCCCGGTGAAGTCCTGCAGCACGATGCGGGCGACGACAAACGGGATCTCCTCCGTGCGCGGCGCCCGGGCCTGCCAGCCCGCGAGGTCGCGGATGGCCTGCTCGGTGACGCGCTTGCCGTCGGCATTGCGCAGCAGCGACTCCAGCACGAGCCGGATCGAGACCGGCAGGCGCGAGACCTTGAAACCGGCCGCCTCCAGCGCGGGCAACGCATAATACGGATGCGACCCGCCGTTGGCGGAGAAGGACTGCAGCGTGTTGAACGGGTTGGGAAGGCTCATCGCGGGGGGGCGGATTGTGGTGGGAGGAGAGGGCGAACGCTCAGCGGGCCAGGGCCGCCTTGATCGCCGCGAAATTCGGCAGGTCCTTCGGCGTCGCCGTCTGCTCGGCGTATTTGATCACGCCGTCCCGGCCGATGACAAACGCGGCCCGCGCGGAGGTGTCGCCCACGCCGGCCAGCATGGGGAAGAGCACGTCGTAGGCCTTCGTGGCCGTGCGGTTCAGGTCGCTGACCAGGGTGATGCCAATGTGGTTCGCCTTGGCCCAGGCCTCCTGGGCGAACGGGCTGTCGACGCTGATCGCGATGACGCTGGCGCCCAGCTGTTCGTACTCGCCGAGCCCGGCGGTCTGGTCGCACAGCTCCTGGGTGCAGACGCCGGTGAACGCCAGGGGGAAGAACAGCAGGACCGTCTGCCGCTGGCCAAAATTGGCGCTCAGCGTGACGTCCTTGAGGCCGTCGGCGGACTTGGACTTGAGGGTGAAATCAGGGGCGCGGGTACCGGGAGCGAGAGGCATGGTGGAACGGGCTGGGACTGGGTGGTGGATGAGGACCGCGGCACCCCGGGGGGCGTCGCGGCGGAAGGCAAGAAATAGAACCTGCCGGGGCGCCGCGGCAAACCGTTTTTACGGAAAGAAGGCGTCATTCTATTTCCCCGGTGCCGGCGATAAGCCGGACTGGTGGCCGGGCGCGCCCTACCTTCCCCTTGACCCACCCCCGCGGCCCGCAACTATCCGGTCGTTCCCATGACCCTCCTCGAAGACCTCCAATGGCGCGGCCTCTACGCCGATTGCACGGATCTCGCCGCGCTCACCCGGCGCCTCGCCGCCGGCCCGCTGACGCTGTACTGCGGCTTTGATCCCACCGCGGACTCGCTGCACGTCGGCAACCTGGTCCCCCTCCTCGCCCTCCGCCGGTTCCAACTCGCCGGCCACCACCCGATTGCCCTCGCCGGCGGCGCCACCGGCATGGTCGGCGACCCCTCCGGAAAATCCGCCGAGCGCAACCTCCAGACGCCCGAGCAGGTCGCGCACAACATCGCCGCCATCAAGGAGCAGCTCGGCCGCTTCCTCGACTTCCGCGCCCCCGCCAATCCCGCCCGCCTGGTGGACAACTCCACCTGGACCGCCCCCCTGTCCTTCCTCGAGTTCCTCCGCGACGTCGGCAAACATTTCTCGGTCAATGTCATGATCGCCAAGGACAGCGTCCGCTCCCGGCTCGAGGGCGAGGGCGGCATCAGCTACACCGAGTTCAGCTACATGCTGCTGCAGGCGCACGACTTCCTGCACCTGCGCACCACCGCCGAGTGCGAGCTCCAGGTCGGCGCCACCGACCAGTGGGGCAACATCACCGCCGGCACCGACCTGATCCGCAAGCAGCACGGCGGCCGCCTGACGGCGTGGGGCCTGGTCTTCCCGCTGCTGACCAAGGCCGACGGCACCAAGTACGGCAAATCCGCCAGCGGCGCCGTGTGGCTCGACGCCCGGCGCACGTCGCCGTACCGCTTCTATCAGTTCTTCGTCAACGCCGACGACGCCGACGTCGGCAAGCTGCTCCGCGTGCTCACCTTCCTCTCGCCGGCGGACATCACCGCGCTGGAGGCCGAGCAGGCGGCCAGTCCCGGCGGTCGCGCCGCCCAGCGGGCCCTCGCCCGCGAGCTCACCACCCTCGTGCACGGGGCCGACGCCCTCGCCGCAGCGGTCAAGGCCAGCGAGATTCTCTTCGGCGGCTCCCTCGACGGCGTCAGCGAAGCCCTCTTCAACGATGTGATCGGCGAACTCCCCGCCCGCACCCTCGACCGCGCCCTGCTCGGCGCCACCGCGCTGCCCGATCTGCTGGTGCAGGCCGGGCTCGCCCCCTCCAAGGGACAGGCCCGCAAGGACATCGAGGGCGGCGGCATCTACGTTAACAACGTCCGCGCCACGGAGAGCGGCCGCACCCTGACGCCGGCCGACCTGCTCTTCGGGCGGCACGTCCTGCTCCGCAAGGGCAAGCGGACGTACGCCGTCATTTCGGTCACCTGAGCCAGCCGGCGCCGTCCGCCCGGATCACCGCCATGGCGCCCGCCGCATCCTTCCCGGATTCGCCACCCGCCCCCCGCTGGCTGGCCACCGGCGCGGAAGCCTACCGCCGCATGCTCCAGGCCCTCGCCGCGGCCCAGTCGTCCATCCGCCTTGAATACTACATCTACCGCGACGACGAAGCGGGGGGGCAGTTCCGCGCGGCGCTGACCGCTGCGGCCCGGCGGGGCGTCCGCGTGCAGGTGCTGCTCGATGCCTTCGGCTCCTCCGCCCTGCCCACCGGGTACTGGCAGGAATTGGTACAAAGCGGCGGTCAGGTCCGCTCGTTCAATCCCCTCACCTGGCGGCTGTTCGCCCTGCGCAACCACCGCAAGCTCCTGCTCATCGACGATACGCTCGCGTTCATCGGCGGGTTCAACATCGGCGACGAATACGCGGGCGATGGCATCACCCGGGGCTGGCGCGACCTGGGCCTGGAGCTGGCGACCCCGGTCGCGCTCCGCCCGCTGGCCGCCGCGTTCGACCGCATGTTTGGCGCGTCGAGCCTCCGCCACCGGATGTTTCAGCGCCTGCGGCGCCCGTGGCGGCGCCCGCGCGCCGCCGGACAGCGCTGCGCGGTGCTGCTGAGCGGGCCGCGCCTCGGTCACAATCCCTTTCGGGCCAACCTGCTCCGGCTGCTCAAAAAGGCCCGCCACGTGCAGATCATCTCGAGCTACTTTCTGCCCAGCTTCCGCCTGCGCCAGGCGCTCCGCCAGGTGGTGCGGCGCGGGGGCACGGTGGACCTGCTGCTCGCCGGAAAAAGCGACGTGCCCCTCGCCCACCTCGCCGGGCGCTCGCGTTATGGCATGCTGCTCAAGGCCGGCGTCCGCATCTGGGAGTACCAGCCCCAGGTCCTCCACTCGAAGCTCGCGATCGTCGACCACACCGTGTTCGTGGGCTCGTCCAACCTCGACACCCGCTCCTTCGGCATCAACTACGAGCTCATGGTGCGCTTTGACGACGCCCCGCTGGCGGCGGACGGCCGCGGCCTGTTCGCCGCCGATCAGCGCCTGGCCCGCGAGATCACCTACCGCGACTGGCGCCAAAGCCAGACCTGGCACCTGCGGCTGCGCGGAATGTGGGCCGCCTTCCTGCTGACCAAGGTCGACCCGTGGCTGGCCCACGTCCAGCTCCGCACCTTCTCCTGAACCCGGTGCGGTCCCCCGCGGCCGCCGCAGAACAGCTTGGCAAATGCCGTTTCCCGGGAATGCTCCCCCTCGGATGAAACTCTTCCGCTGCGCGGCCTGGCTGGGCCTCCTGCTCGCGCTGGGTCGCCTCGCCGCCGCCGAGCCCGTGGCCGCCGACCCCTTCCCGCGGACCCGGCAACTGCTGGCGTCCGGCCAGCCCGTCCGGATCGTCTGCTTCGGTGACAGCATCACGGGCGTCTATTACCATAGCGGCGGCCGCCGCGCCTGGTGCGATCTGGTCGGCCTCGGCCTGCGGCAGCTCTACCCGCACGCCCGCCCCGAGCTGATCAACGCCGGCCTCAGCGGCAACACGTCCGCCGATGCCCTGCGCCGCCTGGCAGCCGACGTGCTGCGGCACCAGCCCCAGCTCGTCGTGGTCATGTTCGGCATGAACGACGTGGCCCGCGCCACGCCCGAGGATTATCGCGCCAATCTCCGCCAGATCGTGCAGCAGGTTCAGCAGCGCAATGCGGAGGTCATGCTCCTCACGCCCAACTGCGTGTCGCCCGAGGATCCGCTCCGCCCCCTCTGGAAGGTGGCCGACTACGCCCAGATCACCCGCGAGGTCGGCCGCGAACTGCAGGTGCCGGTGACCGACACCTTCCGCGCCTTCCAATCCGTCCAGGCCGTGGACCACCGGGCCTGGCTGGGGCTCATGAGCGACGCCATTCATCCCAATATGCGCGGCCACAAGCTGCTCGCCGAGGAGGTGGTCCAGACGCTGACCGGCCAACGCGTCCGCCTCGGCGACCTGCCCCCGCTCCAGCCCGGCCTGCCCCGGCTGCTGGCGCGCCTGCGGGCCCGGGAGCCGGCGCGCATCGTCGCGATGAAGCCCTACGATCTCCTGATCGGCCCGGCCCTGCGGACGATCTTTCCCGACGCCCAAGTGGAAGTCACCGCCTGGGACCCCGCCGGGAAGTCCCTCGCGGACCTCGAGGTCCAGGCCAAGAGCCTGGGTTGGGCGAAATACCGCGAGCAGCCCGGCCTCGCCCGGCCCGACCTCTTCGTCGTGGCCGTGCCGGCAGGGGCGCTGGCCGCCTCCGACCCCCAGTTCTTCCATGCCTACACCTGGATCATCAACTGGTCGCTCAGCTTCGACCCGCGGGATTGGAACGCGCTGGTGATCCTCCCGTCGGTCGCCCAGCCGGACCAGAATCCGGCCCAGCTCGCCGCCGAGCAGCTCGCGCGCGAGGTCATCCTCGGCCAGGATGTGCCCTGGCTCCAGCGCCAGCCCCGGGACGCGGCCCCGGCGGCTGAGCTCCTGAGGCGGGAGCTGGCGGCGCTGCTCACCGCGCCACCCTCGTGAGTCCGGCCACGCCCCGGGCGCGGTGCGGTCTCAGAAAAACATGGCCTGGCTCAGCGCCTCCTCGGGCGCCAGCAGGCTGGCGGCGGCCGGCAGCGTCGTGCGGCCCGTGCCAAAATTCGCCTCGAACCGGGCCGTGCCGCGGGCGAGCTCGCCCTGCCAGGCAAACGTCTTCCGGCCGTCCGCGTAGGTGAAGTCCACGGCCAGGCTGCCGGCCGCCCCGGCCGCCAGCGGCGCGAGTGAAAATGCGGCCGCCAGCGGACCGCACCGGCTGAGCCGGTCCCGCAGCCACGCCAGCAGACAGCGCGCCTCGGCGGCCTGGGGCGCGGCAAACGCCACCGCCACCGCCTGCAGCCCCGCACCCAATTGGTCCTGCGGGTAGCGGCTGAGAAACTGCCCGATGCTCTGCCGAATCGGCAGCATCCGGGCGTACGCCAGGTCGCGCAGGGCCTCGGGCCGGGGCCACGGATAGCTCAGCGCGTCGGCCGGGGCGATGGCACTGTCGATCAGCACCCGCTTCGCCCGCGTCAGCAGGTAGGTGTAGTCGGCGAGCTTGTTGTTCGCCGAAAACCGGTGCGCCCAGTAATACAGCGGCAGATCGGCCGAGAGGCAGATCGACACCTGGTTCTCCAGGAAACGCCGCGCGCACCGCGGATAGCTCAGCATCACGAACTCCACGCAGCGCTGGTCGCCCTTCGACTTCCCGAGGTGACACTCGCCGTAGATCTTGGCCCGCATCTCGGTGACGCCCTGGTCCTCGGCCAGGGGGCAGAGGACCACCACCCGGCTGGGGTAGCGCTTGGAAAATTCCCCGGCGGTGCGGAACTGCGCCGCGGCATCCTCCGCGGTGGTGTGCAGGCCGAGGTGCAGCACGAAGTTCACCTGCGTGGCCTTCGCCGTGTCGGCCGCGGGGGCGGGGCTGCCGGCCGCCGCGGTGTCCGTCCACATCTGGCCCAGCGACGTGGCAATCGCGGCCACGGGCACCTCCATGCCGGGGAGCACGTCGAAAATGTCAGGCATCGGAGGACGGCGGGAAGGCGCGGTTACGGTTGCCGCCAGAGGTGGCCGTGCCGCGCGAGCAGCGCGTCCCCGCTGGCGGGCCCCCACGAACCCGCCGCGTAGCGGTCCAGGCCCTCGGCGCCGGCCGCGGCCCAGGCCGCGAGCACCGGCGTGTAGAGTTTCCACGAGGTCTCGGCCTCGTCGCCGCGGATGAAGAGCGTGCCGTCCCCGATCATGGCGTCGAGCACCAGCCGCTCGTAGGCCTCCGGCGTGTTCGAGCCGAAGGTCGTGGAATACCGGAAGCTCATCTTGACCGGCTGGGTGCGGGTCTCGAGGCCGGGGATCTTGGTGTTGAGGACGAGGCTGAGCCCCTCGTCCGGCTGAAGCTGAAAGGCGAGCGTGTTGGCGGCGAGGTCGAACCCCCCGCTCTCGGCAAACAGGGTCCCGGGCGGGCGCTTGAAGTTGATCGCGATCTCGGAGACGCGCCGGGCCATGCGCTTGCCCGAGCGGAGGTAGAACGGCACCCCCTGCCAGCGCCAGTTGTTGATCGACAGCCGGATGGCGGCGTAGGTCTCGGTGGTGGAGCCGGGGGCGATCCCCTCCTCCTCCACATAGCCCGCCACGGCCTTCCCGCCCGTCATGCCGGCGGCATACTGCGCGCGGGCCACGTCGCCGCCGGCCACGAGGCTGAGCGGCTGGATCGCCTTGAGCACCTTCACCTTCTCATCGCGGATCGCCTCCGCCGCGTAGGAGCCGGGCGGTTCCATCGCGGTGAGCGCGACCAGCTGCATCGTGTGGTTCTGGATCATGTCCCGCAGGCACCCGCTCTGCTCGTAATACCCGCCGCGGGAGCCCACCCCGCCCTCCTCCGCGACAGTGATCTGGACGCTGTCGATGAAGTTCCGATTCCAGAGCGGCTCAAAGATCGCGTTGGCGAAGCGCTGCACCAGGAGGTCCTGCACGGTCTCCTTTCCGAGATAATGGTCGATGCGGTACACCTGGTGCTCCGCGAACACCCCGCGAATCGTCGTGTTCAGCTCCAGCGCCGAGCCGAGGTCGCGGCCAAAGGGCTTCTCGATGATGACCTTCGCATGGTGGTCCTGCCCGAGGTACTTCCCGGCCAGGCCGGAGGCGCCGAGGTGGCGCAGGATGGGCGCAAACACCGACGGCGGCGTGGAAATATAGAACAGCGGCTGCACCTCGCGGCCGATTCGCTGCTCAATCGCGGTGAGCTGCGCGGCCAAGCGGACGAAGGCCGCCGGCTCGTCGTAGTCGCCCGCCACGTAGGTCGTGCGGGCGGCAATGCGGCCCCAGTCGTCGGGGTTCAGCTCGCGGCGGGAGAACTCCCGGACCGCATCCTTCGCCAGCGCCCGGAAGTTCTCATCGGAAATGGCCTTGCGGCCGAAGCCCACGAGGTGGAAGTCGGCCGGCAGGAGCCCGTCCACGCTGAGGTTGTACACCGCCGGGATCAGCTTGCGCGCGGTCAGGTCGCCGGAGGCGCCGAAGATGACGACGACGGTCGGCGGGGCTCCCCGATGCTTGCTGAGTCCCTGGAGAAACGGATGACGCGGGGTGTCGGCCATGGCGGCGCGAAGTCTCGGCCAGCCCCGGCGCGCGCGGCAAGGGAAATGCGGGTCATCCGGTGTAGAGCTTCGGGAACAGCGGGATATTTTCGAAGTGCCGCACCTCCGGGGGCGCCCCCGCCGCGTCCGCGGCCGGCAGGGCCACCTCGACCACATCCAGCCGGAAGGTGCGCGGCCGCCGGGGCAGCTGCGCGAGGTAGGACTGGCAGGCGCGGCGCAGGGCGCGCCTTTTCCGGACGGTCACGGCATAATAACCCGGCACCCGCGCCCCGACGGCCCGCGTCTTCACCTCGACAAACACCAGGATCTCGCCGTCGCGGCAGACCAGGTCGATCTCCGCCCGCCGGTCGCGGGGCGAGCGCCAGTTGCGCGCCACGAGGGCATACCCGCATTCGCGCCGCAGGAAGTCCGCCGCCAGTTGCTCCCCGCGGGCGCCGCGGTCCGCCGCGCCCGCACCCCGGCCAAGAAAAAGTTGCCTGAGCCAGCGGAGCATAAAATTTGCAACTCGCGGCCGTCCGCGTGTGCTTTCTCATTGCGGGGCTGGGACTGGGCTGACAATTCTAGAATTCAGTTCAGACGCCTCCCCGTCCACCATGGCCTCCCCCAATATTACCGGCACGCTCCGGCGTTCGCTGCTAATCAAGATCATCTCCAAGGCCGCGCCCAGCCGCGAGGACGTCAACTCCGTCATCGAACTGACCGCCTCCAAGGTGGTCGAGGCCCTGCAGGCCCAGTCGATGACCTTCTACCTCGTCGAGGGCAACGAGATCACCTTCAAGAATGTCTACTACTCCCCGACCCTGTGGGTGCAGAACCCGGAGCTGGAGGAAAAGCTTCGCGAGAGTTCCACCAAGCTCCTGGCGCTCCGGCTCCCGCTCGGCACCGGCGTGGTCGGCAAGGTCATCACCAGCGGCGAGCCCTCCTTCTACCGCAGTTCCGACAGCCAGGCGCCGTTCATGGCCTCCATGGCCAAGACCACCGGCTTCGACGTCCGCTCGATGCTCACGGTGCCGCTCAAGACGAACACCGTCATCGGCGCCATCCAGGTCCTGAACAAGGAACTGGCCGCCGGCACGGACGGCGAGTTCACCGACAAGGACCTGCTGGTTCTCAAGGAAGTCGCCGAATACTCGGCCGCGCTGCTCCAGCGCATGCTCGACCCCAAGTCCCAGCTCAGCGCCGACGACACCGCCAAGTTCATCGCCAAGCTGACCGACCTGCCCCTCGTCACCAAGATCGAGGAGGTCGAGGCCGACGAGAAGCTCCTGACCACCACCGGCGACGCGATCATCCGGCGGGAGGGCATCTTCCCCTACAAGTTCTGTGGCGAAAAGGCCGTGGCGGTGCTCATGACCAACCCGCTTGACTACGCCAAGCGCGAGGCGTTTTCCCAGGCCACCGAGCTGGGCATCGAGGAGGTGCGGGTCGTTTCCGCCACGCTTTTTGAGGCGCTGATCAAGAAGTTCTTCAAGGAAAGCAAGGCCGGCCCGGAAAACGTGGACGTCGGCACCGCGATGGAGGCGATCAGCACCGCCTTCAGCGTCGACGATGCCGCGGTGGAGATGAGCGCGGCCGACATGGAGAGCGAGGACTCGGCCCCGATCATCCAGATGGTCAACCGCATCATCGAGGACGCCTACATGCAGGGGGCCTCGGACATCCATGTGGAGCCGCAGGAAAAGGACCTGCTCATCCGCTACCGCATCGACGGCCTGTGCCAGGAAAAGCTCCGCCTGCCCAAGCAGTCGGCTAATGCCCTGGTCACCCGCCTGAAGATCATGTGCAACCTGGACATCTCGGAGCGCCGGTTGCCCCAGGACGGACGCATTGTCTTCAAGCGCTACACCAAGAAGAACATCGACATCGATCTGCGCGTCGCCACCGGTCCGATGAAGGACGGCGAGAAGGTGGTCATGCGTATTCTCGACAAGCAGAAATCCACGCTGCCGCTGCCGATGCTGGGCTTTTCCGACGAGAACCTGGCCCGTTACCGCGAGTGCATCCGCCAGCCCTACGGCATGATCCTGCACTGCGGTCCCACCGGGTCCGGCAAGTCGATGACCCTCTATTCCGCGCTCGGCGAGGTGAACACCCCCGACGTCAACATCCAGACGGCGGAGGACCCGATTGAGTACACTCTGGCCGGCATCAACCAGATGCAGATGAGCCGGGCCATCGGGCTGACCTTTGCCCGGGCGCTGCGCTGCTACCTCCGGATGGACCCCGACATCATTCTGGTGGGTGAGATCCGCGACGAGGAAACCGCCGGCATCGCGGTCGAGGCCGCGCTGACGGGGCATCTGCTCGTCTCCACCCTGCACACCAACGACGCACCCTCCACCATCGCCCGCATCGGGGAAATGGGGGTCGAGCCGTTCAACATTTCCGCCTCCCTGGTGTGTGTCTGCGCCCAGCGCCTCCTCCGGCGCGTCTGCAAGGGCTGCAAGGTCGCCTACGAGCCGACCGGCCGGGAAAAGGACATCATCGAGAAGGCCATCGGCTGGAGCGGCCAGGTGTTCAAGGCCAACCCGAACGGCTGCCCCACCTGCGGCGGCAGCGGCTACAAGGGCCGCGTCGGCATTCACGAGCTGATGGTCAACAGCGAGCAGCTCACCGAGGCGATCAACAAGGAGGTCGAGGTCGCCGGGCTCAAGCGCATCGCGATGAAAAACGGGATGAAGACCCTGCACCAGGACTCGATGCTCAAGGTCAAGATGGGCCTCACCACCGTCGAGGAAGCCCTCGGCAACGTCCCGCCCGACCTGATCCTGTAACGCCGGCAGCCCGCCGGGCGCCCGACCTCCGCGGCGACGCAGGCCCGCCCCGGAACCGGCGGCGCGCGCGTCCCGACGCTTCCGTCCGGCCGCTCCCCGCCCCTAGCCGCGGCCGCCGGCTTACGCGCCGGCCGGCTTGGCGCCCGCGACCGACTCCGCCAGATTCGGTGCGTGGGCCTCGGGTTCGCCCCGCTCATGGTTGAAGCGCATCGAGACCGTCTTCGAGACGCCGCGCTCCTCCATGGTCACGCCGTAGATCGCGCTGGCCGCCGAGACGGTGCGCTTGTTGTGCGTGATGATGATGAACTGGGACTCGCCGATGAACTTCTTCAGCAGGTCGGTGAACCGGCCGATGTTGGATTCATCCAGCGGCGCGTCCAACTCGTCGAGCAGGCAGAAGGGCGACGGCTTCACCATGTAGAGCGCAAAGAGCAGCGCGACCGCCGTGAGGGTCTTCTGTCCGCCGGAGAGGAGCGAGATGCTCTTGAGCTTGGTGCCGGGCGGCTGCGCGACGATCTCGATGCCGCTCTCCAGGATGTCCTCCGCCTGGATGAGCTCGAGCGCCGCCCGCCCGCCGCCGAACAGGGTCTCAAACGTGTAGGCGAAGTTCTTCTGGATCTGCCCGAACGTCACCTCGAACTGCCGCTGCGACGTCACGTTGATCTCGTCGATCGCCTGCAGCAGCTCGGTCTTGGCGGTCGTCAGGTCGCTGCACTGCGTGGTGAGAAAGTCGTGCCGCTGCTTCAGCTCGGCATATTCCTCGATCGCGACCAGATTGACCGGGCCCATGCTGTTGAGGCGGGTCCGCAGGGCATCCGCCTCGACCTTGACCTCGTCCCAGTTGGTCGCGTCCAGCGCCGCCAGGTCCTCCGCGGTCGCCTCCCCGCGGTCCTTGCTCTTTTTCCGGCGCCCGACCTTGGGCTTGGCCTCCGCCGCGGCCGCCGCGTCGCCGCTGGCCTCGCCGGCCGGGGTCTCCTCCTCCTCCTCGAGGTCGAGGGGCTTGATCCCCTCGGGTTCGCCGTCGGCCTGCCAGAGCAGCTGCCGCCAGTCGAGGGTCGCCATGTCGGCCTGGAACTCGCGGGTGACCTCCTCCGCCAGAAATTGCGCCCGCTGCCGGGTCTCCGCGAGCTTCACCTCGTGGGTGCTGAGCTCGTCGTGCGCCGCCTCGGACTGGGCGTGCAGCGTGCTCTGCGCCGCCTCCAGCGCGGTGATCTCGCGCTCGATGGCCACCAGCTCGACGCGCACCTGTTCCACCTGCTCCTGGGCCACGCCGAGGGTCTCGCCGAGTTGCGCGCCCCGGGCGCGCTGGGCCACCGACTCGCGGCCCAGTTCCTCGGTCTGCGCGCCCCAGGTCTCGATCTCCTGCTGGCGCTGCACCAGCAGGTCATCCAGCTGGATGCGGCGCTTTTCCATCTCCGTCAGGCCGCGGTCCAAAACTTCCACCTTCTGCCGGCGCTCGGCCAGCTCGAGCCGGGCCTGCGCCAGCGACTCGCGCTTCACGTCGCGGTCCGTGCGAATCTCCCCCAGCCGGGTCTCCAGCGCGCTGATGGTGGCGCGCTGGCCCGTGGCGGCGGCATCGGCCGTCGCCAGGCCGGCCTGCGCCTTCTCCCACCGGGCATGCGCCTCGTTGCGGGTCTGCTCCAGCGCGGCCAGCTCGGCCTCCATGCGGCGAAGGCGGTTGCCCACCTCCTCCTGTACCCGCTGCGCGCCCCGCTGCTCCGCCTGCACCGCCGCCACGGTCTGCGTCACGGCCAGCACGTCCGCCCGGCGCTGTTCCAAGGTCTGCTCGGCGGCGGCCAGCCTCGCGCTGAGCGCGTCGATCTGCGCCTTCTGCGCGTCGTGCAGCTGCTGGTCGTCGGCGAGCGCGCGCGCCGTCTCGCGCAGGTCGATCTCCCGCTGGACGATGCTGTTCGCCGACTTGCGGCTGCTGTGGTGCCCGCCGTACACCAGCCCGCGCCGGTCGACGAGGTCGCCCTTGCGGGTCGCCACGGCCAGAAAGCCGAACTCCGGGTGGGCCTTCCAGTACTCGAGGAAGGCGCCGAGGTCGTCGGCAATAAAGCACTCGCTGAGCACGCCCGCCGCCGGATGGGCGGGATCGGCGTCGCTCAGGGCCACGGTCGCGGGGACCAGGCCGGCGGGCAGCTCGGCCCGGGGATCCAGGCGGCTGCCGCACTCCGCAATCCGCAGGACCGCGGAGCCAATCTGCTCCTGCTCGAGCTGGGCGAGGATGCGCTGCGCGGTCGCCAGGTCGCTGACGCTGATCGCCTCGGCGGCCGAGCCGAGGATCGCCTCGACGGCCTTGCCGAACTCCGGCTTCACCTCGAGGCCGTGCGTGATGGGGGTGGCCTTGGCCCCGGCCAGCGCGGCGTCGAGCCGGCCCTGCAGCACCGCCTTGGCGCCCTCGCCGAAGCCTTCCCACTTCTCCTGCAGCTGCTGAAGCAGCCGGTAGCGGGCCGTGCGCTGCGCCAGCTGGCGGTCGATCTCCTGCAGCTTGCGCTGGGACTCGCGAAATTCACGCGTCAGGTCGGTGATGACCTGCTGGGCGGCGACCGCCTCGTTGTGGGTCCGGGACTTGTCGGCCAGCGCCGCCTCGACCCGGGCGGCCAGCTCGATGGCGGCCTGCCCGGCGGCCGCATGCTGCGCCCGCACCTGCCCGCTCTCCTGGGCCACGGCGTCGTGGCGGAGCACGCTCGTCTTCTGGTCCACCTCGTAGCCGGAGCAGTCGGTGCGCAGCCGCGCGACCGTGCTCTCGAGCTGGAGGAGCTCAAACTTGGCCTGCTGCAGCGACTGCTCGAGCTTGCTCAGCTCGCCGTCGGCGATCACCAGCTCCCGGTTGCGCTGCTGGAACACCGCGTCGCTGCTGCCGAGCAGGCCGAGCTGCATCTGCTTGTCCTGCGCGCCGGTGTCGACCTGGGCGGACACCTCGCGCAGCTGCATTTCGATCTCCCCGAGATTGTCCCGCGACGAGCTGAGCCGGTCCTCGAGCCCGGCGCGCCGGATCTGCGCGAGGTTGGCCTGGTTCTCCGCGGCCTCCTTCTGCGAGCGCAGGTCGAACACGGCCTGCTGCGCATCCTGCACGCGCTGGTTGAGCCGGCCGCGGCCGGCCTTCTTTTCCTCGAGGTCGCCCTGCTGGGCCTCGAGTCCGGTGCGGCGGGCGTCGGCCTCCGCGCGCAGCGCGGTGACCTTGGACTCCAGCGCGGCGAGGGTGGCCGCCAGCTGGGCGTGCTGGTGGCTGCTCCAGGCCAGGCTGAGGTGGCGGAGGCGGAAGCTGAGGCGCTTGAAGCGCATGGCCTTGGCGGCCTGCCGGCGCAGGCTGCCGATCTGGCGGGAGACCTCGGCGACCACGTCGGCGACGCGCGCGAGGTTCTGCTCGGTCAGCGCCAGCTTGTTCATCGCCTCGCGGCGGGCCGACTTGTACTTCGTGATGCCGGCCGCCTCCTCGAACACCGCGCGGCGTTCCTCCGGCTTGGAGGAGAGGATCTGGTCGATCTGCCCCTGCGCCATGATCGAGTAGCTGGTCCGGCCCACGCCGGTGTCCATGAAAAGCTTCTGGATGTCCTTCAGCCGGCAGACCTGGCCGTTGAAGGCGTACTCGCTCTGGCCGTCGCGGTGCACGCGGCGCGTGATCTCGATCTCGTGGAACTCGCTGCCGAGCTGCTTCTCGCACTCGGTCAGGAGCAGCGAGACCTCGCAGAGCTGGGCGGCCTTGCGGGTGTCGGCCCCCTCGAAAATGATGTCCTGCATCTTGCCGCCGCGCAGGGCCTTCGCGCTCTGTTCGCCCAGCACCCAGCGGATGGCGTCGGCGATGTTCGACTTGCCGCAGCCGTTCGGGCCGACGACGGCGGTCACCCCCGGTTCAAAACGAAGCGTGGTGGCATCGGCGAAGGACTTGAAGCCGTGCAGTTTTAGCGCCTTGAGATACATGAAAGCGGAGAGTGTGAGCGGGCGGCGCGAGCGCGGGCAAACGGAAAGTGACGGTCAAATTTTCGCTCGCCAACCGCCCCCGCCGCGTCCACCCGGCGGCTCAGTCCGGGGTCAGCCGCTTGCCCAGGCTGGCCAGATCCTCGACGGCGAAGCCGAGCCGGGTGTAAAAGCCCAGCACGGCGGCGTTGCTCGTGCGGACCTGGAGGTTGAGCTTCGCGCAGCCGACCGCCCGCATCAGGCGTTCGGCCTCGGCCAGCAGCGCCCGGCCGTGCCCGCCGCGCTGGTGCCCCGGCGCGACGGCCAGGAAATTGACCCAGGCCCGGTGCCCCTCGTAGCCCAGCATGCACGTCGCCACCACCCGGCCGCCCAGCTCCCCGACCAGGAACCACTCGGGGTTCACCTGGAGCTTCCGGGCAATGTCCTTCCGCGGATCACTCCAGCGCAGCAGGCCGCATTCGCGCCACAGGGCGATCACCGCCGCCTCATCCCCCGGCTGATAGGGTCGGATCGCCAGGGCCGGCGGCCGCCGGCCCGGTGCCTTCCCCGGCGGCGGGCTCACTTGTGATCCCACGGCAGGTGGAGCGTGATCCGGGGATACTTCCAGATCCGCACGGGCGCGAACATCTTGCCGGGGTTCAGGATGCCCCGGGGATCCAGCGCGTCCTTCACCGCGCGCATGGCCTTGATCTGGGCCGGGCGGTGCTGCACGCGGAGGAACGGCGTCTTGGCCAGCCCGATGCCGTGCTCCCCGGAAATCGCCCCCCCCAGCCGGACGACCGTGTGCATCAGCTCCGTCAGCGCGGCCTCGGCCCGCCGCGTTTCCGCCCGGTCGGCGCGGTGATAAAGGATGTTCACGTGGAGGTTGCCGTCGGCGAGGTGGCCGAAGGTCGGGATCGGCAGCCCGGAGCGCCGCTTCAGGCCGGTCAGGTACCGGATGAATTTGAGGTACTGGCTCATCGGCACCACGATGTCCTCGTTGAGCTTGGCGTCGCCCAGCTCGAACATCGCGCCCGAGCACTGGCGGCGGACCGCCCAGAGCTGCTCGGCCTCGACCCGGCTGCGCGTGGCCCGGTGGGCCGTGGCCTGCTCCCGGGCCCAGGCCAGCACCACCGCCTGCTGCTCGCGCACCTCGGCGACGCTGCCCGCCAGTTCCAGCAGGATCACCGGGCGCCCCGCCTGCCCCGGGAACACGCTCGTCTGGGTGGCGCGCTCCGCGCACGTCACGCTTTCCCGGTCGAGAAACTCGCAGATCGCCGGCTGCACCCGCTGCCGGAAAAGCGCCAGCGCGGCCCGCAGCGCCGCCGCCTCGTCGCGGAACGACGTGAGCAGCGTCCACCGGGCCGCCGGCTGCGGGATGAGCTTGAGCACCGCGCCCGTGACGATCCCCAGCATGCCCTCGCTCCCGATCCACAGGTCGCGCAGGTTGAAGCCCGCGGCAAATTTCTTGGTCGCCGTCCCCCACTCCACGTACTCGCCGGAGGCCAGAAACCCGCTCAGCGCCAGCACGTAGTCCCGCGTCACGCCATACTTGCCGCCGTGCATGCCGCCGGCGTTGCAGGCGATGTTGCCGCCGATGGTGCAGTATTCCTTCGAGGACGGGTCGGGCGGGTAAAACCAGCCCTGGGCCGCGGCCGCGCGCTGGATGGCGCCGACCGTCGCGCCCGCCTGGACGTGCGCCAGGCCGGCCTCGGGGTCGAGGCGGATGCGGTTGAGGGCCAGCATGTCGAGGACCCAGCCGCCGCGCACCGGCGCCGCCGAGCCCATCAGGGTGGTGCCGCGGCCGCGCACGGTCACGGGCACGCGGTGGCGGTGCGCCAGCCCGAGCATCACGCCGATGTCGGCCACCCGCCGCGGCTTGATCACGGCGACCGGGAGGAACGAGATCTTGCTGCTGTCGAAGGAGGCGGCGAAACACGCCGCGGGGTCGGTCCGCACGACCCGGGCCCCGAGCCGGCGCTGGAGTTGCTGGGTGGCGGAGCGGTAGGACGGCATGGCAGCCCCACGTCAGCCGAGCCCCGGCCCCGCTTCAATCCGATAACGCGGGCGCCGGCACCCCGCGCCTAGTCGGCGACCGCCTCCAGCGCCCGCTCGAGGCAGCGCTTGAGGTCGAGCTTGCCGGTGCCGAGCACCGGGATCTGGTCGACGCGGTGGATGATGCGCGGAACCCAGAGATTGGTCAGGCCCGCGCCGAGGAGCTTTTCGCGCAGCAGTTCCGAGGTGAGCGGAACGGTCGTGAGCAGCACGAGCGCCTCGCCCTTGACCCGGTCGGGCACGCCCATGACGGCGATGGCCGGGCCCTCGGACTGGTCGAGCGCGAGCACCTCGGCGATCTTCTGCTCGATGGTGCCGTGGGGAATCATCTCGGCGCCGATCTTCGAGAACCGCGACAGCCGGCCCTCGATGAACAGGAACCCTTCCTCGTCGACCCGCCCCAGATCGCCCGTCACGAACCACCCGTCGCGGAACGCGGCCTGCGTCTTCTGCGGGTCGTCCAGGTAGCCGCTGAAGACGTTGGCCCCCTTGAACCACACGATGCCCTGATCCCCCGTGGGGACCTCCTCGCCGGTCTCCGGGCTGACGATGCGCACCGTCATGCCGGGCAGCAGCCGGCCGGTGGAGCCCACCTTCTTGCCCACCTGCGGCTCCGCCGTCGCGGTGGTCATCGGCGGGTGCGGCTGGTTGATGTTGCTCGCCGGCGTGGTCTCGGTGAGCCCGTAGCCCTGCAGAATTTCGATGTGGAAGGTCTCGAGGAAGGCCTTGTACAGGTCGTCGGGCAGCTTCTCGGCGCCGGTGACGACGAGATGGAGCGAGCGGAGTTCGCTGGGATGGGCCTTCCGCAGGATCGGCCGGATGAACGTCGGGGCGCCCAGCAGGACGGTCACCTGTTCGTCGCGGATCGCGTCGACGATTTTGCGCGTGTCGAGCGGGCTGGGCACCGTGACCACGCGGCAGCCGCGGATGATCGGGTACCAGAGCGTGACCGTGAACCCCATGCTGTGGAACAGCGGGAGGCAGCCGAGCAGGGAGGAGGACTGGGGCAGGATCGAGAGCGAGGAGATCTGCGCGCAGTTGGCGAGGATGTTGCGGTGCGAGAGGGCCACGCCCTTCGGCTCGCCCGAGCTGCCGCTGGTGAACAGCAGGCCGGCCTCGGCGCGGTCGCCGACCTGGGGCAGGCCGAGCAGGTTGGCGATCCACTGGTTGGGCAGGAGCCAGGCGGCGGCCAGCCACGGCAGGATGGCCTTTTTTCCGCCCATCGCGGCGATTTCCTGCCGGAGATCGAGCGTGCGCTCCGGCCAGGGGAACCCGGGCACCTTCTCCCGCACCGCCGTGGCGGAGATCACCGTCGTCACGGCGCCGATCTTCATGCTGGCCTCGAGCGCCGTCTTGCCGGCGGTGAAGTTGAGGTTGACCGGGATTTTTCCGGCGCAGATGACCGCGAGATTGGCGATGAAGGCGCCGGCGCCGGGCGGCAGCACGATGCCCACGCGCTGTTCCGGCACGGTGCGGATCAAATGGCGGGAGTAGGCCGCGGCGGTGGCCAGCAGCTGCGCCGCCGTCACCGGTCGGCGCTCGGCGGTGCGGTCGATCACCTCCACGTGCCAGGGACGCCGGGCCAGGGCCCGCACGCATTCGCGGCCCAGGTGGCGGCGGAGCACGGGCCGCTCGTCAAAGGCCATCACCCCGAGGTCCAGCAGCGTCCGGCGCGCCAGCGCGGGATCGGCCCGTTCGGGCGGGATGGGGGCGCCGAACTGGACGAACACCGGCGTCGGCATCAGCCGCGGCGACTTCCAGAGGTACTTGTTCTCCGCGAAGGAAAACACCGAGCCCCACACGCCGTCGATGAACGCCGGCACCACCGGCACGCCCGCCCGGCGCGCCGCCACCTCGAAGCCGCGCATGATCGGCATCAGCTGTCCGGTGCGGGAAATGTGGCCTTCCGGGAAGATCGCGACCACCTCGCCGGCCTGCAGGGCCTTGATCGTGCGGCGCATCCCCTCGGTGGAATGCAGGCGGGAAATCGGGATCGCGCCGCTCAGCCGGAACACCCAGTCGAAAAACGTCTGGTCCTGCAGACCCTGGAACCCCATGAAGCGGATCGGGCGCGGACACGCCAGCTGCAGGACCACCGGGTCCACGTACGAGAGGTGGTTGGCGATGAGCAGGACGCCGCCGGTGGCCGGGATGTGCTCCGCGCCGTTCGACCGCACCCGGTACAGCAGCCGCGCCACGGTGGCGGCGATGAGTTCGAGAACACGGGGGAGATAGGAGCGGCGGCGGAAGCCGGGGGTACGCATGCGCAGATCCTATGCCGACGCCGGCCGGGATAATTTCAACGTTATTTCTCGGGCCGCGCCGGCGCGGCGCGGAGGTCGCGGGCGAGCGCGCGAAACCCCGGGAAGTCGGCCTCCAGCCGGCGGGTGTCGTGCCGGTGCCGGCCGGCCTCCTCGAGGGCCCGGCGGATCTCATGGGGCAGGGTCGGACGGTCCGTGCCGTAGACGCGCCCCTTCAGCTCCGCCCGGGTGTAGGGCGGCCGGCCGCTCTCCTGCCCGGCGAGCCAGGCCGCCTCGCCCACCTGCGGATCGCGGCCGCAGAGCAGCCAGGCCTCCAGGGCCGGCACCGCCACCCCCACGCAGCGCAGCACGCGCGACCGGCCCCGCGCCGCCGGGAGCTTCTTCGTGGTCTGCCGGAACACGCCCCGCAACAGGCACAGCCGGCAGTGCGGGTGATAATAGCCCGGCGCCTCGTGCTCCTCCGTGTGGACCACCGAGTCGTCGCTGTCCGCCGTGACCACGAGCGTGTCGGTGTCGGTGTTGAAATGCAGGTGGCGGATGACCGCCGGCAGCACCTGCGCCACGTTCGGCCAGCCGCGCGCCCGCAGCCCCGCCGCCATGAACCGCGGCGGCGCGCCGAGCACCGCGGTGACCAGCACGCGCAGGACGGCCTCGTCCGCGGGTGACTCACTGAGGAGCGCGACCTTCATTGGTCCTCGGGCACCCCTCCCAGGATGCCGCTGTACCACATGTCTCCCAGCGAGCCCTCCTGCAGCAATTCAGCCAGGTCTGTCCGGTCGACCAGCCGTTCGAAGCGCGACTCCTGGCCGCGCTTCTGGGCGATGACAATTTCCTCCGGGTGGTCGCGAAACAGGTCCAGCAGGTAGGGGGAATGGGTCGTCGCAATCACCTGGACCGCCGGGCGCGTCCAGCCGCAGGCCGCGGGGTAACTCAACCGGTAGAGCAGGTCCCGCACCTCGCGCAGCATCCGCGGATGCAGGCCCCGGTCGAGTTCCTCGATCGCCAGCAGCGGCGGCGGGTCCGGCTGGTAGGCCAGGGTCAGCAGGGCCAGCAGGTAGAGCGTCCCCTGGGAAACACTGTCCGCCGGCACCACGCCCCCGCCCTTCCCCAGGACCAGCCCGAGCGCCACGCCGCGCTTCGGCCCGGCACGCAGTTCCACGCCGGCATACTCCGGCAGGATGCGCCGGAGTTCGGCCACCAACGCCGCGAAGGCCGCGGGCTGGCGGTCGCGCAGCGATGCGAGCACGGCGGGAAGGTTGGATCCGTTGGCCGACAGGTAGGGCGCGGCGCCGCGGGTGGCGGCCGGCGACGGCTCGGCGAGCGCGGCGTGGTCGAGCTGGTAGGCGCGGAGGCGGCGGAGCCCTGTCTGGAGTGCCGGCCACGCCTTCGCCCGGGCCGGCCGAACCTGCAGCCGGTCGCCCCGGATATCGGGGGCGCACACAAGCCGGGCTTCCAGCGCGGCAAACGGGGGGTTGAAGCGAAAGGTCACCCGGGCCTCCCCGACGCGCCGGGACCGCGGCGCCACGTCGGCGGGCGCCCGCCGCGCCAAGGTACGCAGGCGCAGCAGCGCCTGGATCAGGCTCGTCTTGCCACTGCCGTTGGCGCCGATGACCAGGTTGAACGGGACCAACGGCAGGCTCGTCGAGCGGAGGGCCTTGAAATCCCGGAAGCTCACGGAGGCGATCACGCCCCCAGCTTGGCACCCGCGGGCCCCCGCCGCCAGCCTGCAATCAGCCGTTCCCGCCGCGGGCTAGTCGGCGCGCACGACCACCAGGTCGTCCGCGTGCAGGGCGCAATACACCCGGTCGCCCTCGTGGAAAATCTCCCCAAACGCGCTCTCGTTCGCCACCACCACGCCGAGCCGCGTGCCGGTCGCGGTCACGATCACCAGATGATCGGTCGCCCCCTGGAAGATCTCCTCCTCGATCCGCGCCTCAAAGCGGTTGGCCGCGCTGGCATAAAAGTTGGACCGCGCCCGGCGCTTCGCCACATGCACCTTCTCCGGCCGCACCGCGATCAGCGCGGTGGTGGCGCCCACCGGCCAGGCCGCGAGCGGCAGGCTGAGCTCCAGCCCGCCCGTCACCGCCACCTGGACGGTCTCGGCGTCCTGCAGCAGCAACTGCGCCTCCAGCAGGTTCGCCTGGCCGACAAAGTCCGCGGCAAAGCGGGTCGCCGGCCGGTGGTAGATTTCGTGCGCGGTGCCGAGCTGCTCAATCCGGCCGGCATTCACGATCGCGATCCGGTCGCTCATGGTCAGCGCCTCCTCCTGGTCGTGCGTCACAAAGACGAACGTGATGCCCAGCTGGCGCTGGAGCCGCTTGAGCTCGAGCTGCATCGCCCGGCGGAGCTTGGCATCGAGGGCCGAGAGCGGCTCGTCCAGCAGCAGGACCTTCGGGCGGCACACCAGGGCCCGGGCCAGCGCCACGCGCTGCCGCTGGCCGCCGGAGAGCTGATGGGGCCGGCGGGTGTCCAGCCCGGTGAGCGAGACCAGCGCCAGCGCCTCCGCCACCCGCGCCGCCGCCTCGGCCTGGCCCACCTGCTGCATCCGCAGCCCGAAGCCCACATTCTCCCCGACCGTCAGGTGCGGGAACAGGGCGTAGCTCTGGAAGACCTGGTTGACCGGGCGGCGGTACGGCGGCAGCTGGGTGACGTCCTCGCCGCCAATCCACACGCTGCCCACGGTCGGGGCGTCGAAGCCCGCCATCAGCCGGAGCAGCGTGGTCTTGCCGCAGCCGGACGGCCCCAGCAGCGTCAGGAACTCGCCGCTGGCGATCTCCAGGCTGACGTCGTTGACGGCGGTGAAGGCGCCGAAGCGTTTGGTGACGCCGCGCAAGTCGACCATCGTGCTCATGCCGGGGTCTCCTCCTCGCCGGCGCCGAACTTCAGCATGACCCAGTAGGTCACGGCGAACAGGGCCATGAAGACGGCGCCGAGCGCCGCCCCGAACGGCCAGTCCCGCGCCTGCATGAACTGGTTCTGGATCACGTTGCCGATCAGCGGCACGCGGGCCCCGCCCATGAGGTCCGTGATGGCGAACATGCCCACGGCCGGCACAAACACCAGCAGCGTGCCCGCGGCGATGCCCGGGAGCGTGAGCGGGATGATGACCGCCGAGAATACGCGGAGGGGACCCGCCCCGAGGTCGTGGGCGGCCTCAATCAGGCTGCCGTCGAGTTTCTCGACGCTGCCGTAGATCGGCAGGATCATGAACGGCAGGTAGGCGTAAACCAGACCGATGACCACGGCGGTGGGCGTATAGAGCAGGTCGAGCGGCGAGGCCGTGGGGGACAGCTGGTGCAGGAGCCCGTTGAGCAGCCCCTCCTGCTTGAGAATCGTGATCCAGGCATAGGTGCGGATGAGGAAACTCGTCCAGAAGGGCACCATCACCAGCAGCAGCAGGCGCTGGCGCCACTCCTCGCGGGCGCGGCCGATGCAGTAGGCCACGGGGTAACCCACCGCGATGCAGATCACGGTGGTGAGCCCGGCGTAGCCGATCGAGCGCGCGAAGATCCACAGGTAGACCGGGTCCAGCACCCGGTGGTAGTTCTCGAGCGTGAAGGTGAACAGCACCCGGCCCACCTCATCCCGCTCGCAGAAGCTGTAGACGATGAGGATGGCGGTCGGCACGACCACAAACAGGGTCAGCCAAGCCACCATCGGGGCCAGCAGCAGCCAGGCGCGCCAGCGCGGCGTGGACCGGTCGGAGACCGCGGGAGCCGCGCTCATGCCAGGGGCCGGGCGCCACCGCCGGTTCCGTCGTCAGGCGCGGGGCGGCCGGGCACCGGCACCCGCCGTCCCGCCCCACCCCGGAAGTTGCCGTCGGCCGCGCTCATTGCGCGCTCTTCAGGTCGGTGACGAGGCGGTCGATCGCCGCGGCGTCCTTGCCGATGTCGCGGAAGGTCTCGAGCTTCGGGTGACCCGGCGGGTAGCTGGCCGGGTTGGCCAGCTGCTCGGCCGAGAGGAGCTTCCGGGCGGCGAGATTCGGGTTGGTGTAGGGAAACGCCTCGGAGATGAGGACGGAGACCTCAGGGCGCAGGATGTAGTCGATCAGCTGGTGGGCCGCGGCCTTGTTCTTGGCGTTGGCCGGGATCGCGAGCACGTCGATGAACTGGTGCGCGCCCTCCGCCGGGATCACATACTGGAACTTCTTGTTCTCCTTCCAGAGAATCGCCGCCTCGCCGCTCCAGACCACGCCGACGTCGACGTCGCCGTTGAGCAGCGCGGTCTTGGGGCTGTCGGAATCATAGACCTTCACCAGCTTGACCCAGCTGGCCACGACCGGACGGGCGCGCGCCAGGTTCTCCGCGGTGATCGTGTTGATCGGCAGGTTGAGGGTGTAGAGGGCCCAGGTCACCATTTCCCGCGTGTCGTTGAGCACGACGATCCGGTCCTTCAGGGCCGGCGTGAACACGTCGCCGTAGCCGCGCACGGGCGTCTTCACCCGGTCGGTGTTCACCACGATGCCCACCGTGCCGCTCATGTAGGGGACGGTGTAGCGACCGGCGGGGTCGTGCGGGCGCTGGCGGAACTCGGGGGCCAGGTTCTTGAGGTTGGGCAGCAGCGCCGGGTCGAGCGGCGAGAGCAGGTGCTGGCGGATCATCACCTCGGCGGCGTAATCCGACGGCTGGACGAGGTCGTAGGAGCCGCCGCCGGCCACGAGCTTGGACAGCAGCTCCTCGTTGGAGGCGAAGGTCTCGAAGTTGACCTTGATGCCCGTCTCCTTGGTGAAGCCGTCGAGCACGGGCTGGGGAATGTACTCGGACCAGCCGAACAGGTTCAGTTCGCCCGCGGCGCGGGCGGCAACGGCAGAGACCAACAGCGCGAGCAGCGCCGGGAGGAGGAGACGGAGCGGTTTCATGGGTGTAGTGTGCAGGGGTAAGGGGTCAGCGGCCCAGTTTCTTGACGTAGTCGGAAAAAATCACGAAGGCGACGGTCGCCACGATGAACAGCGCGGACAAGGCGTTCAGCATCGGGTTAAGGCCGACCTTGGCCATGCCAAAAACGCGGATGGGCAGCGTGGCGGAGGCGGCGTTGGTGGTGAAGAAGGTCACGATCAGCTCGTCCCAGGACAGCGTGAACGCCATCAGCGCCCCCGCCACGATCGCCGGCCGCAGGCAGGGCACGATCACCAGCCAGAAGGCCTGCAGCGGCGTGGCGCCCAGATCCAGCGCGGCCTCCTCCATCGCCGGGTCGAGGCCCTTCAGCCGCGCCTGCACCGCCACGAGCACAAACGGGAAGCTGAACGTGACATGCCCGATGATGACCGCCGTGAACCCGAGCCCCAGGCCCGCCGTCGCGAACAGGATCAGCAGGCTGATGCCCATCAGGATCTCGGGCATGACCATCGGCACGGCCACCAGCGTCTGCAGCCCCCGGGCGCCCCGGAAGCGGTAGCGATGGAGCAGCCAGGCCCCGACGGTGCCGAGCAGGACGGACAGCACCGTCGAGACCGCGGCGATGATCACGCTGTTTTCCGCGGCGCGCAGCAGCGGGACGTTTTCCCACACCCGCCGGTACCAGCCCACCGTGAAGCTCTCCCACACGATATTGAGCCGCGAGCTGTTGAACGAATACGCCACCAGCACCAGAATCGGCAGGTACAAAAAGACGATCACCAGCGAGGTCCAGCCCGTCAGGGTCACCTCCAGCACCCTGAGGCCCGAGGGCAGACGACGGCGGGGTGCGGCGGTCAGGGTGGCGGGCATGCGGATGACACTGCAGGAATTGTGCGAGGCGCGGCCGCAGTGCAATCGTAAGCTTTATTTTTCTGTGCGCGGCAGCCGTTGCCGGCCCCGTCCGCCCCGACCACCCGCGGCTATTTGCCGAGCAGGCCGTCGAGCAGGCCGCTGCGCTCCAGGGCGGAATTCAGCAGCGCCGTGCGGATGGCGTTGGTGTCCGGATTGCCCAGCGTGCCCCCGATCCGCAGCGGCACGGCAAAGGCCGCGTAACCCAGGCTGTCCTGCCGGGTCTCCAGCAGGCCCGCCCGCCGGATCAGGTCGCCGAGCTTCCCCCGCGCCCCCAGATTCAGCTGCAGGTCCAGCGGCTGGGCCAGCACCGGCACGCCGGCCACCTGGCGGATCTCGCCCGTCCCGCTCAGGCGCACCTCGGGGGAAATCAGGGAAAAATCCTTGAGCTGCAGGTTCAGCGCGGCATCCCGCGACGCCGTCACGCTCAGCTGGTCGAAGGGGATCTCGGCGAAGCTCCGCGCGATCTCGGACAGGATCTTCGCCTTGTTGACGTAGTCGTCGGGCACCACCCCCAGAAATCCGGCGATCGCAGTCACCCGGGACTGGGTCCGCTGAATGCGGTCGGTCAGGTCCGCCGCGAGCAGCCGGAGAATTCCGCCCTTGCTCGTGATGAGCACGTCGCCCCGGGCCCGGTCCGCGAGGTCAGGCAGGGTGCGGCCCGTGGCCGCGAACCGGCTCAGGACGTTGATGCGGGCCTCCACCGCCGGCGGCTTGGTGGGCTCGATGGCCCGGAACGCCGGCGCAGTCGCGAAATTCGTGAGGGCCAGTTCCGCGTTGAGGGTGTAGGGCTCCGTCGCCGCCGGGCGGAAGGACACCTCGCCGGCCATCCGCACGGCGCTGTCGGCGTCAAACCCGCCCCGGACGTCAACCAGCTTGGCCGACCCGGCGTCCAGACGGAGCACGCCGGTCACCTCTGTGACCTGAAACTGGCCGCTCGCCACGATCTTCTTGAAGGCCAGCGCGACCTGGCCGCTCAGGCCCGCCCAGTAGGGCGCGGCCACCGCCGGCGCCCCCGCCCCGCCCTCCGCAGGCGCGGGGGTCGCAGCCCCGCCGAGCGCCCCGGCGAGGAGTTGCGCATCTTCCACGGCGAGAAAGTCGCTCGTCAGGCGGGCATCGAGCACGAGCTGCCCCGGGACCGCCGTCGCCGTGCCGGCCAGGGTGAGGTCGGACTGGCGCTGCTCGTGCTCCAGACGCAGCGGGGCGTTGAACGTGATCTTGCCGTCCGGCTCCCGGTCCAGGCGCAGTTCGGCGGTGACCGCCGGCAGATGGGCCGCCGCGGCCGACGCGAGGTTCCGGAGGGACAGCCGGAGCTGGACCGACTGACGTTCCGCGAGGCTCGCGGCGAAATCACCCTGCCCCTCGCCCGCCGTGAGCACGGTGGCGCCCAGCAGGGCCGGCTGGGCCAGCAGCGCGGGCAGCTGGCCGCTCCATTTGCCCGCCACCTTGATGGACTGCTGCGGACCGGCGAGCCGGCCGACCTTGCCCTCGACCGTGAGCAGCGTGTTTCCATTGCGCCGGGCGACGAGGGGCGCGAGCACGACCTGCCAGCCTTGCGGGGTGTAGTCGGCCGCGAGGTCGAGCGAGAGATCGAGGGGGGTCAGCACCGCCGGCCCACCGACCCGCGACACCGCGAGCTGACCGACGGTGAGCGGGCCCTTGGCGCGGAGCGCAAACCCGCCCTGCCGGGCGCCGGCGGCAAACTCCCCCTGCAGGTCGGACCCCGCCGCGCGGTAGCCGGCCTTCGCCAGCAGCGGGTTCACCCAGGCCAGGGGCAGGCCTTGGATCACGATCCCCAGCAAATCCTTCGCCGGGTCTGCCACGTTGAGGTCGCCCTTAAGATTGAATTCGAAGGCCTGCAGGGCCTGGATCGTCGCAACGGGACGGGCGCCGGCCACCGTGACCGCCAGCCGGTCCACGCGGGTGGCTCCGGCGCGCTGCGCGACGTCAAACTCCGCGTCGAGCTGAATGGTGCCCAGACCGGAGAGCTGGTCATTGACCACCTGGAGGCGGTCCACGCTGCCCTTCAGCCGCCCGCTGGCATGGAGTTCGGAGAAGGCCGTGTCGGTATCGAACCGCCCCTCGCCCACCGCCTCGAAGGCCGGGAGTTCGCGGCCGAGGGAAAACGGCGCCAGGTCGCCGTCGCGCATGTCGAGCCGCCAATTGCCGCCGAGGTGATTCGCCCCGGCCGGGTAGCTCGTCTCGAGCGCGGCCAGCTGCTTCGCCCCCGTGGTCAGGGTCACGGCATAGTTCTCGCCCAGCCCGGTGCGGGCGGCGGCCAGATCGACCGCGAGCTTCACTCCGGCGGGAAACTTGGGCCCCTGCGCCTCGGCGACGGTGGCGACCACCAGCCGGCTGAGCGTGCGCGGCGTGTCCATCACGACCCCCAGGGTCCCGCGAATGGTGAGCACTTGGACGGCGAGGTTGGGCCCGGCGAAGGTCACGGTGGCGGTGTAGTCGAACCCGCCGGGCTGGCCCGCGGCCAGGCGGCCGCCGGTGAGGGTGACCTTCGCCCGGGCCGCCGGCCGGCCCGGCACGACAGGCAGGAGCACCTCGCCCGCGAGGTCGACGCCGTCGAGGGCAAAGTCGACCGGCAGCCGTAAGTGCTGGAAAATTCCCGCAAACACCGCGGGAGGCACGAGTGCCACTGCGCCGGGGGCCTCATCGGCCCAGGCCGTCGTCAGCAGGGAGACCTCCTGGGACCGCGCCGGCGGCCGCGCCGTGAGCGCCGGGGCCGACGTCAGGTCCAGCGTCCAGCCGTGCGCCACCAGACGTCGGATCAGCAGTTGGTCACGGAAGGCCAGCGCGACCACGGGAACGTCCAACTCGGCCGCGGGCAGCGTGAGCCGGGCCCCGCCGCGCACCACGCGAACGTCTTGAACCTGGATGCGCTGCAGGCCGGCCGACACTCGGCCGATCGAGACCTCCAGCCCCGGCCGCCCGGCGAGCGCGCGACGGGCGACCCAGGTCTGGAGCGCGGGATGGAACGCCGCCCCCACGGCCAGTAGGAGGAGTACCGCCAGCAACCCGGTGCCGAGAAGGAGCACGCGACCGAATTTCATGCGCAGGGGAAGGACACGGCAAATTCGCCCAAGTTGCGAGCCCGCGGTGGACCCTCCGCCAGGCCGCCGCGGGCACCGTCGCCGGCAACCGGTTTAGTTGGCCACCCACTCGTCCGCCTGCCCCATCGCCTTGCGCAGGGTGGCGGTCGCGAGATTGTAGGAATAATAGGCCTGCAGTTGGTTGGTGCGGGCGGTGGTCAGGTCGACCTGCGCCTGCAGGACGTCGAGCTGCGTGGCCGTGCCGGCGTCGTAGCGCGCCGTGGCCAGGCGGACCGATTCCTCGGCCTGGGTCACCACCATTTTCGAGGCATCGGCCAGTTCCGTGGCCTGCTGCCAGGACGAGAAGGCCCGGCGCACCTCGACCTCGACGCTCAGCCCGGCCTCGGTCAGCGAGAGCCGCGTCTGGTCCAGCACCGAGCGCGCCTGCGCGACGCGGCCGGCCGTGGCGCGGCCGTCAAAGATGGCCCAGTTCGACTGCAGGCCCACCAGCCAGCCCTCGCGCGAGTCGCCCCACTCGTTGGTGAGGCCCTTGCGCAGCTGCCAGCCGCCGAAGGCCTGGAGATTCGGATAATAGGCGGACCGGGCGGCCGTGACCGACTCCTCGCGGGCGGCGGCCAGCTTCGCGAGGCGCTGCAGGTCGGGGCGGTTGGCCTGGGCGGCGTCGAACGACGACTGCAGGTCGAACGTCGCCGGCGTGTAGTCGAGGGTGCCGGCAAACGTCGGGGCCTGGGTCGAGACCAGGTGGTCCGAGGCCAGCCCGAGCGCGAGGCGGAACGACTCGATCGCGAGCCGGAAATCGTTGCGGGCGGTGATCAGCGGCACCTGGGCGTTGGCCACGGCCACCTCCGCGCGGAGCTTCTCGAAGGACGAGACGGTGCCGGCCTCAAACCGGTTGGTGACGTTCTTCAACTGCTGCCGGAGCAGCTCGAGGTTTTTCTCCTGCACGGTGATCTTCTCGCGCGCCAGCAGGGCGCCGTAGTAGGCGGTGCGGACCCCGAGGAGCGCCTCGTTGATGACCGCCTTGAGCTCGAGCAGGGCGGCCTCCCGGGCGAGCTCGGAGCCCTTGACGGCGGCAGTCACGCCCCCGCCGGCGTAGAGGGTCTGGGTGGCGGTGAGGCTGAGGGCCCAGAAACGGTCGCTCGCCGGCGCCGACGAGGCGATCTCGGTGGCGTTGCGCTGGTAGGATCCGGTGGCGGCGACGGTGGGGATTTCCTTCGCCGCGACCTCGATCACGACGCCCTCCTGCTGCTTGATCCGCTCGCGCGCCTGGCGGATCGCGAAGTTGTGCTGCAGGGCGAGGCCCAGCGCGGTTTTCAGGTCGACCGGCTCGGGCAGCGTGAATTCCGGCGCGGACGTCGCCGACCACGCCGAGAGGGTCAGCCCGGCCAGGAGCAGCGCACAGGCAGAGGAACGAAGGGAGGTTTTCATACGGGGAAAGAGCTGGGGTTCAAGGGGGCGGCGGTCGCCAGGCGTTCCTGGCTGTAGTCCCGGCCGATCAGCATGTAGACGGCCGGCACCACGAAGAGGGTGAACAGGGTGCCCACCGACATGCCGGTGGCGATGACGATGCCCATGTTGAAGCGGCTGGCCGCGCCCGCCCCGGTGGCGAGGATGAGCGGCACCACGCCAAACACCATCGCGGCGGTGGTCATGAGGATCGGGCGGAGCCGGACGCTGGCGGCGTGGTCGATCGCGGCGCGCTTGGCCATGCCCGCCTCCTGGAGCCGGTTCGCGAACTGCACGATCAGGATGCCGTGCTTGCTGATCAGGCCGACGAGGGTGATGAAACCGACCTCGGTGTAGATGTTGATGGAGGCCGCGCCGAGAAACAGGAAGGCCAGCGCGCCCACCAGCGTCATCGGCACGCTGCCGAGCAGGATGATGAACGGGTCGCGGAAGCTCTCAAACTGGGCCGCGAGGACGAGGAAGATGATGATCGCCCCGAAGACAAACGCCACCAGCAGGGAGCTGCCCTCCTGGACGTACTGCCGGGACTGCCCGGCGTGGTCCACGCTGTACCCCTGCGGGAGCGAGCGCTTGGCCTGGGCGTCGAAGAAGTCCAGGGCCTGCCCCAGCGAGACGCCCTGCCGCGGCACCGCCGAGATCGTCGCCGAGTTCAGCTGCTGGAAGTGCTTCAGCGACTGCGGCTGCACCTTGTATTTCACCGAGGCAAAGGTCGACAGGGGGACCAGCTTGCCGGCGCCCCCGCTGACGTAGTAGTCGCCCAGCTGGTCCGGGTTGAGCCGGGAGGACCGCTCCACCTGCGGGATCACCTTGTAGCTGTTGCCCTGGATGTTGAAGTAGTTCACGTAGCCGCCGCCCAGCAGCGAGCCCACGTCGGCGGCGACCTGCTGCATGTTCACGCCCAGGTCGGCGGCCTTGTTGCGGTCGATCACGATGTCGCCGCGCAGCTGGTCGAACTTGAGGTCGCTGTCGGCGAAATAGAACAGGCCGCTCTGGTTGGCGCGGAGGACGAGGTCGTCCGCCACCTCGGCCATCCGCTCCGGCGCATCGGTGGAGACAATGACATACTGCACGGCGGGCCCGCTGCCGCCGCCGGGCAGCGGGGGCTTGAGGAACGCGAAGGTCTTCAGGCCGGCGACCGTGTTGAGCTGCGCGGTGACGTCGGGCAGCACCTCCAGCGTGCTGCGCTTGCGCGTGGGATCACCCCAGGGCTTGAACACCATGCCGTTGATCGAGCTGTTGCCCGCGGGATAGCCGACGATCTGGAAGATGTTCGCCGTCTCCGGATAGCTGCGGAAAATCTTGGCGTTTTCGTCGGTGTGCCGCGACGTCTGGTCGATGTTGGCATTGGGCGCCGCGGTGGAAATCGCGAGAATGATGCCCTGGTCCTCGTCCGGCGCCAGCTCGTGCTTCGTCAGCGACCAGAACGGGTAGATCATCAGGATCGACACCACCGGGATGACCAGCAGCACCGGCCAGGTTTCCATCGAGCGGTCGAGGAAGTGTTCGTACCACGCGGCGAGCTTGCCGAATTGGACGTCCAAGTAGTGCGCAAAGCCCCGCTTGGTCGTGCTGTGCTTGAGCAGCTTCGAGCACATCATCGGCGAGAGCGTGAGCGCCACGATGCCGGAAATGATGACGGCGCCGACCAGGGTGAAGGCGAACTCGCGGAAGAGCGTGCCGGTGAGGCCGCCCTGGAAGCCGATCGGGGCGTAGACCGCCGCGAGCGTGATCGTCATGGCGACGACCGGCCCGCCCAGCTCACGCGCCCCGCGCAGGCTGGCCTCCATTGGCGACAACCCCTCCTCAATATGCCGGTGGATGTTCTCCACCACGACAATCGCGTCATCGACCACCAGGCCGATGGCCAGCACCATCGCCAGCAGCGTGAGCAGGTTGATGGTGAAGCCCATGACCAGCATGAGGAAGCCTGCGCCCACCAGCGAGAGCGGCATCGCCACCAGCGGGATGACCACCGAGCGCATCGAGCCGAGGAAGAGGAAAATCACCACGATCACGATGACCAGCGCCTCGATCAGCGTGTCGACCACCTCGTGGATCGCGCCGTTGATGTAGGCCGTGGCGTCGTAGGGAATGCTCACCTTCAGCCCTGCGGGCAGCTGGGCGATGATCTCGGGCACCACCGCCCGCACGTCGCGGATGACGGTCAGCGCGTTCGCATTGGGCAGCACGTTGATCCCGACGAAGGTCGCGTCCTGGCCGCCGTAGTGGACCACGCTGTCGTAGCTCTCCGCGCCCAGCACCACGTCCGCCACGTCCTTCAGCCGGATGACCGCGCCGTCCTGCTGGCGGATCACGAGCTGCTTGAAGTCCTCGACGGTGTGCAGGTCGGTCGCGGCGTTCAGGTTGACCGAGATCATCGAGCCCTTGGTCGCGCCGACTGCGGCGAGCGAATTGTTGGCCGCCAGCGCGGCGCGGACCTGGGCGGGGCTCAGGCCGTACGCGGCGAGCTGGTCCGTCTTGAGCCAGATGCGCATCGCAAAGGTGCGGCCGCCGAGGATCTGGGCGCTCTGCACGCCATCCACGGCCGCCAGCTTGGGCTGCACGACCCGCGTGAGGTAGTCGGTGATCTGGTTGGAATCCAGCTCCGTGCTGTAGAAGCTCAGGTACATGGACGCCGTGGTCTCGCCCACCTGCACGTCGATCGTCGGGTCAAACGCCTCCGCCGGCAGCTGGTTGCGCACCTTGTTGACCTTCGAGGTGATCTGCGTGAGCGCCGCGTTCGGGTCGTAGTTGAGCTTCAGGTGGGCCGTGATCGTGCTGACGCTCGGCACGCTGCTCGACTCAAGGTAGTCGATGCCCTCCGCGCTCGCGATCTGCTTTTCCAGGGGCGAGGTGATGAAGCCCTGGATGAGGTCGGCGCTGGCGCCGGTGTAGATCGTGGTCACCGTCACGAGCGCGCTGTTGCTGACGGGATACTGGCGGACGTTGAGCAGCGTGAACGAGCGCCAGCCCACGAGGAGGATGAGCAGGCTGACGACCGTCGCCAGGACCGGCCGTTTGATGAAGACTTCCGTGAAATTCATGGGCAGCGGCTCAGGTGTTGGGCAGATTGGGCCGCAGGCTGTTGGTCTGCTCGACGGTGTTGTTGAGCTGCACGCTGGAGCCGTTGCGGAGCTTCAGCTGGCCGGCGGTGACCACCTCGTCACCGGCGTTCACGCCCTTGAGCACCGCCACCTGGTCGCCCCGCTGGCTGCCGAGCTGGACGAACTGCTGGCGCACCACCAGCACAGGCTGGCCGCTGGCGTCGCGGCCCTTGTTTTCCACGACATAGACGGAGTTGCCGTAGGGGTTGTAGCTGATCGCGGTCAGCGGCAGGGTGACGAGCTTGTCCTGCCGGGGCAGGACGACGTCGAGCGCGGCGAACATGCCCGGGCGGAGGCGCTCGTCCTGGTTGCGGACCGTGGCCTGCACCAGGAGATTGCGGCTCGTCTCCTCGACCTTCGGGTTGATCGCGGTGATCTCGCCCGCAAAGACCACCCCGGGATAGGCGTCGACGGTGATCTGGACGACCTGGCCGACCGTGAGGTGGGTGACGTCCTGCTGCGGCAGGTAGAAGTTGAAGAACAGCGGGTCCAGCGCCTGCAGGGTCACGATCGCGGTGCCGCCCTTGAGGAACTGGCCGAGGTTGATCTGGCGGATGCCGGTCCGGCCGGTGAAGGGCGCGCGGATGGTCTTCTTGGCAATCACGGCGCGGAGGGCGTCGGCGGTGGCGGCAGTCTGCCGCGCCTGCGCCTCGCCGAGATCCAGTTCGGCCTGCGAGTTGGTATCCTTCGCCCGCAGCTCCTGGGCGCGCCGGAGGTTAATGCGGGCCAGGTCGGCGCCGGCCACGGCATTGGCGAGCTGGGCCCGCTCGGCCGAAACATCGAGCTGCACGAGCAACTCGCCCTGCTGGACCGGGGCCCCGGAGGCGAAGGCGATCTGGGTCACGGCCCCGTCGAGCTCGTTGGTCACCGTGATGCCCTCGGAGGCGGCAAAGCTGCCCACCGCATGCAGCCGGCGCTGCCAGATCTCCTCCGTGGCCTTGGTCGAGGAGACCACCGTGAGCGGCGGCTTCTGCTGCGACATCTTCGCAATGATGGCGCGGACGGTGAGGATTTTCCAGGCGGCGATCGCGCCGATCACGAGGAACACGCTGAGGGCCATCCAGAGGGAACGCTTGGCTGTTAGGGTCATGGGAAAAAGAGACAGGGGATCGGGTGGTGAAAAAGTGATTAGGCGGGGGTCAGGACCGGCGCGGCCGGGCAAGCGGCCTCGGCCGGCTGCCAGGCCTCCGCGGCGCGCTCCGAGATCTTGGACAGCAGCCGGACCATTGTCTGGCGCTCCTCCTCGCTGAGCGGGGCCAGCAGCCACGCCATGCGCTGAAAGTGGGACGGCAAGATCTCGCCCAGCAACTGCTCGCCCTTGGACGTGAGCCGCACGGAGGACATCCGCCGGTCCGCCGGATCCGGGGTGCGCGTCACGAGCCCGTCGCGCTCCAGTGAGTCCACCAGCCCCGTGATGGTGGCCCGGGTCACGCCCGTGCGATCCGCCAGTTCCGCCGGGCTGAGAGTCTGGCCGCAATTATGGTTGTTCCGACAGGCGCGCCAGAACGTCATCAGCACGCTGAAACGCCCTTGGGAA
>CAIKTR010000091.1 GCA_903830425.1 uncultured Opitutia bacterium
CCGGCCGCCGTGGCGCCGGTGAGCGTGACCAGCGCGGTGGCGAGGAAGGCGCGGCGCTGCGGGTCGGGGGCGGCCGCGGGCCGCGGCGCGACCGGCGGGCGGCGGGACTTCGTTCCCCAGGCCCAGCGGTGGCCGATGCCGGCCTCGTGGCAGGCCGCGAGGCAGTTGTAGCAGGCGACACAGCGGGAGGCGTCGATTGTGCCGGCGCGGAGGTCGATGCACTGCGCCTTGCACTCGCGCAGGCAGTCGCCGCATTTGCGGCAGGCCGCGGGGTCGAGGGCCAGCCGCCAGGCGCTCCGGGCGGAAACCATCCCGAGCAGCGTGCCCACCGGACAGACCGTGTTGCAGTAGAGGCGGCCGCGCCAAGCCGCGAGCCCGGTGACCAGGGCCAGCAGCGCGGCCGGCAGGGCGAGGGCGGCCAGCCCCGCCCAGAAAGGCGGAACGCGATAGAGGAACTCGCCGCCGAGCGCGCCGACCAGGCCGACCAGCGCATTGTTGCCCAGGGTGACGACCGGGCGAAACAGGCCGGAGGCAATCCGCCCGTAGCCGCTGTAGGGATCCAGCAGCGCGAGCGTGAGCCCCGCCCCGCCGGTGGCGAGGCCGGCCAGGGCGCCCCAGAAAAAGGCCTGCCGGACCCAGGTCTGCGCCGGCCGGTACGGCAGTCGCCGCGCGGAGCGCCGGATCCACCCCGCCGCCCGCGCCACGATATCCTGGAAAATCCCCAGCGGGCACAGGACCGAGCAGTAAATCCTCCCGGCCGCCAGCGTCACCCCGAGCAGGGCGAGCACGACAAGGCCGAGACCCGCCCCGGTGGCCAGCGCCACGGCAGCCGGCACGAACTGGAGGGACGCCAGCGCGTGGCCGACGGCCGCCGGGACGGCGCCGCGGAAATCGACCAGCGCCGCCGTCAGGCCTGTAAAGACCACGGCGGCGACGGCGACGCGGAGAAGTTTCAGCCCGGGCTGGCGCATCCCGTCAGGCCAGGCTGAAGCGACGGACCTCGACTTGGGTCAGGTCCATCGTGCCGAGCTTCATCGCGTCCGCGATTTTGAGGTAGGCCACCTTGGCCGGATCCAGGCCGAGCAGCTTCGCCGCGGCGGTGTCGAGGGCGACGGGATCGGCCGAGGCGAGCAGCGTGCGCATCTCGACCAGGTCGGCGACCGTCTTGCCGCGCGGGCCGTGGCGAACCATCGGGTGGTAGGCGTCGAGCAGGCTGAGGGTCGGTTTCCGCAGGGTGAGGAAGTCGGCAATGGCCTGGTGCAGGTTGTTCTGGTGGTAGAACCCCCGGTCCCAGACCGCCCCCATGAGGTTTTTCATCGCGGCGGTCATGCCCGTGCCGCTGTGGTGCTTGAGCACGGGCACGTTGAGGAGGACGTCGCTGTCGAGCACCAGCGAGTGCACCCAGGCGCGCTTGAGCTTCACCCCGCCGGGGATCTCCACCTCGCGGTAGAGGCTCTGGTCGTTGCCGTTGACCACGTGGGCGCCGGCGGCGCGGGCGGCCGCGGCGATGCCGCTGTGCTCATAGGTGAGCTGCCACGGGTCGCAGGTGTGGTCGAAGACGCTGACCGACTTGGCGCCGGCCTCGAGGCAGCGCCGGACCAGGTGCCCGACCAGCTCGGGATGGGTGTTGGCCCCGCGCTCCGGCGGGGCGTCCCAGCCGATGTTGGGCTTGAGGCAGACCGTCTGGCCCGGCTTCACCCACGCGCCCAGTCCGCCGAGGGCGGCCAGCGCCTGGTCGAGCATGGCCGCACGGCTGCCCTCGCGCACGGCGACGAGCACCGGCCGGGGCGGCGCGGTCGCTGCGGGCGCGGGGGTCTCGGCGGCGGTGAGCCGGCCCCAGCGGGCGAGGGAGACGGCGGCCCCGAGCGCGAGGCCGGACTTGAGGAATTCGCGGCGAGTGTTCATGGCGGATCAGGAAAAGCGGGGGTGAACCTCACCGGGGCAGCGGGGCGGACTAACGTAGCCGAGCGCCCCGCCGCCCGCGCGGCACTTCTTGTCAAAAACATGCCGCGCCTTGCGCTGGTCAAATCCGGCCGCGCGCCGCGCCCGGGGGATTTCTCGGTTTGCCATCCGGAGCGGAGAACGGCTTGCTTCGGCCACTCCCGCCATGCAACGAACCCTCGTCAAAGACGCCCTGCAAGCCAGCGGTCCCATGGACTCCATCCTCCTCCAGGGCTGGGTCCGCACGCGGCGCGACGCCAAGGCGTTCTCCTTCATCGAGCTCAACGACGGCTCCTGCCTCAAGGGCCTGCAGATCATCGTGGACGCCACGCTGCCCGACTACGCCCACGTCGCCCAGGCCAGCACCGGCGCCTCGGTCGCGGTCCAGGGCCGGCTCGTCGCCTCGCAGGGCGGCGGCCAGAAATGGGAGGTCGTGGCGGCGCAGTTCACCGTGCTCGGCGAGGCCGACGCCACCTACCCGCTCCAGAAAAAGGGCCACACCCTGGAGTTCCTCCGCGAGATCGCCCACCTCCGCCCGCGCTCCAACCTCTTCGGCGCCGTCTTCCGCGTGCGCAGCCGGCTCGCCTACGCCGTCCACCAGTTCTTCCAGGAGCGGGGCTTCTGCTACGTCCACACCCCCATCGTCACCGCCAGCGACGCCGAGGGCGCCGGCGACATGTTCCGCGTCACCACGCTCGACCTGGCCAACCCGCCCAAGACCGAGCAGGGCGAGATCGACCACAGCAAAGACTTCTTCGGCAAGAAGACCTTCCTCACGGTCAGCGGCCAGCTGGAGGCCGAGATCTTCGCCACCGCCCTGTCCAACGTCTACACCTTCGGCCCCACCTTCCGCGCCGAGAACTCCCACACCTCGCGCCACGCCTCCGAGTTCTGGATGATCGAGCCCGAGGTCGCCTTCTGCGACCTCGCCGGCGACATGGACCTCGCCGAGTCGTTCGTGAAATACCTGATCCGCGACGCCCAGCAGCACTGCGCCGCGGACCTCGAGTTCTTCGCCAAGTTCGTGGACAAGGAGCTGGCCGCCCGGCTCAACTTCGTGCTCGAGCGCCCGTTCCAGCGCTGCAGCTACACCGAGGCCGTCGAGATCCTGGCCCGGAGCGGGAAGACCTGGGAGCATCCCGTCGCCTGGGGCGACAACCTCCAGTCGGAGCACGAGCGCTACCTCACCGAGGAGCACTTCAAGTGCCCGGTCACCGTCTACAACTATCCGCGGGCGATCAAGGCGTTCTACATGCGCGTGACCGACGGCTGCGCCCCCGATCGCCAGACGGTGGGGGCGATGGACCTGCTGGTGCCCGGCATCGGCGAGATCATCGGCGGCAGCCAGCGCGAGGAGCGCCTCGAGCACCTCCGCGCGGGCATGGCCCTGCACCACCTCGAGGAGAAAAACTACTGGTGGTACCTCGACCTCCGCCGCTACGGCACGGTGCCCCACTCCGGCTTCGGCCTGGGCTTCGAGCGCATGCTCATGTTCGTGACCGGCGTCGCCAACATCCGCGACGTCATCCCGTTCGCCCGGACCCCCGGGACCGCGGAATTCTGACGACGGGGCGGCCGCGCCGGGCGGACACCGCCGCCGGCCCGGCCCCGCTCAGCCGCGTCAGTCCGGCTTCTTCTTGCCGCGGCGCGCCGGCTTCTTGTCGTCGCCGGCCTCGTCCCCGCCCGGCTCGGCGTACTTCGACGCCTTGGCGTTGAGCCAGAGCTCGTCCTTGGCGTTCTTGTTGAACCAGAAGATTTCCCCCGCGTGCTCGATGAAGACCGGCTTCTCCCGGGCCTTCTCCGGCACCTTGAGCCCGGCCGCCGTGAGGGCCGCCACCAGCTCCGCCGGCGTCTTGCCCAGCTCTTCCGCCAGCCGGTCCGTCTTCCCGGCGACCGCGCCGGTCTTGGTCTCCTTCAGCAGCAGGCGCACCGCGGCCAGGACCGCGCCCGGGGCGGGCGCTTCCGCCGGAGCGGCGGCCGTCACCGGGGCCGCATCCGGCGTCGCCGACGGAGTCGGGGTCGGCGCCGGGGCGGCGTTCACCACTTCACCGGCTTCCTTGTCCCGGCCGTTGATCCACAGTCCGCCGCGCGAGTCCTGGTTCAGCCACCAGACCTCGGCGCCGACCTCGAGCAGCACCGGCGCATCCTCGGGCTTGACCTGCACCACCAGGCCCAGCGCCTGGAACGCCGCCGTCAGGTCGGCCTCGGTGCACTTCAGCGCGCGGGACAGGAAACTCGTGCTGCCCGAGCCGCCGGGGCCGCGGCGGTTGCGCCGCATCTGCGGGCGGACCCGCTCCAGCAGGGCCAGGCCGGTCGGCAGGGCGCCGGCCGGGGCGCTGGCCGCGGGCGTCGTCGGGCGGACCGCGGCGGGCTCGGCCGACGCGGAAATTTCTCCCGGCGCCGCCGGGGCCTCGGCCTCGGGTCTCCGGGCCTCGGGCTCCGGGGCCGCCTCGCTGGCGACGCGGTTGCCCTGCACCACCCGGAACACCGGGCGCGGCTTCTCGCGCGTGTTGATCCACAGCTCGCCGCGGCGGTTGATGTTCACCCAGAAAAGATCGCCGTCGTACTCCACGTAGACCGGCTTCGCATTCTCGTCCGCGGCGATCTGCAGGCCGCACTCGACCAGCGCGCCCTTCACATCCTCCTCGGAGAGGTCCCACTTCTTGGCCAGATAGTCGACGCCCACCGACATGCCCGGCCCGCGCTGGTTGCGGCGCATGTGGGGCTTCAGGGCGTCAAAGAAGGTCGGCAGCTCGTTCTCCTCGTTCAGCTTGTCCCAGTCGTCCTTCTCCCCCTCCTCCTCCCCGGAGTCGGGATCGCTGTCCCGCGAGGTGTCGACCGGCTTGCGGAAGTCGTCGTTCGGGGCCGTCTTCTCCTCGAGCAGGCTCGCGGGCTTTTCCTCCGCGGCCGGCGTCGCCGTGGCCGCCTGGAACTTCGCGGCAAACTCCGCCCGCAGCTTGTCGGCCTCGGCCTTCGCCGCCGCCGCCGCCGCGTCCTGCAGCGACCAGTCGCGCTGCGTCGAGCGCCGCGCCAGCCCGGTGAAGGCGAGCAGGTTGTCCGCCTGCGACTGGAAGTGGACAATCTCCCATTCGTCGCGGCCGAGATCGTTCAGAAATTTTTCCAGCAGCGCCGGGCTGGCGAAGCCGCCCTTGCCGCTGGTGATGACCTTGTATTCCCAGAGTGACATAAAAATAGCGGGGTAATGCCCGAGCCCAAGCCATCCCAAATGCGGGACCCCTTGCCCAGCCTAATCTCACGTTTCCTTCGTCACGGAGGCCAAAAACCATTCCATGGCATAACCGGTCAGCTGGCTGCCCGGGCCGTCGGGGTTGAAGTCGAAGGCATGCGTGGCCCAGGGCAGGCGCAGGTAATAGTGGGGGATGTGCAGCTCCAGCAGGCGCGCGGCCAGCCGCTCGCTGTGCCGGACCCAGGAGAGCGTGTCGGGCACGCCGTGCACCAGCAGGGTCGGCGGCGAGCCGGCCTGCGCCAGCGCCTGGGCGCTGGCCGAGAGGTAGTCCGCCTGGCGGTCCCCGTCCGGCGGGCCGCCCAGATACTGCTGCATCAGGTTGCGCGAGTTGAGCACGTCGTCCCCCCGCGACACCGACCAGACAAACGGCATGTCAAAGGGGGCGTAGAGCGCGATGACGCCGCGGATGGCCGGGTCCTGGGCGCCGTAGCCGACCGCCGAGGCGATCTGCCCGCCGGCGGAGCGGCCCAGCAGCACGAAGCGCGTCGGGTCCAGGCCGAGCGGGCCGGCGTGGGTCTTGAGCCAGGCCAGGGCGGTCCGCACGTCGTCGCCCTGGTGCGGCCACCGCCAGCGCGGCGCCAGCCGGTAGCTGATCGCGGCCACCTGGTAGCCGCGGGCGACCAGCCAGTGGTTCCACTCGGGCAGCTGGCCGCGGTCGCCGCCGTCCCAGCCGCCGCCATGGATGACCACCACGCAGGGCCGCGGCGGGGGCGGGAGGCCCGGCCCGGCCGCCGGGCGGTAAAAATCCACCAGCAGCTCCTGCCCGTCCGGCCGCGCAAACACCTCGGTCACCCGCTCCGCCGCCGGCCGCGCGCTCCCGCCGTACAGCCGGCTCCACGCCCACACCGGGGCGGCCGGCCGGCCCGGGCCAAACGCCGCGTCCAACCCCGGCGGCAGCGTCGCGGCGAGCCGCTCGGCGCTGACCGCCGGCCGGAGCAGGCAGGCCGCGGCCACCGCACACAGGCCCACCGTCGCGCCCCGCCAGGCCCCGGTCGTCCCGCCGCCGGCCGCCGCCGCCAGCCCCAGCGGCACCAGCACCAGCCAGTGGCCGTATTCGCCGGCCAGAATCGCCAGCTTCCAGGCCAGCACCCAGCTGGGGGCGCGCACCACCGTGAGCAGCGAGACCGCCGCCACCGCCACGGCCAGCATCAGGAGAAGGGGGTTGAGCACCGCCCCAGCTACGCGCGAACGTCCCGGCGGGGGAACCATTTTCTTCGTGTCCTTCCGGCGCTTCGTGCTTGTGTCGCGCCATGCGCCGCCTCGACCAATACCTCGCCAACCTCGGCTACTGCAGCCGCCGCCAGGCCCGCGAGTGGGTCGAGGCCGGGCGTGTCACGGTCGACGGCCGCGTCGCCGACAATTTCGGCGCGAAGGCCGCGGCCGCGGCCGTGGCGGTGGACGGCGCGCCGCTGGACCACCCCGGGGCGCTGCTGCTGCTGCTGCACAAGCCGGTCGGGCTGGTCTGCTCGCACGACGAGCGCGAGGGGCCCAGCGTCTACTCGCTGCTCCCGGAGCGCTGGCGGCGGCGCAACCCCGCGGTCACGAGCATCGGCCGGCTCGACAAGGACACCAGCGGACTGCTGCTGCTCACCGACCTCTCCCCGCTGGTCCACCGGCTCACCTCCCCGCGGCACAAGGTCCCCAAGGTCTACCGGGCCACGCTCGACCGGGACCTGGCCCCCGACCTCGCCGCCCGCTTCGCCGGCGGCACCCTCCTGCTCGAGGGCGAGCAGGAGCCCTGCGCCCCGGCGGCCTTCCGTGCGCTGGGCCCGCGGGAGGCCGAGCTCACGCTGACCGAGGGACGCTACCACCAGGTCCGGCGCATGTTCGCCGCCACGGGCTCGACCGTGCTCACCCTGCACCGCGCCCGCTTCGGCGACCTCGAGCTGGGCGACCTGCCCCCGGGTCAGTGGCGCGAGCTCGAGCTGAACACCTTCGCCCCGGGCGAAGGGGCCGTGAGCAGCGGGTAGCGGCGGGCAGGGAAAAATCTACTCGCTACCCACTACCTGCTGCTCGCTACTTCCCCCCATGTACGACTTTCCCCTCACCGGCGCCCAGAAATCGCATCTCCGCGGCCTCGGCCAGACCCTCGCGCCGGCGCTCAAGCTCGGCAAGGGCGGGCTCACCCCCGCCTTCTTCGCCGAGCTGCAAAAATACCTCCGCTCCCACGAGCTGGTGAAGCTGCGCTTCCTCGGGTCCGACCGCGACGAGCGCGCCGCCCTGTGCGCCCAGATCGCTGACGAGGGCCGCTGCGTCCCGGTCGGCGCCGTCGGCCACACCGCGCTGTTCTACCGCCAGCACCCGGAGCCCGGCTCGCGGACGATCGAGCTGCCCTCCGCCCCCGGCGCCGCCGAGTAAGGCGCCGGTCGCGCCGCGGCCCTCCGGCGTTGACGCCGCCGGCCGGCCAGTTATTTAAGCCGCATGTTCACCATCATGGGCAGCGACGGCAAGGAATACGGTCCGGTCTCGGCTGAGCAGACCCGGGCCTGGCTGGCGGGCGGACGGGCCAACCTCGACACGAAGGCCAAGGCCGCGGGCAGCGACGAATGGCGGCGGCTGGGTGACTTTCCGGAGTTCAGCGGCACCGGCTCGCTGCCGCCCCCGCCGGTGGCGGCCGGCGCGATCGACCCCAAGGTCTTCGCCGCCGACCTCATCGCCCGCGCCGCCCCCCTCCGCATCGGCGGCTGCCTCGAGCGCGGCTGGAACCTGCTCAAGTCCGACTTCTGGTCGATCGTCGGCACGACCTTCGTGCTGTGCGTCGTCGCCGGCGTGGCCGGGGCGATCCCGATCCTCGGCCTCCTCGCCAGCCTGCTGCTCACCGGCGTGTTCTACGGCGGCCTGTACTTCTTCTACCTCAAGAAAATCCGCGGCCAGACCGCGGAGATCAGCGACGCCTTCAGCGGCTTCTCCCTCGCGCTCGGGCCGCTCGTGATCGCCTCCCTGCTCGTCAGCCTGCTGACCATCGTGGGCTTCGTCTGCCTCATCCTGCCCGGCATCTACCTCGCGATCTCCTACCTGTTCGCCTACCTGCTGGTGATCGACCGCAAGCTGGAGTTCTGGGCGGCCATGGAGGTCAGCCGGCGCGTGATCACCGCCCAGTGGTGGCGGGTGTTCGGCCTCGCCGTCCTCGGCGGCATCATCGCCGTCCTCGGCGTGCTCGGGCTGGTCATCGGCTTCTTCGTCACCCTGCCGATTTTCATCGGCGCGCTCGTCTACGCCTACGAGGACCTCTGCAACCCGCCGCCCCGGGCCTGAGCCGGGGCCGCCCCGTCCTCAGATCACCTGGTCCCGCAGCGGCGCGGACCGCTCCCAGGCCGCCAGGTTGGCCAGGAAGTGGCGGACGATCGCCTCGTCCTGGTCGAGCCGGCCGCCGGCGGTGTGCGGCGTGATGTAGCAGCGCGGCGCCGTCCAGAGCGGGTGCCCGGGCGCCAGGGGCTCGGGGTCGAACACGTCGAGGTACGCGGCGTCCAGCCGGCCGGAGTGCAGCGCGGCGAGCAGCGCCGCCTCGTCCACCGTGGTGCCGCGGCCGACGTTGTAGAACCGGGCCCCGGGCTTGCAGCACGCGAGGCGGCGGGCGTTCACGTAGTTGCGCGTGCTGGCGTTGTCCGGCAGCAGGTTCACCACGTGGTCCGCCAGCTCCAGCACGGCGCTGATCTTCTCCTCGGGAATGATGTGCACCCCGGCCTCGCTCCGCACCGAGCGCCGCACCGCGTAGAGCTTCATGCCAAACGGCGCCAGCAGCTCCGCCAGCCGCCGCCCGATCGCCCCGAAGCCGAGCAGCACCGCCGTTTGCCCGGTGAGCAGCCGCGACTCGTAGCGCCGCTCCGCATAGTGCCAGCTCTGGTCCGTCAGCTGGTCGCGGTGCGACGGCAGCAGGTTGCGGCCGAGGGCCAGCATCATGGCGAGGACGTGCTGCGCGCACGGGTCCGCAAACACGCCGGAGGCGCTGGTGAGCCGCGCGCCGCGCGCCTGGAAGGCCTCCCGGAATTCCGGCGTGTCGTAGCGCGTGTAGCCGGCGCTCGTGACCTCGACCCAGCGCAGCCGCGGCGCGCGCAGGCAGTCCGCCGCGTCGGGCTGGCCAAAGGCGAGGTCCGCCGTCGCCAGCGCCGGGTCCGCCGCCCCGGCCTGGAGCACATTGGCCGAGGTCCCGGCGGACGTGACGAGCCGGTGCCCCGCCACGCCCTCCGCCAGCAGGCGGGTGGCCGCCGCGTTGAACTGGGCATTGCACCAGATGGTCAGGCTCATGGGGACGAATTCCATGACGCCCACCCGGGTCCGGCGCCGCAAGCAAAACCCTCCGGCGCCGCCATCCGGGGGATTGCGGCGCGGCGCAACTTGCGTTTGGGTCACCCGGCATGACCCCGGCCCAATTTGCTGCCCTGACCGCGCGTTTCGCGCCGCTGCGGGTCGGCGTCGTGGGGGACTTCTCCCTCGACCGCTACTTTGACATCGACCCGGCCCGGGCCGAGACCTCGCTCGAGACCGGCCGGCCCGTGCACAACGTGACCCGCGTCCGCTGCTCGCCCGGTGCCGCCGGCAACATCGTCCAGAACCTCGGCGCGCTCGGCGCCGGCACCCTCTGGCCCATCGGGTTCTGCGGCGAGGACGGCGAGGGCTTCGAGCTGCTCAAGGCCCTCCGGGCCGTGCCGGGCGTGTCCCTCGACTGCTTCCTCCGGACCCCCGACCGCCATACCTTCACCTACACCAAGCCGCTGCTGCACGCCCCGCCGCAGGCCCCGGTCGAGCTCTCCCGGCTCGACATCAAGAACTGGGCGCCCACCCCGGCCGACGTCGAGGACGAGCTGGGGATCGCGCTGCACCGCCTCGCGCCCGAGCTCGACGCGCTGGTCGTGATGGACCAGGCCGGCGTGCCCGGCGCCGGCGTGATCACCCCGGCGATCCTCCAGCACGTGCGCGACCTCGCCCGGGCCCGCCCCCGGCTGGTCGTGGTCGCCGACAGCCGCCACGGGCTCGGCCGGTTCCCCCCGCTGGTCTTCAAGATGAACGCCGCCGAGTTCGCCGTCCTCACCGGCGGCCGGGCCGACGCGGCGCTGCCCGCCCTGCTGGCCGGCGCCGAGCGCCTCGCCGCCGCCAGCCAGCAGCCCGTGTTCATCACCCTCGCCGAGCGCGGCATCGTCGGCGCCGCCCCGGGCGCGCCGGCCGCCCACGTCCCCGCCCTGCCGGTGCGGGGCCCGATCGACATCGTCGGCGCCGGCGACGCCGTGACCGCCGCCCTCACCCTCGCCCTCGCGGCGGGGGCCCCGATCGAGGCGGCCATGACGCTCGCCCAGGCCGCCGCGTCGATCGTCATCCACCAGCTCGGCACCACCGGGACGGCCCGCGTGCCCGAACTCCGGGCCCGGCTGTTCCCCTGACCGCCGGCCCGCCTCCCTTCCCATGCTCACCAACAAGACCGCCCTCGTCACCGGCTCCACCAGCGGCATCGGCCTGGGGGTGGCGCGCGCGCTGGCCCGCGCCGGGGCCAACGTGATGCTCAACGGCCTCGGCGACCCCGCGGCCATCGAGGCCCTGCGCCGCGACCTCGCCGCCACCACCGGCGCCGACGTGCGCTTCCACGGCGCCGACGTCAGCCGGGCCGCCGAGGTCGCCGCCCTCGTCGCCGCCACCGAGCAGGCCTTCGGCGCGGTCGACCTGCTGGTCAACAACGCCGGCCTCCAGTTCGTCTCGCCGGTGGAGGACTTCCCTGCGGACCGCTGGGACGCCATCCAGCACACCGTGCTCCACGCCAGCTTCCACGCGATCAAGGCCGCGCTGCCGGGCATGCGGCGGCGCAACTGGGGGCGCATCATCAACCTCGTGTCGGTGCACGGGCTCGTCGCCTCGCCGTTCAAGGCCGCCTACGTCGCCGCCAAGCACGGCCAGATCGGCCTGACCAAGACCATCGCCCTCGAGGTCGCCGAGACCGGCATCACCTGCAACGCCGTCTGCCCCGGCTACGTGCTGACCCCGCTGGTCGAGGGCCAGATCGCCAGCCAGGCCGAGGCGCACCAGCTGCCCCGCGAGCGCGTCATCCGCGAGGTCATCCTCGCCGCCCAGCCCTCCCGGCGCTTCGTGACCGTCGAGGAGGTCGCCGCCCTCGTCCTCTTCCTCTGCGGCGAGGACGCGCGCTCCATCACCGGCGCCGCCATCCCGATCGACGGCGGCTGGACCGCGCGCTGACCGGCGGCCGGCCGCCGGCCCGCCTCACCACAGCCCGAGGTTGAGGCGCGTGACCTCGACCGGGCTGTCGGTGTCGTTGCGCAGCGTGAGGGTGTTGGGCCCGGCCTGGAGCAGCGCGGGGGCGAAGCGGTAGAAGCGCGAGTAGTCCCGCCGCGGCCGGGCGCCGAGGCCCTCCGTGCGGGTGGTGTATTCCACGAACATTTCCGTCGGCCGCAGCGTCGGCATCGACTCGAGCGCCTGCCCGCCCAGCGCCAGCGCCAGCGGGCCGTCGGCGAACAGCAGCAGCCGCGCGCGCCACGCCGGCAGCGCCGGCGCCGGCAGCGGCAGCGGCAGCGTCACCGCGCTGTGCGCCGGGACGTGGACCGGCAGCAGCCCCTGCTGGTCCATTTCCTTCCGGTACTTCATGTGGGGGACGGAGAACAGCAGCGGCTTGCGGGCGGCCGTGGCCGGGGCCTCCAGCCCGGCCAGCCATTCGTAGGGCACGCCGCCGAGGGCGCCCCGCGCGATGAAGTTGAACAGGCTGATCCCGTCGGCCCCGCAGTCATAGAGCCCCGTCGCCGTGGCCCGGAGCGACTCCGGGCAGTGGTACTGCCAGCCGTGCTCGATCTCGACCGAGGCGTAGATCGGCATCCGCGGGCCGAACATCGCGCGGAACTCCCCGATCGGCATCTCGTAGTTCGTGTCGAGAAACTCCGAGACCGTCACAAAGTCGACCAGCCCGCGCCGCACCCAGTCCTCCACGTCGAGGCCCAGCAGCCGGCAGCCGCGCGGCGTGCTCGGCACGCGCACCGCCAGCTTGAGGCCCCGCGCCCGGGTCTGCTCCCGGGCAAACTCCACCACCCGGGTCAGGTGGGCGCGCTGCGCCCAGGCCTCGTCGCCCACGCCGGACAGGTGGCGGGGGAAGCGCATCCAGTCCAGCTGCAGGCCGTCCATCACCGGGGCGTAGCGGGTGATCACCTCGCCCAGCATGGCGCGGACGTAGGCGGCCACCTCGGGCCGCGCGAAATCGAGGCTCCAGTTCAGCCACTCCGGATCGCCGCGGGCGGCGGCGAACGGGCGGGCGATGGCGTCGGGATGCTGCTGGCGCACGAGCGGGAGGTTCCACTCGTCCGCCGCCGTGGGGTTGTGCACGTCGTTCATCCGGTAGGTGATGAACGTCTCGCGGCCCGACGCCTTGAGCCGCTCGAGGAAATAGCCGAACGGGTCGTTGCCCTTGGCGTGCTCGGCAATGAGCTGCTTCAGGTGGGGATCGACGCGCCCGACTTTGGTGGGAAAATAAAACCGGCCCGCCCCGCAGCAGAGCAGGAAGGTGGTCACGTTGTCCGGGAGCTCGCGGACCTGCTCGTCCACGTCCGCCCGGTAGTCGGTCGTGAGCGTGGAGAACAGCAGGTGGCCGTCGTGGTCGATGAGCAGCCGGCGCGGCCGGGCCGGGGACTCGGCCGCGGCCAGCGGCAGCGCCAGGACCAGCGCGAGAACCCAGACGACGCCACGCCAACCAGCCGGGGGAAGAAGGTGCATCGCCCCGCACGCTGGCGTGAATCCGGGGCGATGTCTAGTCCGCCCCGGCCGGGCGGCGGCGGGCGGTTTACTCCCGCCGCTTCAGGTCGTCCGCACCCTTGGCCACCAGGGCCGGGTCCACCTTGACGCCGGCCTTGGCCAGCGCCGCGTCGAGGATCGCCTCGCCTTTCAGGTAGCCCGTGACGAGCGCGACGACGGTCCCCTCGCGGTCGATGACGAACTGCTGGGGAATGCCGCCGACCCCGTAGAGCCGGTGGGAGGCGCGGCGGGGGGATTTCTCCTCCGGATCATGCGAGAAGAGGATATTCGGATACTTTTCCTGGTTCCGTTTCACCCAGCCGTCGAACGCCGCGCGGGCGTCGCTGGTGCAGGAGGCGACCACGACGACGCCCTGGTCCCGGTAGTGCGCGGCGACTTCCTGGGTGTGCGGCATCGAGGCGAGGCAGGGCCCGCACCACGTGGCCCAGAAGTCGAGGATCACCACCTTGCCGCGGAAATCGGAAAGCTTCACGGCCTGGCCGGCGGCGTCCGTCGCCGGGAAGTCCGGCGCCTTGGCCCCGACCTTGAGCAGCGGGATGCGGTCCTCGGGGGGCTTGGTCTTGGTCTCCGCCGCGGTCCAGATCCGCTTGGGCTGGTCCTCCGGCGCCAGCTTGATCCCGGCGCGCAGCAGCAGGTTGGCCAGCGCCTCCGACGAGCCCTTCCCCGCGCCCACATAGAGCCCGAGCAGCCGGCCCTGGGCGTCGATCACGAACGTGTTGGGCACGGGCATCATCACGCCGCCGGTGAACGCCATCGGGATCACCTTGCCGAAATGCTCGCGGGTGCGGGCCTTGAAGTCCTTGCGCTCGTCCGCGGTCATCGCGTCCGGCTCCTTGGCCGGGACCGGCGGCTTGCCGGCCGGATCGAACAGCACCGGGTAGGTGTACTTCCCCGCCTTGTCCGCCCGCCATTGGTCATAGTCGGCGCGCGCCGCGTAGGCGCCCAGCCCGACCCACAGCACGCCCTGGTCGGCATACCGGCGGAACCAGGCCTCGTTGAAGGCCATGGCCTCGTCATCAACCCCGTGGCCGCCCGACCAGAAGGTGAGCACCACGGTCTTGCCCCGGGTGAGCGCCGCGAAATGCACCGGCTGGCCGGCAGCATCCTCGGCCACGAAATCGGGCACGGCCGCGCCGGCCTTGAACTGGCCAATGTCCTCGTAGAACGGCGGACGCGGGTGCTTTGCGGCCTCCTTGACCGCCTCGACCTGCGCCGCGGCCGCCTCGGCCGCCGCCTTGAGCTGCCGCTCGCCTTCCGCCACGGCCGCCGGCGCCACCGGCACCCCGGCCCGGGCCAGCGCGGCCTCGGTTCGGACGTCTTCCTTGCCGTCATAACCCACGATCGCCGCGGTGAGCACGCCGTCCCGGCCGATGACAAACTGGGTCGGGATGCCCGTCACGTGGTAGAGGCGGGACGAGGCCCGCTGGTCAAACGTGGCGGAGCCGCGCTCATGGGGATCAAAGCCGAAGATCAGGTTCGGGAACTTCGCCTGGTTGGCCGGGATCCACTGCTTGAATTTCGCGATCGTGTCGCTGGTGCCCGCGGCGACCACGACCACGCCCTGGTCGCGGTACTTGGCCGCCAGCTCCTGCGTGTGCGGCATCGAGGCGAGGCACGGGCCGCACCACGTCGCCCAGAAATCGAGCACCACCACCTTGCCCTTGAAGTCCGAGAGCTTCATGTCGCGGCCCGCCGCGTCCTGCATGACAAAATCCGGGGCCACCGCGCCGGCCGCGAGCAGCGCGGGCGGGGTGGCGGGCGTCATGGCCGACGTCATGGCGGGCGTCATGGCGGGCGTCATGGCCGGCGCCATCGCCGGCGCCGGGCGGCTGAGGGCCGCGGCGGCGACCGGGGCAGCCTTGGCCGTCGCACCCGCCGGGAAAAACACCTTGGGCTGGTCCGCCGCCGGCACCTTGACGCCGGCGAGCATGAGGAGATTGGCCAGCGTGCCATGGGCGTCCGGGCCGTAGCCGCTGTAGACGCCGACGAACTGGCCCGCCGCATTCACGACCAGCGTGGTCGGCAGCGGCGACATCACGCCCTGCGTGAGCTGGACCATGACGGTCCGGGTCGTGGCCGTCTTGTCGCCCGCGGCCGGCTTGCCCACGGGGTCAAACACGGTCGGGAAGGTGTACTTGCCCTGGTTGTCCTTGAGCCACTTGGCGTAGGCCTCGCGCGTGTCGAAGCTGCAGACGCCCAGGATCACGACCCCCTGGTCGCGGTACTGGCGGGAGATCTCCTCGTAATGCGGCATGGCCTGCTGGCAGGGGCCGCACCACGTCGCCCAGAAATCGAGCACCACGGTCTTGCCCCGGGCATAGTCGGAAAACTTGGCCTCCTTGCCCTCGGGGGTGAGGACGGTGAAGTCCGGCAGCGCCTGGCCGGCCTTGAGCTTGCCGTAGCTCTCGCGGAAGGGCGCGCGCGGCTGCTTCGCGGCCGCGGCCTGCGCCGCGGCGGACTTGGCGAGCTGGGCGCGTCCCCGGGCGAGGATCGCCTCGTCGACCTTCACGCCGGCCCGCGCCAGCGCGAGCTCCGTCCGGGCATCCTCCGCCCCGCCGTTGCCGACGATCGCGCCGGTCACCTGGCCGTCGCGGCCGATGACAAACTGGGTGGGAATGCCGGTCACGTGGTAGAGGCGGCTCGAGGCCCGTTCGGCGAACGTGGCCGAATCGCGCTCATGCGGGTCGTAGGCGAAGACCAGGTTGGGATACTTGGACTGGTTGGCCGGGATCCACTCGCGGAACTTGGCCGCGGTGTCGCTGGTGCCGGAGGCGAGGACGACGACGCCCTGGTCCTGGTACTTGGCGGCCAGCTCCTGGGTGTGCGGGAACGACCCGAGGCAGGGGCCGCACCACGTCGCCCAGAAGTCGAGCACGACCACCTTGCCCTTGAAATCAGCGAGGTGCACATCCTTGCCGGCGACGTCCTTCATCAGGAAGTCCGGCGCCGCGGCGCCCACGGCGAGCAGCGGAGTCGTGGCGGCCGGGGCCATCCCGCCCGGCTTGGCCTGGATCATGGCCGCGGGCATCTGCTGGGGGAGATCCTCCGCCGCGAGCTTCACGCCCGCGGTCTGGAGCAGGGCGTGCAGGAGACCGACGTTCTTGTCGCCCATGCCGATGAAGCCGCCGCTGAGCTTGCCGTCCTTGGTCACCACCGCGAGGGCCGGAAACATGCCGACGCCGAAATTCATGTGGGAGATGCACTCGCCCCACGCCTTGCCCGCCGGATCCCAGGCGGCGGCGTAGGCCGGCTGGGCCTTCGCGCGCCACTGGTCAAAGGCGGCGTGCTCCATCGCGGAGCCCACGGCCAGGAGCACCACGTCCTGCGCGGCATACTTCGCCGCGACCACCGGGGCGTAGGCCTCGGGCCCGCGCTCGGCATTGGAGAAGAAGGACACGATGACCGTCTTGCCCTTGAAGTCGGAGAGCTTCACCGGCTTCCCGTCCGCGCCCTGCGCGGTGAAATCCGGCACGGCCTCGCCGGCCTTGAGCGAGCCGAAGCCGCCGCCCGCGGGCGTCGCGCCGCCCATGCCCACCATCGGCAGTCGCAGCGCCGGGGTCTTGCCGACCATCGGGATCGACTTCCGCTCGCCCGGCTCCTCGGGCGGCAGGTGCGAGACATCGACCGGCAGGCCGCCCTTCGCCAGCAGGCGCGTGACCGACGGGTTCTCACCCGCGCCGCCGCCGCTCGCCTGGCCAATGAGCCGGCCGTCGCGGCCGATCAGGAACAGCGTCGGGAAGCCGCTGACGCCGTACCGGGTGTTGAACACCGACGCGGCCCAGCCCTTCTGCCCGGCCGGGTCGTGCGCCGTGAGGAAGCGGTACTTGCCGCCGTTGCGCTCCAGCCAGCCGTCGTAGTTCTCGCGGGAGTCGTCGGTGCAGATGGCGAGGATCACAAGTCCGTCCCCGGCCAGCTTCGCCGCCAGCTCGCTGTTGTGCGGCATGGCCGCGACGCAGGGGCCGCACCAGGTCGCCCAGATGTCGACCAGCACGAGCTTGCCGCGGAAATCCGACAGCTTGAGCTCCTTGCCGTCGGGCCCGGTGACGGTGAAGTCGGGCGCCGGCTCACCGACGGCGGGTCCCCGGTGGGAGGACTGGGCCGAGGCGGGGACGGTGCCCCCGGTCTGGCCGAAGGTGGCGGCGGCCGCGACCAGCGCGACGCTGCAGGCAAGTTGACGGAGGAAGGAGGAGGACATGGACATGGGTAGAAATGGGAGACCCGCCGCAGAGCGGCGGGTGCCCGGAGTTGAGAGAAAACCGGCCGCAGCCGGTGTCATTATTCCAAGGGGAGCGAAAAGGACAGGCCGTAGGCCCGACCGAGGGTGAGCTGGCTGTGGAGGCCCGCGTTGTAACCCCAGACCGTGTCGGAGAAGGGCGGCTGCTTGTCGAAGACGTTGTCCACGCTGGCCATCACGCGGAGGCCCTTGCCGTAGCCGCGCCAGAGCCCGCGCTTGAATTCATAGCCGAGCCGCAGGTCGATCTTGGTGACCGCCGGCGTGGCATAGAACACCTGGGCGGAGTTGTTCACGACCATGATGCTGCCCGCGCTGTTGGTGGCGAAGCCATCCAGGTACCAGAGGAACACCGAGGCGTTCCACGCACCGCCGTGCCAGAAGAGCGAGGCGTTGTAGGTCCACTTCGGCGGCGAGGCGGTGTCATCCTCGAGGATCACCGCGGGCTGGCCCGGGGCGACCTGGCGGAAGGACTCCAGCGTGTGGCTGGCCGCGCCGCTGACGCGCCAGTGCCCGAGCGCCTCGCCGGGCAGCGTGTAGTCGACGCTGTAGTCGAGGCTGCGGTTGACCACCCGGCCGAAGTTCACGAACACGCGGCTGACCCCCGTGATCTGGCCGGGCTGGTTGAGCGCCAGGTCGGCGGAGGACGCGGCCGCGCGGGTCACCCGACCCGGGAAGATCGCCTCGTTGTTGACGATCGTCTGGGCGGTCAGCAGCTGAAACACGTCGGTCTGCCGCGTATCGTAGTAGTTCGCCTGGAAGCTCAGGCCCTTGAGGTAGGCCGGCTCGTACACGGCGCCGGCAAACGTGTTGTCAGACAGCTCGGGCTTCGGGTTCAGGTTCGAGCCGCCCGCCACCACCACGCCGGAGGTCGCGGCGGGGGTCCGCAGCGGATCCGTCACCGAGGAGGTCGTGGAGGTCGGCGCCGTCAGGTATTCCGTGACGCCGGGGGCGCGGAAGCCTTGGCTCCAGCTGCCGCGGACGAGCAAGGACTCGAAGGGGGCCCACGAGGTGCCGTACTTCGGCACGCCCTTGGAGAAGGGCCCCACCCGCTCATAGCGGCCGGCCAGCTGGACATCGAGGCGGTGGAAGATCGGCACCGCGTTGGGCTTGCCGAACACCGGGAGGCTGAACTCGGTGAACACGGCGCGGGTCTTCTGGCTGCCGGAGATATTTGCATAGGTCACCACCGGCACCGCGGCGGGGGAGTACCGGTTCGAGGCGCTGTCCACCGCCGCCCGGCTGGCGGAACCGCCGAAGGCCGCCTTCACCTCGCCGCCCGGGACGCTGAACAGGTCGCCGTCGGCGGAGAAGTCGAGCGCGGTCAGGCGCGAGTCCGTCTCAAGGTAGGGATAGACCGACAGGGTCTCCAGGATCGCCGCCTGCGAGGGGGCGCCCGGGGCCGTGGCGTCGATGAAGGGATTGAAGCGCTGCGCGGGATCGGCGGCGATCATCAGGTTGGCCAGGCCGGACCCGTTGAAATTGCGGGTCACCTGGAGCGCGTTCTGCAGTTCCCAGGTGACGCCCAGGTCCCACTGCCAGGTCTTGCCGAACTGGCCGCGGAGGCCGCCGGTGAAGGCGTCGGCGATCGTGCGCATCTTCTGCTGCTGCGAGCCCCACTCGGGCACGACCATGCCGACCGTGACCGTCTGGTTGAACGGGTTGAAGGCCGCCGGCAGGCTCACCGCCGAGCCGAAGGAGCCCCAGATCGACGTGGTCGGCTGGGTGCTGAAATTGCTCCGCGAGAGGCTCGAGCGGTAGCTGCCATAGGCCTCAAACCGGTCGTTGAACACGTACTTGAGGTTGCCGCTCACCCCGGTGCGCTTGGTCTCGGGGATCAGGTCGAGGAAGGAGGCCGTGTTGGTCCGGCGCTGGAAGGCGGAGTTCACGACGGAGGCGCCCGAACCGGGAGCCACCGTGGTCACCGGGAGGAACGACCCGACCGCCGGCGTGCTGGTGGCGCCCACCGGCACCATCACGACCCGGATGCCCGGGATCGCGTTGAAGGTGCCGGAGACGGTGCCGCCGGAGGCCTGGAGGACCGCCGGGTAGCCCCAGTTGAGCCGGTAATCCACGCCGTACTTCGTCGCGCCCGTCGCCGTCAGGGTGCCGGCGGCGATGCCGCTGTGGTTCTGCTCCTTGGCAAAGGCGCGGTCCGAGGCCTTGAGGTTCTGCCGGTCAAAGTAGTCCACGTTCACCGTGCCCGACAGCTTGCCATGGATGAAGCCGGAGACCACGGAGACGTTGCGCTCGCGGCCGCCGCCGTGCTCCGAGGCCTTGTAGCCGCCGCTCACCTCGGTGCCGGCGTAGTTCTTGCGGAGAATGATGTTGATGACGCCGGCCACCGCATCGGCGCCGTAGATGGCCGAGGCGCCGTCGGTGATCACCTCGATGCGCTCGATCATGCTGAGCGGGATCGTGTTCAGGTCGACGAAGCCCTGGCGGGTGTCGGTCGAGCGGTTGCCGCTGCCGGACTGCGCGACGCGGCGGCCGTCCACCAGCACCAGCGACGAGGCGGCGCCGAGACCGCGGAGGTTGACGCCGGAAACGCCGGTCTGGGCGGGCGGGGCGTCGGCGGCGCCGAGCACGAAGTTGAACGCCGGGCTGGAGGTCTCGGTGCGTTGGCCGAAGTCGGGGTTGAGCTCGTTCGGGGCGCTGCCACGGCCGGAGGCGACGCCGGAGTAGTTCTGCGGCAGGCGGTTCATGAAATCCGCCAGGGTCATCGCCCCGGAGTCGCGGATGTATTCCTTGTTGTAGGAGCTGACCGGGGACGGTCCGAGAATCTCGGTCTGGCGGATGCGGCTGCCGAGGACCTCGTATTTCTCCAGCCTGATGAGCGTGGCTTCAGTCTTTTCCAAATTCGGGCGGACGCCGGGCTGCACCACCCCCGAGTCGTTTGGGCCGGCAACCCTCTTCACCGCCAGCGCACCGGTCGACTCATCCTGCACCACCACCAGGGCCGTGCCGGCCACCATCCGGTCGAGGGCCTCGCGGGCCGTCAGGTCGCCGCTCACGGCATTGGTCTTCGCCCCGGCCAACGCGGCCACCGGATAGACGATCTGCTCCCCGGACTGCGCGGAGAACTGCTTCAGCGTCGCCGCCGCGTCGCCGGCGGCCAGGTTGTAGGGTTTGCGACCCGCCTCGGCGGCGGTCGCGATCAGGGTGAGGCCGAGGGACAAAACGGCAGCAAGGGCCAGCCGGGGGAATAAAGCCGTCCGACGCAGGGGGCGGCTAGTCAGGTGTGCTGAGGTCATGGTGTGGTGTAGAGTTCGTGGCTGGGCGGAGGGGCGCAGTCGGAAGCGGGTGTTCAGTTTTCGGAGCGGACGCCGGTGGTCCGGCCGCCCCGAGTGGTGGGTCTTCCCGTGTACGCGCCGTGGACGGCTACGCTGGTTGAACGGGCAAAGAAACTCTCGCCTGGTGGCGTCGAGCCGCGGAGAAAGGAATCAGGATCGATCAAATGTAAATTAAAATAGTCGCCTTATGTCAGAGCCCGCGGCGAGGCGGGCTGAGCCCAACCTGACCTTTCCATCAGGCAGACGAACCACCCGGCGGTTTCCGTTAGGCGTTTCGGACGAAATATGACACGACGCGGGCCGGGCGGGCAGGCTCTTCCGGAAGCGGGGCCCTCAGCGCTTCCGGCGCAGGAGGAGGTGGTTCCCGCCCTGGGGCTCGGTCTGGACGTCAAACCCCGCCTCCAGGAGGCGCACAAACCCATCCACGTTGTCCGCGCGAAAATTGCCCCCC
>CAIKTR010000092.1 GCA_903830425.1 uncultured Opitutia bacterium
ACATGGAAGGTGTAGGCCTCGACCCAGCCCAGCGCGTAGCGGTTGAAGGCGAGGCTGCCGAGCGCGCCGATGGCGCGGAACAGGCCGCTGAACTTGCCCATGACCTCGGCGGGGATCACGTCGGGGATGAGGCAGGCGAAGCCCTGGGCGATGTAGGCGTTGAAGAGCAGGAAGACGATGACGCAGCCCATGATCCAGGCGATGGAGCAGCCGGCGACGGTGAAGGTGTCGCCGCCGAAGGTGGAGAGGAGGCGGTGCAGCCAGACGCCGGCGGGCTTGACCGCGCCGAGCAGGATGAGGCTGAGGGCGACGGGCGCGATGGCCCACAGCAGGAACGGCCGCCGCCGGCCCTGCGGGCTGCGGTGCCGGTCGCTCCGGGTGGCGACGACCGGCGACCAGAGGAACGCGATGACGGAGGAGAGGCTGCCCATCAGGCCGATCAGCGTGTCACTGGCGCCCTGCCAGCGCAGGAGCAGCGGGGTGACGGTGGGCATGGACTCGAACAGCTGGAAGAAGAAGTCCCCCCAGAGCATCCAGCAGAACACCTGGACCAGGCCGCGCTTGGTGTAGGTGAGCGTGCCGACGCGGTAGAGGCGGGGCGCGGCCGGCGGCTCAGGGGGCGGGGGCATGGGCGGGGGGCCGGACCGGGTCGGGCGGCACGAAGTTTTTTTCGCCGCCGAGCCGCTGCCACTGGGTGTAGAGGGCGAGGAGGGCGAGGAGGGCGAGCGAGGTGAGGACGCCGCAGAAGATGAAGACGTAGCGGTAGTCGGCGATGCGCTGGAGCAGCCAGCCGATGAGCGGCGGCGAGAAGATGAGGCCGACCATGCCGAAGATGAGGTTGGCGCTGATGAACTGGCCGTAGCGCTCCCGCGGGAGGAGGCGCGGTCCCATCGCCATGCCGGCGCCGAGGTAGACGGCAATGGCGGCCTGGTTGAGGCTCCACCAGAGCAGGAGGGTCGACTTGTCGGCCACGAACCAGAAGCAGCAGAAGTAGCTCAGGGCGGTGAGGAGCATGCCCAGGATGGCGACCCGCATGGCGTGGAAGCGGTCGACGAAGAAGCCCACGACGAAGAAGACCGGGATCGAGACCAGGTAGGTCCAGCCCTTGACCTCGCCGAAATCCTGGAGCGAGAGCCCGAGGGTGGGGGCGTAGCCGGGCCGGCCGGCCTGGGTGCCGAAGAAGACGACGAAGCCGAGCGGGACGAGGGAGGCCCAGAAGAAGAACGTGACGGTAAAAAAATTGAGGTAGAAGGGGTGGCGGAAGCAGGTCTGGAAGTACTCCTGGATCGCGGCCAGCGGTCCGCCCGAGACCTTGGGCGGCGGGGGGGGGTATTCGCCCTCCTTGACCTTCCAGATGATGACCGAGAAGGCGCCGGCGAAGAGGAGCCCGACGAGCAGGTAGACGTGGAACGTGTATTGCTCGACCCAGCCGAGGATCCAGCGGTTGAAGGTCAGGCTGCCGAGCGCGCCGACGGCGCGGTAGAAGCCGGCGAACTTGCCCATGACCTCGACGGGGATGACGTCGGCGACGAGGCAGGCGAAGACCTGCACGATGTAGGCGTTGAAGAGCAGGAAGACGACGACGCAGCCCATGATCCAGGCGATGGAGCAGCCGGCGACGGTGAAGGTGTCGCCGCCGAAGGCGGAGAGGAGGCGGTGCAGCCAGACGCCGGCGGGCTTGGCGGCGCCGAGCAGCATGAGGCTGAGCAGCACGGGCGGGGCGAACCAGAGGAGGAACGGCCGGCGCCGGCCAAGGGGGCCGCGGTGCCGGTCGCTCTGCGTGGCGACGACCGGGTACCAGAGGAAGGAGACGACGGAGGACAGGCTGCCGGCCAGGCCGATCAGCAGGTCGCTCGCCCCGTGCCACCGCAGGAGCAGGGGCGTGACGGTCGGCATCGACTCAAGCAGTTGGAAGATGAAATCGCCCCACAGCATCCAGAAGACCACCTGAAGCAGGGCGGTTTTCGTGTAGGTGAGGGTGCCAACCTTGTAGAGCTTCGGTCCGGCCGGGGCGGCCGGAGGCGCGGTCGGCGACGGGTCCGGGCTGGCAGGGGGCGGCATAAGGGCGAGAGAGGGAGCGGGGAGGTGAGCGTGAGGGGCG
>CAIKTR010000093.1 GCA_903830425.1 uncultured Opitutia bacterium
CGTCGTGAGGCCCCCATACGTCGCACCCCAACCCGTGGTCCCATTCATATAATAAACGGTGCCCGGGACATCCAAAAATGCGCCCAGTTCGAGGGCGGGCGCGTTGCCTAGGCAATTCACGCTCGTCAGGCTGGTGCAGTTGTAGAATGCGTACGCCCCGAGTCTGGTGACGCTGCTCGGGATCGTCACGCTCGTCAGGCTCGTGCAGCTGCTGAACGCATCGTTCCCGAGGCTGATGACGCTGCTCGGGATCGTCACGCCCGTCAGGCTGGTGCAGTAGGAGAATGCGGATTCCCCGATGCTGGTGACGCTGCTCGGGATCGTCACGCTCGTCAGGCCGGTGCAGCCGTAGAACGCCAAGGTCCCGAGGCTGGTGACGCTGCTCGGGATCGTCACGCTCGTCAGGCTGGTGCAGCCGAGGAATGCGTACCCCCCGATGCTGGTGACAGGATGGGATGAGGGCCCGAGCACGCTTGGGATGGTCACGGCGCCGCCCGCACCGCCGTAGCCGGTAATCGTGACGGTACTGCCATCGTCGGTGTAGACATAGTCCCCGGAGGTCAGGGCCCAGGCGCGGGGGGCCGCGAACAGGAGGCAGACGCAAAACAGTAAACGGGCCATTTGCTTGGATGTCGTTTTCAAAAAAAATCTGGGCAGGCGACCAACACAGGGAGCGAACGGGGCGGCACAACCCGGGTGCGTCCGATGCAACGGCCAGCGTTTTCACGACCGGACCGGCGGCGATCAGGCCAAGCGCAGGTTGCACTAGCGGCAGCCGACTCGAACCGGTCCTGCCGGCCGGCACACGACGGGCGGGCGCGAGGAGCCGGATGTTTTCCCAAATCCTCTCTCGGGGCGCAGCAGCAGACGGCTCGGGCGGAGGACGCCCAAGCTCCATCAACTGCGACTCGTGAAGTATCCCGCACGCAGATGATTAAGATGATCGGCTATTATTTTAATACCCTGAATAAGTAGAAATTTTAGCTAATTGCTAGGGGTTATCCCCTATGGGTTCGCATGCCTGCCACTCTCTGGGCAATCATGGCTAGATTGGCTTCCTGGTTGCCGCGCATGAGGCGCGGCATGCCGCCTAGTCTGTAGTTAGCTGTATCGGGGCAACCGGCATGCCTTGCAGGTCAGGCGAATTCGCTTCGACGCCACCTCGCCTACGGTCGGACGCGGCGGAGGCCCTCTTCGCGCTGAAACGGACGAGCATGCGGTAGGCGTCAGCAACTCAGCCAGCGGTCGCCGTTGTGGCATCGGGCCATCCCAACTGCTCGCGGCACTCCCCGGCAAGGCGCCTCCAGTTGGATTGCGGATTTTCCACCTCGGCTTTCCGTGCCGAGCCTTTTCCGGGTCGCCAGTCGTCAACGCCCCGGGGCATTGGGAGCAGCCATGACCCAGACCCCACAGCGGCCCGTTCCCAACTCCTGGGTTCGCCCAACAAAAAAGCCCGCAACCTTTGAGGCTACAGGCGTTAAAATGGCGGGATGGACGGGACTCGAACCCGCGGGGTCACCGGCAGGCCGCCAGCGGCCAGGACGCGGTGAAGGTGCGGTCGACGGCGACGCGGCGCGGCGTCCCGCCGGCGAGGCTGGCGGCGAGGTGCAGCACGAGCGGGACGGGCGTGGTCAGGGTGTAGTGCAGGCCCGCGGCGTCCTTCGTCCAGGCGACCGTGACCACGCCCTCCTGGCCGGCGAGCGGCACGGTGCCCGCGGCCTGGGTGAGCGAGCCGGTGGCGAGGGCCACGGCGAAGTTCGCGGCGCCGAGGTCGTAGCGGGGCTGGAGGCCGAGCAGGTAGCGCGAGAGCTGCCAGGTGGGGCAGCCGGCCCATTGGTGGCAGTGGCTCCAGCGGGTGTCGAACACCTCGAGCCAGGTGGTGCGGCCGTCCCCCAGCGACCAGCCCCAGCAGGTGCGGTACTGGCCGAGGACAAAGTCCATGTCGCCGTGCTCGATCAGCTCCGGCAGCGCGAAGTGGCCGAAGTAGGGGGTGATGAGCCGCGGGTGGTTCGCGCCGGGGTCGCTGAGCCGGGGCGCCGCGGGGTCGTTGGGAAAGCAGCGCCGCATGTGCGCCTTGAGGAAGGCCCGGCCGCCGGCCGCCGGCGTCGCGTCGAACAGGCCGAGGCGCAGGCCCAGCGCCGCGCGGTGGTAGCCGATGCGCTCCCAGGCGTCGCCGCCGGCGGCGAATTCCGCCGCGTAGTAGCGCGCGATGATCGCCGCGAGCCGGGCGGCCAGGGCGCGGTGGTGCGCGGCGCGGTCGGGGTGGCCGAGCGCGTCGCACCAGCGGGCCAGGTCGCGCATCGCGGCCAGGGCGTGCAGGTTCACCCCCTGGTCGCTCGGGCCGGGGTTGCGCACGTAGCCCCAGTCCACGAAGCCCCAGCCGAGTCCGTCCTGCACCCCGTCGTCGGTCAGCTGCTGGGCAAACGCCGCGAGGTTCCGCTCGGCGGCCGGCAGCATCTCCGCCAGCAGCGCGCGGTCGCCGGTCAGCTCCCAGTAGTGCAGGCAGGCGGTGATCCACTGCGCGGCATAGGTCGTGAGGTACTCGGGGGTGCCCGGGCAGAGCCCCGCCACCAGGCCGTCGGCCCGGGCGCTCTGCGCGCACTGCACCAGCCCGCGCCGGCACATCCGCAGGTCGGCGAACGCCGCCGCGGCGATGTCCATGCCAACCGTGACCACGTCGCCCGCCCACTGGCCGCGTTCGCGCGTGGGATTGTCCGTCAGGGCGTCCTCCGCGCACGCGCGGTGGGTCTCGACGCCCACGGTCCAGATCTGGTCGAGCAGCGCGTCGCCGGTGCGCAGCGACCCGCCGGCCGCGCCGTAATAGGCGCGCTCCACCACGGCCTCGCGGTGGAAGGCCACGGCGGCGGGCGGCGCGAGGACGTGGACCTCGAGGAACCGGCCGCCGCGCGGGGCGAGCGGGCCGAACTCCTGGCGCCCGCCGCGCGCGACGTAGTGGTCGAGGTTGCAGGATTCGCCGGTGGAGAGCGTGATCCACGGGGCGACGCGGCCGTGGTGGAGGGCCTCGCTGTAGGCGAACTCGACGACGGCGCCGGCCGGCAGGTCGAGTTCGAAGCGCGGCCGCATCAGCCGCACGCGGCCGAGGTCGTAGCGGCGCCACACGCCCTGGGGCGGGAGCCCGGCCGGGGCGAGGTCGCGCAGGAAAAACCGGGCCGGGGGGTCGTCGCGCTCGTAGCCGAAGGTTTCGACCAGGAGGCCGGCGGCGGCGGGGGTCAGCTCGAGCGGCAGCGAGCGCGGGTTCGCGCAGGAGAGGGGGCGCACCGGCCCGAGCGGGCGGGTCACCGGCACCGCCGGCACCCAGGCGCCGTCGTCAAACCCGGCGGCGGTCCAGTCGGGCACCTGCCGGGTGTCGCACCACTCGATGAAGCCCAGCACCGGGTTGATGCGGCGGACGTGCGGGGTGTAGCCGGCCAGCGGCGCGCATTTCCAGGGCAGCGGGAGCTCGCGGCCGGCGGCCCGCACGCTGCAGGCGAGGAACGGCTCGATGCCCTGGAGGAAGCGCGTGATCACCCCGGCGTGGTTGACGTGGAAGGCGAGGGGGTGGCGGCCGGCGGCGAGGGTCGCGCGGAAGGTCGAGTACTCGGGAAACCCCGCCGGGAAGCGCGCCGGGCCCTCGCAGAACGGGCGGCCGTCGATCCAGCCGACATACCACGAAGCGCCGAGCACGCGGAACTCCACCTCGCCGGCCGCGGGCAGCTCGAACTCGGCGCGGAAGGCGACGTGCAGGTCCTGCGCCCCCGGCGCGAAGGCGGGGTGCCAGCACGGCGTCAGCGGCGGGGCGCACTCGGCGGAAGGGGTGGGCATGGGGCGGCCGCTGCATGGAACAGCAACCCGGGGCCGATTCGAGCCGATTCGCGCGGCGGGACGCCGGCCGGCAATCGCGCCCGGGCACTTGCGGCGGACGGCGTTCCACCCACCGTGGTCCCACCCGCATGAACCGCCTCGCCCTGCTGCTCAGCCTCTGCGCCCTCTCCCTCTCCCCCATGACCGCGAACCCTCCTCCCCCGGCCCAACTCGAGTCCATCGTGCTCGGCGGCGGCTGCTTCTGGTGCACGGACGCCGCCTACCAGCTGCTCCCCGGCGTGAAACATGTCACCTGCGGCTACGCGGGCGGCACCCAGCCGAACCCCACCTATGAGCAGGTGTGCCAGCACCGCACCGACCACGCCGAGGTGGTGAAGGTGGAGTTCGACCCGGCGGTCCTCCCGCTCGCGGCGGTGCTCGATTATTTCTGGGCGGTGCACAATCCCACGCAGGTCGGCGGGCAGGGCAACGACCACGGGCCGCAGTACCGCTCCATCCTGCTCTATGCGAACGCCGCGCAGCAGGCCGTCGCCGAGCAGTCCCGCGCAGCGGCGCAGAAGATCTTCCGCGACCCGATCACCACCGAGCTCCGGCCGCTCACGCAGTTCTGGCCCGCGGAGGATTACCACCAGGACTACTTCGCCCGCCACCCCGAGGCCGGCTACTGCCAGTTCGTGATCGCGCCGAAGCTCAGCAAGCTGCAGTCGCACCTGCCCGCCCCCCGTCCCGGCCCGGCCGGCGCGCCCTGACGGCCGCCCGGGCGGGAACGCTGGGCGTGACTTTACAACGGCCGGTTCGCGGCAATGGTGGTGCCCATGCCCGAGGTCCCCACGCCCCCTCCCGCCGACGCCGGCCTGGAAGTGCGCACGCATTTTGTGCGCGGGCGGAACGTCCTGCTCGCGCGGGTGGATTGCCGCGACCTGTTTGTGGACTACTACCTGCACCTGGGCGCGCAGCGGATGCAGCCGTCGGCCGCGGCCGATGCGCGGTTCAAGCGCGCGCTGGCCGCCCTGGTGCTGCACGGCGCCTCCCGGCCCCGGAACGAGCTGACGGCCTGGACGATCAACTTCCAGCAGCCGCGCCTGAACCTGTTTCTCGTGGCGGACAACGAGACCGGCGCGGTGGCCGGCCGGTCGTTTGAGGAGCACGTGAAGGAGCTGCCGGAGAACCTGTTTTATGCGGACGTCGTCCGCGGCGGGCAGCCGAAGCGGCGCAGCACGGTGACCTTCGCCGGCGACGACCCGCTGGTGGCGGTCGAGAAATTCTACGCGCAGAGCGAGCAGCGGCTCGGGCGGTTCTTCCAGCTGGGCGAGGAGGAGTTTGCCCTGGTCACGGAGCATCCCGACTGCGACCTGGCCTGGCTGCGCGGGCTGACGGCGGACCAGGTGGCGCGGCTGGACGGGGCCGAGACGCTGGCGCTGCTGGAGCGGCGGATCGTGCGCTGGCACTGCGGCTGCAACCAGGCGCGCCTGCTGGAGGTGCTGGCGCCCGCCATGCGGCAGGACCCGGCCGGGCTGTTCGCGGACGAGCCCAAGCTGGAGGTGCGCTGCCCGCGCTGCGGCGCGCGCCACATCCTCACCCGCGAGGCGATGGAGGCGTTCGTGGCGGCCACGGCCGGACCCCGGTGATGCCCGAGATCCTGCGCACCATCTGGAGCGGCCTGACCACCGCCGCGCCGCTCGACCAGCTCAACCTCGTGCTGGGGGTGGTCGGGGTCGGGCTGATGATCCGGCGCAGCCTCTGGGCCTTCCCGGTCGGGCTGGCGGCGGTGACGGTGCAGGGGGTGCTGTTCTACCGGGCGCACTTTCCCGCGGATGCCCTCCTGCAGGTCTTTTATTTCGTGACGCTGGCCTGGGGCTGGCGGCACTGGGTGCGCGACCGCGGCCCGGCGCCCGAGCTGCCCGTCACGCGGCTGTCGGCCCGCGGCCGCGGGGCCTGGCTGCTGGCGGCGTCCGCGGCCACGGTGGGGTGGGCGCTGCTCATCGGCCCGTGGCTGCAGGCGGTGATGCCCTGGCGCGACGCCTTCATCGCGGCCTTCAGCGTGGCGGCGCAGGTGCTGCAGGTCCGGAAGCAGATCGAGAACTGGCCGCTCTGGGTGGTGGTGAACCTGGTGGCGGTGGCGTCGTACGCGACGGCGGCGCTGGCCTACACCGCGTTCCTCTACGCGCTGTACCTCGGCTTGGCGCTGGCGGGCTGGCGGGAATGGCGGCGGGCGATGCCGGGAGGGCCCTCCGGTGCCTGAGCGGCGGCCAGCCGCGGGCGGAGCGCCGGCCATCCGGCGCGTGGTCATCTTTGGCACGGAGTCCACGGGGAAGACCACGCTGGCCCAGGAGCTCGCGGGGCATTTTGACGAGCCATGGTCGGAGGAATTTGTGCGGGAGTTCTGGGACCGGCGCGACGGCCGGATCACGGCCGCGGACCTTGGCACGATTGCGCTCGGGCAGATGGCGAACGAGGACGACGCGGTGCGGCGGGCGCGGCGGGTGGTGTTCCACGACACCGACCTGCTGACCTGCACGCTGTGGGACGACGCGCTGTTTCCCGGCCAGTGCCCGGCCTGGGTGCGGGCCGAGGCGGAACTCCGCGCGCAGGGCGTGGCGCTGTGGCTGCTCTGCGACACGGACCTGCCGTTTGCGCCGGACCCGCAGCGTTCCTGGCCCGACGCGGCCGGCCGGGCCGAGGGCCGGCGGCGGTGGCGCGCGGCGCTGGAGCCGGCCGGGCGCCCCTGGGTCGAGATCCAGGGCGGGGGCGCGGAGCGCACCCGGCGGGCGATCGACGCCGTGACCCGCCTGCTCGCGACGGGCTGACCGGGCCGGCGGGAGCGCCGACCGGCGGGGCCCGCCGGGAGCCGGCCGGGGCGCGGGGCCTCAGACGTAGTCCGGGTAGTTCGGGTCGTACATCTGCGCCTTCACGCGGGCGGCGAGGTCCTCGGGGCAGAGCATCTGGGTGAGCCCGCGCTGGAACACGACCTGGGCCACGGCGGTGGCGATGGCCGCGGACACCTCGCGGATGCGCTGCAGGTTGGGATACACCCGGCCGACGGCGAGGTCCTGCTCGGTGACCAGGCTGGCGAGGACCTTGGCCGCGACGAAGAACATCTCGTCGGTGACCCGCTGGGACTGGCTGACGATGATGCCGAGGCCCACGCCGGGGAAGATGTACGAGTTGTTGCCCTGGCCCGACTGGTAGGTCCGGCCGTTGAGCACGAAGTCCGGGAACGGGCTGCCGCTCGCGAAGATCGCGCGCCCCTCGGACCAGGTGTAGGCCTGCTCGGCGGTGCACTCGGCCTTGGAGGTGGGGTTGGAGAGGGCGAAGACGACCGGGCGGGCGTTGCAGCGCGCCAGCGCGCGCACGACCGGCTCGGTGAAGGTGGCGGGCATGCCCGAGACCCCGATGAGCATGGTGGGCTGGAGCGTCTCGACGGCGGCGAGCAGCGAGGTTGCGCCGGGATGGTCGTGGGCGAAACGCCGCTTGTGCTCGACGAGGTCGGTGCGCCCGGCGACGACGAGCCCCTGCGAGTCCACATACCAGCACTGCCGGCGGGCGGCGTCCTCGGACACGCCCTCGGCCCTGAGCGCCCCGACGATGAGCTCGCCGATGCCGATGCCGGCCTCGCCCGCGCCGAGGAAGAGGAAGCGCTGGTCCGCGAGACGCCCCTGGGTCAGGCGCAGGGCGGAATACACGCCGGCGAGGGTGACGGAGGCGGTGCCCTGGATGTCGTCGTTGAAGGTGCAGATCTTGTCGCGGTACTCGCGGAGGAGCCGGAAGGCGTTGGCGTTGCCGAAGTCCTCGAACTGGATGCAGGCCCGCGGGAAGATCTCCTGCACGGCGGCGACGAACTCCGCGACCAGCGCGTCGTAGGCCGGGCCGCGCTCGCGGGGCTGGGCGGTGCCGATGTAGTGCGGGTCCTGGAGGAAGGCGGCGTTGTTCGTGCCGACGTCGAGCATGACGGGCAGGCACTGGTCCGGGGCGACGCCGGCGCAGGCGGTGTAGAGGGAGAGCTTGCCCACGGGGATGCCCATGCCGTTGGCGCCGAGGTCGCCGAGCCCGAGGATGCGCTCGCCGTCGGTGACGACGATCATGCGCACGTCGGCGTGGGGCCAGTTCTGCAGCACCTGCTTGACGCGGCCGCGGTCGTGCAGGCTGAGGAAGAGCCCGCGGGGGCGGCGGAAGATGAGCGCGTAGCGCTGGCAGGCCAGGCCGACGGTGGGCGTGTAGATCAGGGGCATCATCTCGGTGACGTGGTCGGTGACCAGGCGGTAGAAGAGGTTTTCGTTCCGCTCCTGCAGCGAGATGAGGTAGATGTAGCGCTCGAGGTCGGTGGGCTTGCGGCGGACGGTCTCGAGCACGCGGGCCACCTGCTGGTCCTGGGTGGCGACATGCGGGGGCAGGAGGCCGCGCAGCCCGAGGGCGTCGCGCTCGGCCTCGGTGAAGGCCGTGCCCTTGTTGAGCAGCGGATCGTGGAGGAGGTCGGCGCCGCGTTTGCCGTGGAGGTGGGATTTTAGTTTCATGGGGGAGCTGAGGTTCGGGCGTGGCCCGGGGGACTTGATAGGGCCGGAGCCTAATCCCGCCCCGGCGCGCCCTGAAGCCGGAAACCCCGCGCCGGCGCAGTCATCACGGACGGGATGCCGGACCCCTGCTCCGGCTAATGACAAAAAATGCGCCAAGTTTCCGCGCCGGGGCGCCGCGGTCGGCGCCGTTTTGGGGTGGCGCCGGGCGCGGGGCGCGCTAGCAGTGCCGGCGTGAACGACGATTATCTCCAGCGTTTCGGCGGCCTCGGCCGGCTCTACGGCGCGGCGGCGCTGCCGCGGCTGCAGGCCGCGCATGTCTGCGTCGTCGGCGTGGGCGGCGTGGGCTCGTGGACGGTGGAGGGGCTGGCGCGCAGCGGGGTCGGCGCGCTGACGCTGGTGGACCTCGACGACGTGTGCGTGACCAACGTGAACCGCCAGCTCCCGGCGCTCGACGGCCAGATCGGCCGGCCCAAGGTGGCGGTGCTGGCCGAGCGCGTGCAGGCGATCAACCCGGCGTGCCGGGTCACGGTGCTGCCGGAGTTTTTCACGCCGGCGTCGGCGGACCGGCTGCTGGCGGCGCCGTTTGACTGGGTGGTCGACGCGATCGACCGCCGGTCGCACAAGGCGCTGCTGATCGGGGAATGCCGGGCGCGGGGCCGCCCGGTGCTCACGGTCGGCGCGGCGGGCGGCAAGCGCGACGCGACGCTGATCCGCGCCGGCGATCTGGGCGAGGCCTGGAGCGACGAGCTGCTGCGGCAGGTGCGGAAGAAGCTGCGGCGCGACCACGGCTTCACCCCGGGCACGACGAAGGGAAAGATGCATTTCGGCGTGCGCTGCGTGTGGTCGAGCGAGCCGCCGGTTTATCCGTGGGCCGACGGCACCTGCGCCGCGACGCCGGAGCCGGGGGCGAACCTCGCGATGGACTGTGCGAGCGGGTTGGGCGCCGCGGTGTTTGTGACCGGCGCCTTTGGCCTGGCGGCCGCGGGCGAGGTGGTGAAGCAGCTGGTGGCGCCCCGCCCGGAGTCGTAGCCGGACTGGGGCGCGGTCGGCTCAGCCGAACAGCCGGGCGAAATTTTCCTGCACCTGGGCCGCGAGGGCGGCGGGGGTCACGCCCCGCCATTCGGCCAAGCCGGCGTAGGCGGCGCGGAGATTGGCGGGGTGGTTGGCGGGCGCGCCGTCCGCGACCGGGAACGCGGCGAACTCCTCGCGCGGCGCGGGCAGCCGCATCGCCGGGGCGTCGGTCTCGACGAGCAGCCGGTCGGCGGGCACGGCGGCGTAGACGGCGCGCAGGCGGGCCTGGCGCGGGTCGAGGAAGGCGCCGTTGAAGGAGAAGTAGGCGCCCAGCGTGGCGAAGCCGGCGACCCCCTCGGCGGAGCCGCTGTAGGCGTGCAGGAGCCACCCCCGCTCCGGGCGGCGGGCGGTGCGCAGCAGGTCGAACAGCGCGCCTTGGGCGCCGAGGCAATGGAGGGAGGCGGGCCGCTGGCGGTCGGCGGCGAGCGCCAGCTGCCAGCGCAGGGCCTCGGCCTGCTCCGCCAGCGGGGCGCGGCGGAGGCCGGCGAGGCGGGGATCGTCCGGCGCCGCGCGGTCGAGCATCCAGCGGTCGAGGCCGATCTCCCCGACGGCGGCGCGGGGGTCGGCGTCGAGGCAGGCCGTGAGCCGGGCCTGCCAGTCCGCCGTGCGGTTGCCGACATCCCAGGGATGCAGGCCGTAGCTGGGCCGCACCAGCGGCTGGGCGGCGGCGAGGGCGGCGACCTCGGGCCAGTCGGCCTCGGACGAGCCGTTGACCACCGCGGCCTGCACCCCGGCGGCCGCGAGGTCGGCGAAAATCCCGGCGCGGTGGGGGGCGAGCACCGCGTCGTGCAGGTGATTGTGGGCGTCGCAGAGGACCATGGGGGCGCTAGGCCGCGGCGCGGGCCAGCTCGCGGAGGCGCGCGCGGACGGCGGCGAGCCCGTTCTGGCGGGTGGGGGACAGGTTGCGGAGCAGGTCGAGCGCCGCGAGCGGGTCGGCGTCGCTGGCGGCGATCTCGGCGGGCGGGGCATCGCTGAAGAAATCCGCCAGCAGCACGACCAGGCCCCGGACGAGCGGGCTGTCGGCGTCGCTGCGGAAATACAGGCGGCCGTCGCGCGCCCCGGCGAGGAGCCACACCTGCGAGAGGCAGCCGTGCACGCGGTGGGCGGCGGTGCGCTCGGTCTCGGGCAGCGGCGTCCGCCGCTTGGCGCGATCGACGACCACGGCCAGTCGCTCCTGCGGGTCGGGGATGATCCCGAGGTCGTCCACCAGTTGCTGCTGTTTCTCGGCGAGGGTCATGGGAAATCAAGGGCCCGGTCGCGCGGACGCGCGGAGCGGTGCCAGTGGGTCGAAGTGTTCCGGGTGGTCTGGGTGGCGGCCGGCGCCGCGGGCCGCCGGGCGCGGCGGCTCAGAACTCCACGTCCCGGCAGCGGACCTCGAGCTGGCGGGCGATGTGGTCGAGCTGGGCGGGGGTGAGGAGGGCGGGGTGGTTGCGCACGAGGCCGGGGATGGCGCTGGGCGCGAGCACGTGCACCTCGGAGCCGGCGGCGGTGGTGGCGACGTTCCAGCCGGGAAAGGTGAGGATCGGCACGGCGGTGACGGGCTCGCCGGCGGCGTCGCGCAGCCAGGTGGTGAGCCAGGCGGCCCGGTGCATGGCCTGGTCGAGGCCGAAGGTGTCCTCGCCCCAGGGGAACACCAGCTGGGCGCCGTCGAAGACGATCTCGTCGGGCCGGCGGCCGGCGAGGGCGCGGCCGGCGCGGCGGGTCTTGGTCTCGATGGCGAAGACGCCGGTCGGGCCGACGACGACATGGTCGAGGTTGAAGGCCCCGGCGGGGACGTCGTGGTAGATCCGGGCGCCCTCCGCCGCGAGCGGGGCGAGGGCCTCGGCGACGATCTTCTCGCCGAGCAGCCCGAGGTGGCAGTCGCGGCGGAGCGTGAACTTCGCCAGCAGCCAGCGCCCGGCGAAGAGCAGGGTGAGCACGAAGAGCACGAACACGCCGAGCATGAGGCTGTCGCGCTCCTCGCCCGGCAGGTTGAGGGTGAGCATCAGGCCGCCGATGAAGACCCCCATGGGAAAAAAGGCGGCGCCGAAGGCCTGGAGGAGCAGCGCATCGTCGAGCCGCTGGAGGCGCCAGCGGAGGGATTCGCCGGGGCCGCGGAGGAGTTTCGGCGCGACGGGCGGGCGTTCGCGGCGCCGGTTGACGCGACCGACCCAGAGCCCGCCGAGGCCCAGGACGTAGGCCGCGAGGTAAAGCGCGAGGGCGAGGAACATGGCCGGATCATCAACGCGGGGCCGGCCGGGAGGCAAACGCATTGACGCGGCGCCTCAGTGCCGCGGGGTCGGCGCGGGCGGGACCTTTCCCTTTTCCAGTTTTTGCGCGGTCCCCTCGACGTCGAGGAGCTCGGCCCAGCGGCGCTTGGCCTCGACGCGCCCATCGATCAGCTGGGCGCGCTGGCCGTCGTTCAAGGAGTTGAAGGGCACGAACGGAATCCGGCCCAGCACGGGAATCGACTGCCAGAGCTCGGCGAGGGTCACGGCGTTGAGCGTGCGGTCCAGGTTGCCCTTCGGTCCGAGGTAGCGCCGGGCGGCGTCCGCCTCCCAGCCCTGGGCGGTCAGGAGGTCTTCCGGCGCGGGCAGGCGATGCTCGCGCACGATGTAGTCGGGGAGGCGGATGATGTCGTTCTGCGGCTGATCCGTCCGGGGCGCCCGGTTGGCGCCGGCTGTCGCGCCCCCCGGCGTGGGCGCCTCGTATTTGGGCAGCGTCGCCGCGAGGACGGAGGCGAGGCGCGGAGAAAGGGCGCGCTCCCGTCGGGCCGGCGAGGCGGAATCCGCGGGCGCGGCCGACTCGGCGTGGACTAGGACGGCCAGCAGCGGCGCGCAGAGGGCCAGGCGCAGCGCGTGGGGGAGGGCGGACATCGCGCGGAGGATGAAACCGGCGGGAGGGGCTCCGCGCGTGGCGGGTGAGGCCGCGGCGGCCTAGGCGGGCAGCAGGCGCACGCCGACGATCAGCGGCGAGAGGTCGTCCCAGAGCGGCCTTTCCTTGGGCGGCGGCAGGATTTTGTCGAGGTGCAGGCGCAGCGTGAGCTCGCCGGCGGCGGCCACGTGCAGCCGCCCCATCCGGGTGGCGAGGCGCGGGAAGTAGGCGGCCTGGGCGTAGGGGATCTCCGCGTCGCGGGTGAGCACGTGGCGCAAGGTCTGACCGGCGGCCTCGATGCGGGCGGTGTGGCCCCCGCTCCACGGCTCGAGATGCTGGTGGGTGGTGATGACCTCGACCGTGAAGTCGCCGGGCGCCAGCACGGTGGCGCGCCACTCCAGCCAGTCGGCGGGGCGCGTCCAGCGGAGCGTGAGCCCGAGCGGCGAGAGGCCCAGTTTGGCGCGGGTGGGCCGGACCCGGGCCTCGCCGGAGAGCAGCGTGAGCGTGCGATCGGGTTCCTGGATGGGGCCGGGGACGACGGCGGGCGCCGCGGCGAGGTGCAGGGCGACCACGGTGACGGGCGCGGTGAAGCGCAGGGTGGCGCAGTCGAGCCGCAGCACGGGGGTGCCGGTGGCGGGGTCGAGGCCCTGGGCGACCGGGATTTTTTTTCCGGGGGCGAGGAGCGGCGCCGCGGTGCGGACCCGGGTGCGCAGGCCGCGGAGCTCGAAGTGGCGCGGGGGACGGGAGAAGAAATGCAGGTAGAGCACCCGCCCCCGGGTGGTCATGCGCCCCCAGGGGAAGTCGTGGGCGAAGGGCGAAGGCGCGGTGCCGTAGACGGACGCGCCGTTGGCCCGCAGCCAGCGGCCGATGGCGCGCAGGCGCGTCGCGCTGGGGCCGGGCACGCGGCCCTCCGCGTCCGGGCCGATGTTGAGGAGGTAGTTGGAGTTCTTGCTGGCGGACTCGACGAGCGTCTGGATGAGCCGCCCGGCGGGTTTCCACGCGTGGTCGTGGCGCTTGAAGCCCCAGGTATGGTTGAGGGTGGCGCACACCTCCCAGTCGCCGGTGGGGCGCCCGGGCGGGATCTGGTTGTCCCGCGGGATGCCGTAGTCGCCCAGCCCATGGCCGATGCGGCCGGAGACGAGGCAGCGCGGCTGGAGGCGCTTGACGAAGCGCCGGATGGCCGCGGCGTGCGCCCGGGTGATGGTGAGCGGGGTGTCGAACCAGATGAGGCCGACCGGGCCGTAGCGGGTGAGCAGCTCGCGGAGCTGGGGGTAGACCTTGGTGCGGAGGTAGCGGCCGGTGTCCTTCTTCGCGGCGGCGAAGTCCCAGGTGTTCCACGCGCCGTCGGGGTGATGCCAGTCCAGGTCCTGCGAGTAGTAGAAGCAGAGGGTCACGCCCTGCCGCCGGCACTCGCGCGCGAGGTCGGCGAGCGGGTCGTGGTGCCACGGCGTGGCGTCGACGACGTTGTACGGGCTGGACGCCGAGTGGTACATGGCGAAGCCCTCGTGGTGCTTGGCGGTGATGACGAGGTAGCGCTGGCCGGCCTCCCGGGCGAGGCGGACGATGGCGGCGGCGTCGAAGTGGCGGGGATGAAAGCGCGTGGCCAGCTGGGCGTAGTCGGCGACGGGAACCTTCTTGGAGAACATGAGCCACTCGCCGATGCCGGGGACGCGCTCGCCCCGCCAGACGCCGGCGGGGAGGGCGTAGAGGCCCCAGTGGATGAAGAGGCCGAAGCGGGCCTCGCGCCACCAGCGGAGGGGGTCGCGGGCGGAGCCGGGCCGGGGCAGCCGGGTGGTTTGACGGAGGGTGGAGGGGTCGCGGCGGGGCATGAGGACAGAGACGACGGACCGCGGGAGGGCGCAAACCTGTTTCCCGCGAATGTTCAGGCGGCGGCCAGCGGCGGCATCGGGCAGTCGAGGGCGGCGGCGACGGCGCGGAGCAGCTCGGCCTCGGCGACGAGGATGCGGCCGTCGGCGCCCACCAGGTGGGCGCAGGCGAGGAGCAGCCGCTGCTTGATCGGGCCGCTGGCCGACGCGAGCTTGTCGAGGGCCGCGTCGAGCCGCCCCAGATCGCAGTCGGCGGGCGGGAGCAGCACGAGCTGTCCCGCGATGAGCTTCAGCTGCGCGGCCCCGGCGGCGAAGGCGCCGGCGGCGCCCATTCCGTCATTGCTGGCGGCGTGGGCGAGCGCGGAGAGCACGAGGCTGATCTCGGCCACGACGGCGTTGAACGAGTAGACCTGCACGACCCCGGCCTGCGGGGTGCGGCCCAGCGCGAGGGTCCGGGTGAGGAGCTTGAGCAGCGCAAACTCGAAGGTGGAGACGCGGCCGTCGGCGTGGACGAGTTCATCCAGGGTGCCGAGGAACGGCGGGAGCGCCGCGGGCGGGAGCTGGCGGAGGGCGGGCAGGGTGAGCTGGAGCAGCGGCAGCCGGTGTTCCGGGCCCAGCTGGCGGAGGGCGGGGTCGAGCTCGTCGAGCGTGCCGAGCGCCGCGGGGCCGGCGCCGCTGGCAACCAGGGCGCGCTGGCGCTCCCGCAGGGCGGGCTGGGAATCGAGCAGGAGGCCGTAGACCATGACGCCCGCCTCGGTGGGGGAGCGGACGGCCGCGCGCAGGCGGGCCGGCACGGAGGCGAGCAGGGACTCGGCGTGGGCGATGGTCTCGGGTGAGAGGACGCCGATGCTGGCGACGAAGGCCGCGGGGGTGGGCGGCGCGGCGGGGATGAGCGGGGGCTGGCGGAGGGCGCCGGGCGCGAAGCCGGCGGTGGCAAAGGACTCGCGGGCGACGTCGACGACCTCGGGCGGGTCATACATCCGGCCGTCGAACTGGGGGTCGATGGCGCGGATGCGCTGGTCGAGCGGCGGGTGGGTGGCCCAGAGCCCGCCGAAGCTCGAGGCGAAGCCCTGGGCAAAAAAGAAGTGGCCGATGGCGGCGCTCTTGTTCGAGGCGAGGGAGGAGCCGAGGGCGAAGCCGCCGATTTTCCGCAGCGCGCCGGTCAGCCCGGCGGGATTGCGCGTGAACTGCACGGCCGAGGCATCGGCCAGAAACTCGCGCTGGCGGGAGACCGCGGCCTGGATGAGCCGGCCGAAGAAGTAGCCCACGTACCCGACCAGGAGCAGGGCCAGGCCGACGGCGGCGATCGCGATGACGGCGCCGCCGGAATTCTTGTCGCTGCGCACCCGGCCGCGCAGGGTTGCCCACAGGATGCCCCGGCCGGCCAGCCCGATCACGAGGATGCCGAAGATCAGCGCGCTCAGCCGGAGGTTGAGGCGCATGTCGCCATTGAGAATGTGGCTGAACTCGTGGCCGATGACGCCCTGCAGCTCGTCCCGGGTGAGCTTCTCCAGGGTGCCGCGGGTGACCGCGACCACCGCGTCGCTGGTGGTGAGCCCGGCCGCGAAGGCGTTGAGGGAGGGCTCCTCGTCCAGCACGTAGACCGTCGGCATGGGGATGCCGGAGGCGATGGACATCTCCTCGACGACGTTGAGCAGGCGGCGTTCCTTGAGCTCGAGGGTATGCGGATCGATGCGGCGCCCGCCGACGCTCTCGGCCACGGCGGAGCCCCCGACGGAAAATTCCCGCCACTTGAACAGTGAAGCGAGCCCGACCACGGCGAGGGTGCCGAGGGCCACGGGGAAGAAGATCTGCGGCTGCCAGAGCCGCGGGCCGGCGGCGGCCGCGGCGGCGGCGGGGTCGTCGGAGGGGTGGTGGCGCCGGCTGCGCCCGGACAGCTGGGCGAGGAGGAAGAGCGACGCGAAGTAGCTGGCGGCGATGGTGCCGGCGACCGCGACCGCGAAGAGACCGACGAGGCGGGAGGTGCGCTGCTTGGCGTGGACCTGGGCTTCGAAGAAATCCATCGCGAGGTCGGCCGGGGTGGGCGGCGGGCGGAACCGGCGGCCGGCGCGGGTCGGCGGCCGGCCGCGGGCGCGCTCAGGTGAACTGAACCTTGGGCGCCGAGCGCTCCGTCGGGTCTTCGATCTTGAAGAGCTCGGCCGGCAGGAAGCCGAACAGGCCGGCGAAGATCACATTGGGGAACGTCTCGCGCGTCGTGTTGTAGGTCATGACGCTGTCGTTGTAGGCCTGGCGGGCGAAGGAGACCTTGTTCTCGGTGGCGGTGAGCTCCTCGGTGAGCTGCATCATGTTCTGGTTGGCCTTGAGGTCCGGGTACTGCTCGGAAACCACCATCAGGCGGCTGAGCGCGCCGGAGAGGCCGCTTTCCGCGGAGAGGAGGCCCTTGACGGCGTTGGCATCGGCGGGGTTGGCCGCGGCGGACTGCGAGGCGGCGAGGGCGATGTTGCGCGCCTTGATCACGGCCTCGAGCGTGCTGCTCTCGTGCTTGAGGTAGCCCTTGGCCACTTCCACGAGGTTGGGGATGAGGTCGTAGCGCCGCTTGAGCTGCACATCGATCTGGGCGAAGGCGTTCTTGAAGCGGTTGCGCAAGGCGACCAGGGCATTGTAAATGCCCGCGATCCAGAGGCTGAGGATGACGACGAGGGCGAGCAGCGCGAGGAGGACGATGAGGACGGGGGTCATGGGTGGAGGGGGATGAGGCTTAGCGGAATCGAGCATGGCGAGGGAACCGCGGCGCGCCAGAAGGAACTGTTTACAACGCGGTTGATTGTTTCCATGGGGAGCGGCAACTTGGCCGCGTCTTCGCATGCGCCGCCGATTCCTTCCTGCCCTCCTGCTGACCCTCGCGGTGGCCCTGCGCGCGCAGGGGCCGCTGAATCCGCCCGTGCCCCTCCTGACGGTCAGCCCGCAGGCGTCGCCGGGGGAAAACGCGCTGCAGCTCGCGGCGGCGGACCGGGCGCAGGAGCTGGGTTTTCCCACGCTGGCCGCGGGCCTCTATCGGAACCTGCTGGCGGCGGGCGGGGGCGACCGGGGCCGGCTGGTGCTCGGGCTGGCGACGGCGCTGCTGGACGACGGCCGGGCCGCCGAGGCCGAGCAGGCGCTGCAGGGCTTCCCCGGACCCCGCGGCGCCGCCTGGCGCCTGCGCCGCGCGCTCGCGGCCGCCGAGCAGCAGCAGCCCGCCGTCGCCAAGGCCGAGCTGGCCACCCTCAAGCCCGAGGAACTGAGTGCGACGGACCGCGCCTGGTACCACTACCTGCAGGGCCAGGTGGCGGAGGCGGCGAACGACTGGAACCGCGCCAAGGAGTTTTACCAGCAGGCCGAGGGCGCCGCCCGGAACAATCTCGCCCGGGCGCGCTTCGTGCTGCTCCGGGAGCAGGCGCGCCTGCGCCTCGGGCCCGTCACCGAGGCGGAGGCGGAGGTGCAGCGCAAGAACCTGGAGCAGTTTCAAGGCCGCAAGATCAGCTACGGGATCGCGCGCACCTACGCCACCATGCTGGACACGCTCGGCCGCAAGTCCGAGGCGGTCGCGCTGCTGCAGCGCCAGCTCGCGGCGATCATCCCGCTGGTGGAGCGCGACGAGCTGGACACCACCCGGCTGGTGCTGGGCCTGATGGCCGGCGCCACCGAGGGAGTGGGGCGCAACGCCCTCGGCGAGCTCCTGCGCGACGGCACCGACCGCGACAAGCAGCGCGTCGCGCTCCAGTTGCTGGCCCGGGCCTCGGTGCGCGAGCCGGCGCGCGCCGATTTCCGGCGGCGGCTGGACGGCCTGATCGGCCTGTCGACGCCGCATCCCATCCTGGAGGACCTGCTCCTGTTCCGGGCGGTGCAGGCGCTGGCGGACAAGAACTATGCGCTGGCGGAGGATGACGCGCGGGCGCTGCTGCAGAAATTTCCCGGCTCGCCCCTCAAGGCGCACGCGCTGGGCGTGCTGACCGCGTCCGCCTGGGAGCAGGTGCGGTATCGGACGGCGGCGGATTACGCGGGCAAGGCCCGGGCGGAGCTGCCGGCCGGGCCCGCGCATGCGCAACTCGGCGTGCTGGTGGCCGAGGCGTGGTTCCGCGCGCGGGATTTCCGCAACGCGGCCGAGGCTTATGCCGCGGCACTGAGCGAGCCGTCGCCCGGCGTGGCCAAGGGCGACCTGATGTTCCAGCGGGTGCTGGCGGAAATCGAGGCCGGGTCGCTCGCCGCCGCCCAACGGGTGCTGGACGAGCTGGCCAAGGATCCGGCCTTTGACGCGGTCAACCTCTGGCAGGCGGAGTGGAATCTCGCGCGGGCCCTGCAGGTGCAGGACCAGACGCCGGCCGCCTATGCGCGGGTCAACCGGCTGCTGGGGGCGACGCGCCCCGCCGCGGGGCAACTCTCGCCGGAACTGCGCGCCCGGATGGCCTGGCTGCAGGCCAGCCTGTCGCTCAAGGCGGGGCAGGCGGAGCAGACCCTGAGGCTGGTCGACGCGCTGCCGGCCTCGCTGGACGGCGTCTCGCCGGAACTGCGGCGGGAAATCACCAGCACGAGCGCGCTGCTGAAGGGCCGGGCGAGCTTTGACCTGGGGCGCGCGGCGGCGGCGCTGGAGCTGCTGAAGAAGCTGCGCGCGGACTTTCCCCGTTCGGACGCCGCGGTCTACTCCTATTTCGACGAGGCGAGGTACTACGACCAGCAGGACAAGACGGTGGAGGCGCAGCAGCTGCTGACCCGGCTGGCCGATGAGTTCTCGGGCAACCCCTATGCGCCGTACGCCCTCTATCAGGCGGCGCTCCAGGCCGAGCGCCGCGGGCAGGAAGCCAACCTGGCCGAGGCCAACCGGCTGATCGAGGACCTGGTGAACAAGTACCCGCAGAGCGACCTCGTGTTTTATGCGCGGCTCAAGCAGGGCGACCTGCTGCGGAAGCTCAACCAGTTCCAGCAGGCGCAGCAGGTCTACGAGTCGCTGGTGAACAACTATGCGCAGCACCAGGAGGTGACCCTGGCGCAGCTGGCGTTGGCCGAGTGCCACCATGCGCAGGCGGCGGGCGACCCGGCCCATGCCGAGAGCGCCACGGTGCTGTTCGAGCATTTGCGCGACCGGATGGACGCGCCGGTGGACGTCCGCGTCGAGGCCGGCTTCAATCTGGGCTATCTCTATGTGCGCCGCAGCGCCACCGCCCGGGAGGGGGGAGACCGGGTGCGGGAGCAGGAGAACACCGCCCGGGCCCTGGAGGTGTGGTGGAAGGACGTGGTGCACGAGTTTCTGGTCAAGGACCCGGCGGTGGCGGCGCAGCTGGGGGCGAAGGGCCGCTACTGGATGGCGCGCACGCTGCTGGAACTCGGGGCGCTGTTTGAGCGGCAGGAAAAACTCGAGCAGGCGCGGGAGGCGTGGCGGCTGATCCTGAAGTTTGGGCTGCCGGGCGGGGAGGTGGCGCAGGCGCGCCTCGCCCGCTTTGATCCCCCCGAGGCCAAGCCATGAGCCCCCGGTTCCGACTGATTTCAGGTTTACGCCGCCGGGGGAACCCGCTCTAACCCTTTCACCAATGTCCGCGCTCGACTTCAGTCTTTTTGCCCGGGGTGGCCCGATGATGTGGGTGCTGCTGGCGCTCGGCCTGCTGGGGCTGATCCTCTTCATCGAGCGCACCCTGTATCTTCATCGCGGGCAGATCCGCTCGACGGCGTTCATCGGCGGGATCAAGAACATCCTCGCCAAGCGCCGGATCGTCGAGGCGCTCACGGTGTGCGAGGAAACGCCGGGGCCCGTGGCGGCGGTCGTCAAGGCGGCGCTGCTGCATGCGGACGACGACGCGGACGCGATGCGTTTCCATGTGCAGGAGGCCGCCGTCGTCGAGCTGCCCGCCCTGGAGCGCCGGCTGGCCAGCCTCGCGGCCCTGGCGCAGGTGGCCCCGCTGGTGGGCCTGCTCGGCACGGTGCTGGGCATGATCGAGACGTTTTTCGCCTTTGAGAAGGGGGGCAACTACGCGATGGGGAGCGCCCTGTCGGGCGGCATGTGGCAGGCGCTGCTCAGCGTGGCGGGCAGCCTGATGCTCGCCATCCCCGCGCACCTGGCCCACCACTTTCTCAGCGGCCGGGTCCGGGCGATCGTCCGCGACATCGAGTGGGCCGGGAATGAAATCATGAAGTACCTGCTGACCGAGTACCGCGGTCCCGGGGCGTCCAAGGGTGGGGCGGAGGGGGCGCAGTGATCACCCGTCCGCTGGATCTGGCCTCCCGGCTGCGGCCCGAGCCGCGGAACTTCGACACGCTCTTCTTTGTGAACGGGGGCCTCCTCGGGCTGTTTTTCATGCTGTTTGGCTCGCAGCTGGTGCTCGCGCCGGGGCTCGGTGTGGACTTCAAGCTGCCGGAGATGCCGGGGTCGCTGGTGAACGCCACGGCCACGACCAGCACGATCAGCGTCAAGAACTCCGGCCAGATTTTCGCGGACGGCCTGCTCACCATGGAGCAGCTGCGCGAGTGGCTGAAGAGCGAGGCCCGGAAAACCAAGCGCCCCTCCTTGCTCGTCCGCATGAGCGCCGGGGTGCCGGTCTCGGTACAGAACAGCATTGTCGGCGCGGCGCGGGAAGCTGGCTTCGGGTCTAGCATCGTGCTCGCCTCCGAGGAGCCGAGTGGCGATGCTTCCCGTAGCCGCTGATAATGAATATATTAACTGGAAACCGGGGCAGGTGGTCCTTGGCGGTGGCGGGCGGATTGGTCATGCTGGGCCTGGTGGCGTTCCTCTTTCGCGCGCCGCCGGGGGGAGTGAGGCCGGTTAAGATACTATCGCGGCCGCCGCCGGCTGGCCCCGTCAGTTTAGTGAACCTGCGGGAAAATGAGGCTGCGCTGACGGATCCGACCCCTCTTTTTTTACCAACCAAATGGAATGCGGGTCAAAACGCCCTGCCAGCCAACGCCCAGCGTGAACCCGATACGGTGTTTGCCGGCTATCCGGCCAAGCTAAAATACGCCGAGAACGAATTGGGACTCGATTTCCCGGCCGACATCGCCGTCCCGATGACCCCGGCGCACGCTCTTTCCTCAGGCAAGCCAGACCAGATGTTTATCGGGTTGGACTACGGGAATAATGAAGTTAAGCAACTTATTGAAAGAAAAGGGTATGTAGAAATAACGACCGCAAAAAACGGGCGCCGGGTGCTGGTCCAGTCGTTGGCGGATGCCCGGCCGCCTGAAGGGAAAGGGTGGCAGCCCATGGAGTTTTTGGTGGCGGTGGACCCCATGGGTCTGGTGGGTCCGCCGATTCTTACCGAGAGTTCTCGTGTTACGGCGGTGGACGGTTACTTTCAGAACTACCTAGTTAAAACGCTTCGCGCTGGCGAGCGACTCTCCCCGGGATTTTATCGGATATGCGTTGGACCGTAGAATTTCGGAGAAAAGAGCAAGTTTGCTGTTGACGGGGTATTTTGCGGACTGCACTTTCTTCCCTCTTTTTCGTTTTTTGACCCTCCCTTGGTCTGCCCAGATAGCTCAGTTGGCAGAGCACGTCCTTGGTAAGGACGAGGTCGCCGGTTCGAATCCGGTTCTGGGCTCCAGGTCAACGTCGCACGACTTCGCGACGTAAAAATAGAGGTCACATTCATCATCTAACCCGCTAACGCTCAAACTCCACATGGCTAAAGCTACATTCCAACGCAAGAAACCGCACGTGAACGTCGGCACTATCGGCCACGTCGATCACGGCAAAACGACGCTGACCACTGCGATCCTCGCCGTGCAGGCGCGCAAGGGCCTCGCCGAGGTCAAGACCTACGCGGACATCGCGAAGGGCGGCACCGTGCGTGATGCCTCCAAGATCGTCACGATCTCGGTCGCCCACGTTGAATATGAGTCGGACCTGCGGCACTATGCCCACGTCGACTGCCCCGGCCACGCCGATTTCGTCAAGAACATGATCACGGGCGCGGCCCAGATGGACGGCGCGATCCTCGTCGTCTCCGCGGCGGACGGCCCGATGCCGCAGACGCGCGAGCACATCCTCCTGGCCCGCCAGGTCGGCGTGCCGAAGATCGTGGTGTTCCTGAACAAGGTCGACCTGATCGACGACGCGGAACTCCTCGACCTCGTCGAGATGGAAATCCGCGAACTCCTCACGAAGTACCAGTTTGACGGCGAGAAGGCCACGATCATCCGTGGTTCCGCCACCGCCGCCCTCGAGGGCAAGCCCGAGGGCGACGCCGCCATCACGGCCCTCATGACCGCGATCGACACCGATATTCCGGAGCCGGCGCGCGAAATGGACAAGCCCTTCCTGATGTCGGTCGAGGACGTCTTCTCGATCACCGGCCGCGGCACCGTCGCGACCGGGCGCATTGAGCGCGGCGTCGTCAAGGTGAACGACACCGTCGAGATCGTCGGCCTGAAGGACACCGCTTCGACCGTCGTGACCGGCATCGAGATGTTCCGCAAGCTGCTCGATAGCGGCCAGGCGGGCGACAACGTCGGCATCCTCCTCCGCGGCATCGAGAAAGAGGGCATTGAGCGCGGCCAAGTCCTCGCCGCCCCGAAGTCGATCACCCCGCACAAGAAGGGCAAGGCCGAGATCTACGTCCTCTCGAAGGACGAGGGTGGCCGCCACACGCCGTTCTTCAACGGTTACCGCCCGCAGTTCTACTTCCGCACGACGGACGTGACGGGCATCGTCAACCTGCCGAAGGGCGTGGAGATGATCATGCCGGGCGACAACATTGCGGTCGAGATCGACCTGATCGTCCCGATTGCCATGGAGAAGACCCAGAAGTTCGCCATCCGCGAAGGGGGTCGCACCATTGGCGCGGGCCGCATCACCGAGATCATCGAGTAAGTCGTCCCTCAACCGTTTAACTCGACTCCGCCGAGGCCTCGATTTTGGGGCCTCGGCTGCGTCGTCTAAGAAAGCCCCTCACAGGCGTGTAGCTCAATTGGTAGAGTAGCGGTCTCCAAAACCGTTGGTTGGGGGTTCGATTCCCTCCGCGCCTGCCAAATTTCTGCCCATGAAAAATCCGTTCAGCAGCACCCGCATCTTCCTCGGCGAAATGGTCGGGGAACTTCAGAAAGCCACCTGGCCCACGCGCACCGAGCTGCGCGACTCCACCATCGTGGTCATTGTCGCCGCGGTCATCCTCGGCGGGTTCACGGCCGTCAGCGACTTCTCCCTCTTCCAGTTCGTGGACCTATTCACGAGGATGGCCAGCTAACCCCCCGTCATGTCCACTTCCACCACCGTCCCTGCCACCGCCCAGTGGTTCGCCCTGCACACGCTCTCCGGCCAGGAGAACAAGGTGAAGAACTACATCGAGAAGTTCAAGAAAGCCGAGGAGCTCGACGACGCCATTTTCGAGGTGCTGCTCCCGACCGAGGTCGTGTCGGAAGTGAAGAACGGCAAGAAGAGCACGAAGGTGCGCAAGCTCTACCCGGGCTACGTCTTCATCCAGATGTGCCTGTTCGGGGAGGACAAAAAGCTCATCAACAAGCCGTGGTACTTCGTGAAGGAAGTCTCCGGCGTCATCGGCTTTGTCGGCGGGGAAGCCCCGGCGGCCCTCCGCCAGTCCGAAATCGACGAGATTCGCGCCCGCATCGAGGCGGCCAACGGCAAGGAAGTGCCGAAGGTCCAGTACAGCATCGGCGAGGAAGTGAAGATCAACGACGGCGCATTCGCCAGCCTCACCGGCCGGATCGACGAGATCGATCCCGACCGCGGCAAGCTCAAGGTTTCGGTTTCAATTTTCGGCCGGTTCACCCCGGTCGAGCTCGAATACTGGCAGGTGCAACGGGTCACCGAGTGACCCGCCGCCCTCTTTGCCCCTCCCCGCGTTCGCCGACCACCAACTAAACACCCGCTCCTCCCCCTCACATGGCTAAGAAGATCCAAGGTTACATCCGCCTCCAACTGCCTGCCGGTGCCGCCAATCCCGCGCCCCCCGTCGGCCCCGCGCTCGGTGCCCAGGGCGTCAACATCATGGCGTTCTGCAAAGAGTTCAACGCCCGGACCAAGGACCAGAACGGCATGATCCTGCCGGTGGTCATCACCGTCTTCTCGGACAAGAGCTTCACGTTCATCCTCAAGTCGCCGCCGGCGTCCGTGCTCCTGAAGAAGGCCGCCAACATCGCGAGCGGTTCCGCCCGCCCCAACCAGGACAAGGTTGGCAAGGTCACGAAGAAGCAGCTGCTCGAGATCTACAACCTCAAGAAGGCCGACCTGAACGCCCGGACCCCCGAGGCCGGCATCAAGGTCATCGCCGGCACCGCCCGCAACATGGGCATCGACGTCATCGACTGAATTTAGTCCGCAACCCAACCCAACTCGCCGCGGGAGTCTCATCCGGGACGTTCGCACCGCAAGGAGTCATCAATGCCCACCGCCCACAGCAAACGCTACGACAGCGCCGTCAAGGTCGCTGACCTCACCAAATCCTATCCACTGGCGGAAGCCGTGGAAATTCTCGCCAAATTTCCCAAGACGAAGTTTGACGAGACCGTCGAGCTCTCCTTCCGCCTCGGGGTTGACGCCACCGCCGGCGAGCAGATGGTCCGCGGCACCACGCCGCTGCCGAATGGCTCCGGCAAGAAGGTCCGCGTGCTGGTCTTCACCGACGATCCCGCGAAGGCCCTGGCCGCCGGTGCCGACCATGCCGGTCTGCAGGACATGATGGCCAAGATCAACGAGGGCTGGCTGGATTTCGACGTCGCGATCGCGACGACCGAGGCGATGAAAATCGTGCGGACGATTGCCCGCGTGCTCGGTCCGAAGGGCCTCATGCCCAACCCGAAGTCCGGGACGGTGACGGATGACATTCCCGCCGGCATCAAGGCTGTCAAGGCCGGCCGGGTGGAGTTCAAAATGGACAAGGCCTGCAACATCGGCGTCGGCGTCGGCAAGCGCTCCTTCACCTCCGCCCAGATCCTTGAAAACGCCCTCGCGGTCATTGAGGCCGTGGGCAAGGCCAAGCCGGCCACGTTCAAGGGCAGCAACTACATCAAGACGGTCGCGATCTCTTCCAGCATGAGCCCGGGCGTGCACGTCGCTTCGTCTGAGTTCAGCAAATATTAAAAGGAGTCCCAACCATGAGAGCCGAAAAAAACTATCTGATCGCCGAGGTTGAGACCCACCTCAAGAAATCCGACTACGTCATCCTGGCCAACTTCACGAAGGTCACCGTGGCCGACGTGGCCGAGCTGCGCAAGCGGCTCGATGCCGAGAAGGCCGAGTTCCACGTCGTCAAGAACAGCTCGCTCCGCGTCGCGGCCAAGGCCCTGGGCCTGCCGGAATTCGAGAGCGCCCTGACCGGCCCGACCGCGGTGGTCGTGGGCGGCCGGAACTCCGCCGGCGTCGCCAAGATCCTCAAGAAATTCTTCGAGGAAAAGCAGAAGCTCGAGGTGAAGGTGGGCGTGGTGGACAAGAAGATCATCACCGCCGCCGACCTCGCCAAGATTGCCGACCTGCCCTCGTTCGAGGCGCTGCGTTCGCAGTTGCTCGGCCTCTTCTCGCAGAACGCCGCGGCCTTCGTCCGCGTGCTCGATGCCAAGGTCAAAAAGGAGCAGCCCGCTCCCGCGGCCCCCGCCGCCTAACTCCACCCTTTACCCAAACATTTTCCGGGGCGGCGCGGATTTCCGCGCCGCCCCGGAAGCAACCAAATCCACTGGAGCAGGCTAGGGGATACGTCTCTTAAACGCGTTTCACCTCCCGAAACCGCTAGTCCACTCCGGGAATCGTCACCATGAGCAACATCACCAAAGACCAAGTTATCGAATGGCTCTCGAGCCAGACGGTCATCGACCTCGCCGCCCTCGTCAAAGATCTCGAGGGCAAGTGGGGCGTGTCCGCCGCCGCTGCCGTCGCCGCCGCTCCCGCGGGTGGCGCTGCTGCTGGCGCCGCGCCCGCCGCCGAGGCGCAGACCGAGTTCACCGTCGTCCTCAAGGAAGCCGGCGCGAACAAGATCGGCGTCATCAAGGAAGTCCGTGCCATCACGGGTCTCGGCCTCAAGGAGGCCAAGGATCTCGTCGAGGCTGCCCCCAAGCCGGTCAAGGAGAACGCTCCCAAGGCCGAGGCGGAGGAAATCAAGAAGAAGCTCGAGGCCGCGGGCGCCAAGGTCGAACTCAAGTAAGACCGCTTGGCGTTCTCGCTCGCATTACTTCCGTCCTCTTCCGGACGGGCCGGGTGTACCCCCGGCCTGTCCTTTCCCTTTTCCGTTTTTGGTTCTTCCGCTGGTTTACCGCCGCGCTCTGAGCGCCGCGCCTAGTCCTTTGTTGTCTCTTAATCCTCACCGGGAACTCTCATGGCCGACCGCACACACTCTGAACGTATCAACTTCGGCAAACTTCGCGAAGTCCTGCAGCCGCCGAATCTCATCGAGATTCAGATCACGTCCTACCTCGACTTCCTGCAAAAGGGCACGCCCGAGAAGCAGCGCAAGCCGCAGGGCCTGGAAGCGGTCTTCCGCGAGGTGTTCCCGATCCAGTCCTACGACGAGCGCCTGACGCTCGAATACGTCTCCTACACCCTGGGCGATCCCAAGAACAACGAGCTGGAGTGCCTGCGCGAGGGCATCACCTACTCGGTGCCGCTCTATGTGAAGCTGCGCCTGCGCGAGGAAGATTTCATCAAGGACGAGGAAATCTACATGGGCGAAATCCCGATGGTGACCGAGCGCGGCTCGTTCATCGTCAACGGGGCCGAGCGGGTGGTCGTCTCCCAGCTCCACCGTTCGCCCGGCATCGCCTTCGAGGTGGCCCCGCACCCGAACGGCAAGCTGCTCCATTCCTTCCGCATCATCCCGGACCGCGGGACCTGGCTGGAGGTCCAGTTCGACAACAACGACCTGCTCTACGTCTATCTGGATCGCCGCCGCCGCCGCCGGAAATTCCTCATCACGACGCTGCTGCGCGCCGTCGGCTACTCGAGCGACCTCGACCTGCTGAACCTGTTCTACGACATCAAGGACCTCAAGGTCGCCAAGGCCCTCGATCTCGAGAACGTCTCCTCCCTCGTCCTCGTCGAGGACGCCATCGACGCCCAGAAGGGCGTGGTCCTGGCCCGGGCGTTTGAACCGCTCACCAAGGCGATCGTCCGCACCTTCGAGAAGCACGACATCACGTCCATCCGGGTCATTGACACCGCGGTTGACGAGGGCGCGATCATCCGCGCCCTCAAGAAGGACCCGACCCGCAACGAAGAGGAAGCGCTCAAGGAAATCTACAAGCGCCTCCGCCCGGGCGAGCCGCCCACCACGGCGAACGCCAAGGCGCTCCTCAAGCGGCTCTTTTTCGATCCGAAGCGCTACGACCTCGGCCGCGTCGGCCGGTACAAGATCAACCAGAAGCTCGGCCTCAAGGCCGAGATTGAGCAGCGCATCCTCGAGAGCGCCGACGTGGTGGCCGCCACGAAGTATCTGGTCCGCCTGAAGAAGGGCGAGGGCGTGGTGGACGATATCGATCACCTCGGCTCCCGCCGGGTGCGCACCGTCGGCGAGTTGCTCGCCAACCAGTGCCGGGTCGGCCTCAGCCGCACCGAGCGCCTCGTGCGTGAGCGCATGACGATGTATGACCAGAGCGTCGACTCGATCACGCCGCAGAAGCTCATCAACCCGAAGGCGCTGACCACGGTCATCCGCGACTTCTTCGCCCGGAGCCAGCTGTCGCAGTTCATGGACCAGATCAACCCGCTCGCCGAGGTCACGCACAAGCGCCGCCTCTCGGCGCTCGGGCCGGGCGGTTTGAACCGCGAACGCGCCGGCTTCGAGGTCCGCGACGTCCATCCGTCGCACTACGGGCGCATTTGCCCCATCGAGACCCCGGAAGGTCCGAACATCGGCCTGATCAATTCCCTCTCGACCTACGCGCGGGTCAACGAATTCGGCTTCATCGAGACCCCCTACCGCCTGGTGAAGGACGGCAAGGTCACCGACAAGATCGAGTACCTCACCGCCGACCAGGAGGAAGGCAAGGTCATCGCCCAGGCCAACGCCGAGATCGATGACAAGAACCACTTTGTCGGGAAGGTGACCGTCCGTCAGGACGGCAACTTCCTCGAGGTGCCCGCCGCCGACGTCCATCTGATGGATGTTTCGCCCAAGCAGGTGATCTCGATTGCCGCCGGCATGATTCCCTTCCTCGAGCACGATGACGCCAATCGCGCGCTGATGGGAGCGAACATGCAGCGCCAAGGGGTGCCGCTGCTGCAGGCCGAGTCGCCGTTCGTGGGCACCGGCATTGAGGAGCGGGTGGCCCGCGATTCGAAGATCGTCGTCGTCGCCGACGAGGCCGGCATCGTGGCCTCGGTCGACGCGAAGCGGATCGTCGTCACCAAGGACGGCGAGCTGCCGCGCTCGGTCAAACACGACCCCAAGAACCACGTCTACGTGTACGAGCTGCGCAAGTTCATGCGCTCGAACGCCGGCACCTGCTTCAACCAGAAGCCCATCGTCAAGCAGGGCCAGAAAATCAAGGCCGGCCAGATCATCGCGGACGGTCCCTCGACCGACCAGGGTGAAATGGCGCTCGGCCGCAACGTGCTCGTCGCGTTCATGCCGTGGAACGGCTACAACTTCGAGGACGCGATCCTCATCTCCGAGAAGGTGCTCCGCGAGGACATCTTCACCTCCATCCACATTCAGGAGTTCGAGGTCACCGCGCGCGACACCAAGCTCGGGCCGGAAGAAATCACCCGGGATATCCCGAACGTCGGGGAAGAGGCGCTCAAGAACCTCGACCACAACGGCGTCATCCGCATTGGTGCGGAGGTGAAGCCGGGCGACATCCTCGTCGGCAAGATCACCCCGAAGTCCGAGACCGAGCTGGCGCCCGAGGAAAAGCTGCTGCGCGCCATCTTCGGCGAAAAAGCCGCGGACGTGAAGGACACGTCGCTGGTCGTCCCCTCCGGGGCCGCCGGCATCATCATGGACGTGAAGGTCTCCAGCCGCGTCGACTTCGAGAAGGAGCGCCTGTCGCCCTCCGACCGCCGCCGCCAGGCCAAGCAGATCCAGGAGGAATACAAGACGCAGATGGACAAGCTCCGCGAGGGGCTGACCGAGGCGCTCTCCAACATCCTCCTCGGGGAGAAGATCCCGCTCGACGTCATCAACGGCGAGTCCGGTGAAATCATCATCCCGGCCAACCGCAAGATCACCAAGACGCTCCTGCGCAAGCTGGCCGCCGTCTCCAAGCACGTCCAGATCGACCCGTCCCCGGTACGGATCAAGATCATGGAGATCATCGGTTCCTACCAGACGAAGTTCGACGAGCTCGAGGGTGACCGCGAGCGCAAGATCTCCTCCATCGAGGCTGGCGAGGACAACGGCGACGGCTCCATCAAGCAGGTCAAGGTTTACATCGCCACCAAGCAGAAGCTGGAGGTCGGCGACAAGATGGCCGGCCGCCACGGCAACAAGGGCGTGGTCGCCAAGATCGTGCCGGAGGAAGACATGCCGTTCCTGCCGGATGGCACCCCGATCGAAATCTGCCTCAACCCGCTGGGCGTGCCCTCGCGCATGAACGTGGGCCAGGTGCTTGAAACCCACCTCGGCTGGGCCTGCAAAAAGCTCGGCATCAAGGTCGCGACCCCCGTGTTCGACGGCATCCCGGAGAAAAAGGTCCGCGAATACCTCAAGGACGCGAAACTGCCCTCCTCGGGCAAGAGCGTGCTGCTCGACGGGCGGACCGGCGAGAAACTCGATCAGGAGGTGGTCGTCGGCTACATCTACATGATGAAGCTGAACCATCTTGTGTCGCACAAGATCCACGCGCGCGCGGTCGGTCCGTACTCCCTCGTCACCCAGCAGCCGCTGGGCGGCAAGGCCCAGTACGGCGGTCAGCGCTTCGGCGAAATGGAAGTGTGGGCGCTGGAGGCCTATGGCGCCGCGCACACCCTGCAGGAACTGCTCACCGTCAAGTCCGACGACGTGCAGGGACGTACCAAGATCTATGAGTCGCTCGTCAAGGGCGACAATACGCTGCAGGCCGGCACCCCCGAGTCCTTCAACGTCCTGATCAAGGAAATCCAATCCCTCGGCTTGGACATCAAGCTCAACAAACGCGATTCCCTCGGTTTCGGCACCTGAGCCGCCCGAATTTCGCAACCCGTCCTTCAACGATTACCTGGGAGAAAAATTAAATGAGCATCCAACCTGCAGACACCGCCGCCTCATCCCGCGATGAGGCGCGCTCCGTCCTCGGCCTCGAGGAGAGCGCGTTCGACTGCGTGTCCATCACCGTCGCTTCGCCCGAGACCATCCGCAAATGGTCGAAGGGCGAGGTGAAGAATCCGGAGACGATCAACTACCGCACCTTCAAGCCCGAGCCGGGCGGTCTCTTCTGCCAGAAGATCTTTGGTCCCGTCCGCGACTACGAGTGCGCCTGCGGCAAGTACAAGCGCATCAAGTACAAGGATGTGGTCTGCGACCGTTGCGGCGTCGAGGTGACGATCGCGCGGGTGCGCCGCGAGCGCATGGGTCACATCGAGCTGGCCGTGCCGGTTTCCCACATCTGGTTCCTCAAGAGCATGCCGAGCCGCCTCGGACTGCTGCTCGACATGACGGCCCGTTCCCTCGAGCGCGTCATCTACTACGAGAACTTCATGGTGATCGATCCGGGCAAGACCCCGCTCGAGCCCCACCAGCTGCTCACCGATACCGAGTACCGCCAGGCTATCGATGAGTACGGCGACGACTCCTTCGTTGCCAAGATGGGCGCCGAGGCCGTCCGCGACGCCCTCACGAAGACCGACATGGAGGCGACCGTGGTCGAACTCCAGGAGCAGATGCGCGCGACCAAGTCGAAGCAGATCAAAAAGAAGCTCTCGAAGCGCCTCAAGGTCATCCAGGGCTTCATTCATTCGCGCTCCCGTCCCGAGTGGATGGTGCTCGAAGTGCTGCCCGTCATCCCGCCCGACCTGCGTCCGCTCGTCCCGCTCGAGGGCGGCCGTTTCGCGACCTCGGATCTGAACGACCTCTACCGCCGCGTCATCAACCGTAACAATCGGTTGAAGAACCTGATGCAGCTGAAGACGCCCGACGTCATCATTCACAACGAAAAACGCATGCTGCAGGAAGCGGTGGATGCGCTCTTCGACAACGGCCGCCATGGCCGTCCGGTGACGGGCGCGGGCAATCGCCCGCTGAAGTCGCTCTCCGACATGCTCAAGGGCAAGCAGGGCCGTTTCCGGCAGAACTTGCTCGGCAAGCGCGTCGACTACTCGGGCCGCTCGGTCATCGTCATTGGTCCGGAACTCAAGCTGCACCAGTGCGGGCTGCCCAAGAAGATGGCGCTCGTCCTCTTCGAGCCGTTCATCATCCGTCGCCTCAAGGAACTCGGCTTCGTGCATACCGTCCGCGGTGCGCGCAAGATGATCGAGAAGAAGTCGCCGGAAGTCTGGGACATCCTCGAGGAAGTCACCAAGGGGCACCCCGTGCTGCTTAACCGCGCGCCGACCCTCCACCGTCTCTCCATCCAGGCCTTCGAGCCCGTGCTGATCGAGGGCGAGGCCATCCGCGTCCATCCGCTTGTCTGTACCGCGTATAACGCCGACTTCGATGGGGACCAGATGGCCGTCCACGTGCCGCTCTCCCTCGAGGCGATCATGGAGTGCAAGCTCCTCATGATGGCGACGTCGAACATCTTCTCGCCGTCGTCCGGCAAGCCGATCCTCACGCCGTCGCAGGACATCGTGCTCGGCGCCTATTACCTCACCATCGAGCCGCGCAAGAAGCCGGCCAAGACCGAGCGGGTCCCCGTGCTGGCCGATTTGCACGAGGTGCTCTTCGCGGTCGCCGATGGCGCCCTGAAGAAGCACGACTGGGTCGATGTTCCCAACCCCGACTTCGGGCGCGAGACCGTCTACGGCCGGAGCGACAAGAAAACCTTCCGCACCACCGTTGGCCGGGTGATTTTCAACCAAATCTGGCCGAAGGAGCTGGGTTTCGTGAACTTCCCCGTGCCGAAGGCCAAGCTCGGTGACCTCATCCTCAACACCTACAAGGTCGCGGGCGAAGTCATCACCGTCGAGACCCTCGATAAACTGAAGGAACTCGGGTTCCAGACCGCCATGCAGGCGGGCATCTCCATCGGGATCGACGACATGATCATCCCCGAGTCCAAGAAGGATATCGTGGCTGACTCGCGCAAAAAGATCACCGAGGTCGAGGCCCAGTTCAACAAGGGCATCATCACCGACGGCGAGCGCTACAACAAGGTCGTCGACATTTGGACCGGGGCCACGGACAAGATCGCCAAGGAGGTCTTCGCCAAGCTCGAGAACAACGATGGCAAGCCCGAGGTGAATCCGGTCTACATCATGATGGACTCGGGCGCCCGCGGCAACAAGCAGCAGGTCCGCCAGTTGTGCGGCACCCGCGGCCTCATGGCCAAGCCCTCCGGCGAGATCATCGAGCGCCCCATCCTGTCCTCTTTCCGCGAGGGCCTGACGGTGCTGGAGTACTTCATCTCGACCCACGGCGCCCGCAAGGGTCTCGCCGATACCGCGCTGAAGACGGCCGATGCCGGCTATCTCACCCGCAAACTCTGCGATGTGGCGATGGACGTCATCATTGCCGAGGACGATTGCGGCTCCCGGGACGGCGTTTGGAAGAAGGCCATCTTCGAGGGCGACGACGAAATCGTGGGCCTCAAGGAGCGACTCATTGGTCGTTTCTCCAGCGACGATGTCTTCAACCCGATCAACCCCTCCGAGGTCCTGGTGGGCTCCGGCGAGCTGATCACCGAGGAAATGGCCGCCAAGATCGACGAGATGGGCATTGAGCGCGTGAAGGTCATGTCCCCCCTCACCTCGACCAGCCAGAACGGCATCGACGGCAAGTCCTACGGCATCAATCCCGCGACCAACAAGGTCGCGAAGATCGGTGACTCGGTCGGCATCATCGCCGCCCAGTCCATCGGCGAGCCCGGCACGCAGCTCACCATGCGTACGTTCCACATTGGTGGCGTTGCGAGTGGCGGCTTCAAGACCCCGGAAATCCGGGTGCGCGCGAGCGGCACCGTCAAGTACCGCAGTCTCCGACTCGTCGAGACGGCCGAGGGGGCGAACATCGTCCTCAACAAGACCGGCACCATCCAGATCATCGACGCCGATGAAAAGGAGCTGGAGTCGTACAACATCGTGGTCGGTTCCTTCCTGCACGTCGGCGACGGCGCCAAGATCGAAAAGGGAGCCGTGCTGGCCCAATGGGACCCGTACAACATCCCCGTGCTGTCCGAAAAGGGCGGCACCATTGTGTTCAAGGACATGATCCCGGGTGTCACGGTGAAGCGCGAACTCGACGAATCGTCGGGCCGCATCGCCACGGTCGTCATCGAGCACAAGGAAGATCTCAACCCGCAGGTTGAGATTCGCGACGCCAAGAACAAGGCGCTCGCCGCCTATTCGATTCCGGTCGGGGCGCAGATCGCCGTCAACGAGGGCGACACCATCGCCCCTGGCGCGCTCCTCGCCAAGACGCCCCGTCAGGCCTCCAAGACCAAGGACATCACGGGTGGCCTTCCGCGCGTGGCTGAGCTTTTCGAAGCCCGCCGCCCGAAGGAAGCCGCCGAGATGTCCCGGATTGATGGTATCGTCGGATTCGAGGGAACCGTCCGCGGCAAGCGCAAGCTCGTCGTCAAAAACGAGGAGACCTCACAGGAAGAGGAGCATCTCATCGCGACCGGCCGGCACATCATCGTGCAGCCCGGCGACGTCGTCCACAAGGGTCAGCACCTCACGGAGGGCGCCGCCGATCCCCATGAAATCCTCGAGATCCTCGGGCCGTCGGCGCTCTACGATTTCCTCATCTCCCAGGTGCAGGAGGTCTACCGCCTGCAGGGCGTGACGATCAACGACAAGCACATCGAGATCATCATCCGCCAGATGCTCCGCAAGGTCCGCATTACCGATCCTGGTGATACGGAAAACTTCTGGGGCGAGCAGGTGGATCGCTCGGCGTTCCTCGCGGAAAACAAGCGGATCGAAGAAGCCGGTGGCAAACCGGCCGAGGCCGAACCGATCCTGCTTGGCATCACCAAGGCATCGCTTGAGACCGAGAGCTTCCTCGCGGCGGCTTCCTTCCAAGAGACGACTCGGGTTCTCACGGACGCCTCGACCTTGGGCAAGGTGGACATGCTCAAGGGCTTCAAGGAAAACGTCATCATGGGCCATATGATTCCGGCGGGCACGGGCATGCCGAGCTACGCGAAGCTCAAGATCACGTTGCCGTTTGGTGCTGACCTCCCGGTCGAGGAAGAGAAGGCGACCGAGGCAAGCTGAGCGCAAAGCCACTGAGAGATCCTTTCAAAGCCGCAGTCCGCAAGGACTGCGGCTTTTTCTTTGCTAGGCAGTAGGACCTGACTCGTCGACAGAGACCAATCCTGGTCACGGCACAGCGCCCCAGCGCCAGTTGGAGATCTCCAGACACGCCGCCGTGTGTGGAAGCAGCTTCGAAGTTTCTGCCACACTTATGGCCGGGCTGGTGGGTGGGGTAGTTTAACCCTTTCGGAAATCCTATCGCTCCTGGTCGAAACCCGCTGGTCAATTATATTGTTACTATCTGTATGTCACAATAATAAGTAATATATAGCTGTCTGTTTGGAGCCTCAGATATGTGACACCCTACCGTCTAGACACTAATTAGGGTCTTTCCTGATCTGCCTGCACATGAGAAAACGCCGTAATACAGGTCCGGGGTGAGGTTAGGGAAGGGGAGTCATCTGTTTTTTGCCACTTTGAGGTATAATTCGCGGCCAATTACTCTCGCGGATGGAATTTTACTTGAGTTTGTCGCGCGGCACACGATTTTGCCCTCTCTTTCTCTTTTCAGCGCGTAACCGGGGCCATCGTCGGTTGACGCTCTAAAACTCGCGAGCCGGGGCCGAATCCCGGGTTTCGCGAAACCTACTTCTTTTTGCCAGAAAGTTCTTGCCGAGCTTTTGGGGCTTGGTAGCTTTTTCCTCTTTTCCCTAATTCCCTCTCTACAAACCTCTCATGCCGACCATCAACCAGCTCGTACGAAAAGGCCGCCGCAAGGTGCGTACTAAGTCGAAATCCCCGGCTTTAGCGGGCAACCCGTTTCGTCGCGGCGTGTGTGTGCAGGTCATGACCCGCACCCCCAAGAAGCCGAACTCCGCGATCCGCAAGGTCGCGAAGGTCCGTCTGACCAATGGCAACGAGGTCATCTCGTACATTCCCGATGAGGGCCATAACCTGCAGGAGCACTCCATCGTGCTCGTCCGCGGCGGTCGCGTGAAGGATCTCCCCGGCGTTCGTTATCACATCGTGCGCGGCACGCTCGACGCCACCGGCGTCGAGAAGCGTCGTCGCAGCCGTTCCAAATACGGCGTCAAGCGTCCGAAAGCTGCCAAGTAATCCCTTCCACTTAGGAATCCTTCTCTCATGTCACGTCGTCACAGAGCCGAGAAACGCCAAGTCGTTCCCGATGCGCGCTACAAAAGCCCGCTCGTTGCCCATCTGGTCAATGTCATCATGCAGGACGGCAAGAAGAACCTTGCCCAACGCATCGTCTACGGGGCGTTCGAAAAAGTTTCCGAGAAACTCGAGAAGGGTGACCCGGTCGACCTGCTGCTCGGCGCCCTTGAAAACGCGCGGCCTCGCCTCGAGGTGAAGAGCCGCCGCGTCGGTGGCGCGACCTACCAGGTGCCGATCGAGATTTCGTTTGAACGCCAGGAGAGCCTGGCGCTCCGCTGGATCGTCGCTGCCGCCACCGCCCGCAAGGGGGTGCCGATGAAGGACGCGCTCGCCGCTGAAATTGTCGATGCCTATAACAACACGGGTGGCGTCGTGAAGAAGAAGGAAGACACCCACAAGATGGCCCAGGCCAATCGCGCCTTCGCCCACCTCCGCTGGTAAGGACCCGAACCCATGTCTGCTCCTGTCATCACCGTCGTCACCGACAAGGCCAAGATTTCCTCGGTTAACTCCAAGGACCGTCCCTTTCCGCTCGAGTGGACGCGTAACATCGGGATTGCCGCGCATATCGATGCCGGCAAGACGACGACGACCGAGCGCATTCTTTTCTACTCCGGCGCCGTCCACAAGATGGGCGAAGTCCACGAAGGCACCACGGTGACCGACTGGATGGAGCAGGAGCGCGAGCGCGGCATCACCATCACCGCCGCCGCCATTTCCTGCGCCTGGAACGCCTCGTGCGGTCCGTGGAAGGGCATCAAGCAGCGGATTAATATCATCGATACGCCCGGGCACGTGGACTTCACCGCTGAGGTCGAGCGCTCGCTGCGGGTGCTGGATGGCGCGGTCGCCGTTTTCTGCGCCGTCGCCGGCGTGCAGCCCCAGTCCGAAACGGTTTGGCGCCAGGCCAACAAGTACAAGGTCCCGCGCATCGCCTTCATCAACAAGATGGACCGCACCGGGGCCGACTTCTTCCGCGCGGTTGTCGAAATGCGCGAAAAGCTGAAGGCCAATGCGCATCCCCTTTTCCTCCCCATCGGCAAGGAGGAGGGCTTCTCGGGCCTGATCGATTTGGTGCAGAACGTCGCCTATATCTTCGACGAGACGAAGGATCCGCTCGGCCTGAGCCCGGTCACGTCTGAGATTCCCGCCGAGATGCTGGCCCAGACCAAGGAATACCGCGACAAGCTGCTGGAGGCGGTTTCCGACTTCGATGACGTCATCGCTGAGAAATATCTCGGTGGCCAAGAGGTTACGGTCGAGGAATTCATGCTCGCGGTCCGCAAGGCCACCATTTCGCTGGGTTTCACCGGCGTGGTTCCTGGCTCGGCCTTCAAGAAGAAGGGCGTTCAGCGTCTCCTTGATTGCGTGGTCAACTACCTGCCGAACCCGATCGATGTCCCCCCGATGAAGGGCCAGGACAGCGACGGCAAGGAAGTCGAGGCCGTGGTGGATGACAATGCGCAGCTGGCCGGGCTTGCCTTCAAGCTCTGGACCGACCCGTTTGTCGGCAAAATCGTATTTTACCGCGTCTACACCGGGACCCTGCCGAAGGGCATGTCGCTCTATAATCCCCGGACTCGCCGGAGCGAGCGCGTCTCGCGCCTTGTGCTGATGCGGGCGATGGACCGCGAGGAAATCGACATGGCCTACGCGGGTGACATTTGCGCCCTGGTCGGCGTCAAGGATGTCATCACCGGCGACACGCTGTGTGACGAAGATTACGACATTCGCCTCGAGCCGCCGTCCTTCCCGGAGCCGGTCATTTCGATGTCGATTGAGCCGAACTCGAAGGCCGACCAGGAAAAAATGGGCATGGCCCTCCAGCGCCTGGTCGCCGAGGATCCCACCCTCAAGGTCAAGACCGACGTCGATACGGGGCAGATCATTCTCGCCGGCATGGGCGAACTGCACCTCGACATTATCCGCGACCGGATGAAGCGCGAATTCAAGGTTGAGGCGACCGCGGGCAAGCCGCAGATCGCCTATCGCGAAACCATCCTCAAGTCCGCGGACGGCGAGGGAAAGTTCATCCGCCAGTCGGGCGGCAAGGGCCAGTACGGTCACGTTTGCGTCAAGATCGAGCCCAACGTCAAGGGCAAGGGCGTCGAGGTCATCAACGAGATCGTCGGTGGCGCCATCCCGAAGGAATTCATCAAGCCGGCGACCGAGGGCATCCTCGAGGGGGCCAACAACGGCGCCGTGGCCGGCTATCCGGTGGTGGACGTCATCGTCCGCATCATCGATGGCTCCTTCCACGAGGTCGATTCGTCGGAACTCGCGTTCAAGATGGCCGGAATCTTCGGCTTCAAGGAGGCGATGAAGAAGGCCAACCCGATCCTGCTCGAGCCCATCATGGGCGTCGAGGTCACCACGCCTGAGGAATATCAGGGTGATCTCATGGGCGACATCAACCGCCGCCGGGGACAGATCCAAGGCATGGAAAACAAGACTGGCGCCTGCATCATCACCGCGCACGTCCCGCTCGAAATGCTGTTCGGCTACGTCACGGATATCCGCTCTCTCTCCAAGGGCCGCGCCAGCGCGTCCATCACCCCGTCGCACTTCGCGCAGGTTCCCAACGCGCTTCTCACCAAGATCGTTGAGACCTCCACGAAAGCCCCGGCCCGCACCTAACCCTCGTTCTTTGCCTCCCATGAAAGGTCAACGCATTCGCATCAAACTCCAGGGCTTCGACTATCGCGTCATCGATCAGTCCGCGCTCGAGATCGTCGAGACCGCCAAGCGCTCCGGCGCCCGCGTTTCCGGTCCGATCCCGCTGCCCACCCGCATCGAAAAGCTCTCGGTCAACCGTTCCCCGCACGTCGACAAGAAGTCGATGGAGCAGTTCGAGACGCGCACCCACAAGCGCCTCATCGACATTATCGAGCCCACCGCCCAGACGGTGGACGAACTCAAGAAACTCAATCTCCCGTCCGGCGTGGATATCACCATCAACGTCTAACCCTTCAACTCACAACGTTAGCAGTTGCCTGTGTGCCCAGTGGCACCGCCAGGTTTCGACTAATGTAGGTTGTTAAACGGAAATTCTTCCACCTACCGCTTAGCCCATGATCTCATCGCTCCTAGGTAAAAAAATCGGCATGACGCAGGTCTACGACAGTGCCAACTGTCTGGTCCCCGTCACCGTGGTTGAGGCCGGCCCCTGCGCCGTCGTCCAAGTCAAGACCACGGAAACTGACGGCTACAACGCCGTCCAGATTGGCTTCTCGACGAAGAAGACCAAGAACGCCTCCAAGGCCGAGCAGCAGCACGCCGCCAAGGCCGGCCTCGCCCACACGCCCCGCGTGCTGAGCGAAGTGCGACTCACCACCGCTTCCACCCTGAAGGTGGGCGATGTCGTCACCGTCGCGGCCTTCACCGAAGGCCAGTTGGTCGACGTCATCGGCGTCACCAAGGGCAAGGGCTTTCAGGGCGTGGTGAAGCGCTTCCGGGTCGCCGGCGGTCCCGCCGCCCACGGCTCGATGTTCCATCGCCGCATCGGCTCAATCGGCATGCGGCAGACGCCCGGCCGCGTCTGGAAAAACCAGGCGATGCCCGGCCACATGGGCAGCGAGGCCCGCACCGTGCAGAACCTGCGCGTGGTCAAGATTCTCGCCGAGAAAAACCTCATTCTGGTCAAGGGCGCGATCCCGGGCGCGAACGGTGACGATGTCATTGTCCGTGCCGCCATCAAGGGGCAGTCCAAAGCCGCCAAGGCCTAACCCGGAGAC